>JANXXS010000136.1 GCA_025350505.1 Burkholderiales bacterium
CCGAAGGACAACTGCAACACGACCTATTTCGCGATCCAGTTCCAGGGCGTCAACAACGTCGGCTTCGGCGACTACCCCGATGGCTTCGTGCCGCCGGCGGCTTGCGTCGTGGCCGACGACTTCACGCATGCGCTCGGCGACCCCGCCGAGAACCAGCTCGAGGTGGCGCTCGGCCTGCGCAACACCGGCACATGCATGCCGCCGACGAGCCTGCGTGCCAATGGCTTGAGCGTCGCGCGCAACCCGGCTACCCCTGGCCCCGTGCTCGTGCGCACGCCCTTCCGCGAAAACCGGATCTACCGCCCGCAGTAGAGAACCCTCACTTGCAGTGCGCGGCCCGGCTTGCAGGCCGGGCCTGCTCGGCGGGCTCGCCGTATGCGGCTCGAAAGCCCCGCCCCGCCCCCGACCCTCTCCCGCAAGCGAGAGAGGGAGAGGCCGCCTGCGGCGGCCGAGCCCCTGGGCGAGTTGACGGACGCCGCGCCTTCGGCGCGGTGATCCGTCGAACGAGCCCCACCCGCGTGGACGGCGGCGAAGCCGCAGTCCATCCGGGTCAGAAATGGATGCCGCGCATCATTTGTTGCATGGCGATGGCTTCGGCGGACGGCTGGTACTTCTTGTCCTTGTCGCCCTTTGCCGCCGCGCTGTCGGGGAACATTCTGAACGTCGAGTTCATGACGATCTGCGCCACCCGCGGCACCAGCGCATGCATCAGCTCCCCCGTGATCCCCAGCCGTGTCGCGATCCGCACCGGCTTCTCGACACAAGCCTCCGCAATCATGTTCGCCGCATCCTCCGGCGACAGCACCGGCACGTTGTCATAAAGCTTGGTCGGCCCGATCATCGGCGTTCTCACCAGCGGCATGTTGATGGTGGTAAAGCTGATCCCCATGTCGGCATATTCGCTCGACGCGCACCTCGTCCATGCATCCAGCGCCGCCTTCGACGCGACATAGGCCGAGAAGCGCGGCGCATTCGTCAGCACGCCGATCGAGCTGATGTTGACGATGTGCCCCTTCTTCTTCGCCACCATGCCCGGCAGGAAACCCATGGTCACGCGCAGGCAGCCGAAGTAGTTGAGCTGCATGGTCCGCTCGAAGTCGTGAAAGCGCTCGTAGCTGGCCTCGATGGCGCGGCGGATCGAGCGGCCGGCGTTGTTGACGAGGAAGTCGACGCCGCCGTGCGCGCCGTTGAGCCAGTCGACCATGCCTTTGCAGCCGGCCTCGTCGGCGATGTCGCAGGAATAGGTCTCGACGATCGCGCCCTTACCGGCGAAGGCGAGGATCTCGCGCTTGGCCTCGACCAGCTTGGCTTCGTCGCGGGCACAGATCACGGTGATGGCGCCGGCCTCGGCGAACTTGCAGGCTGCGGCCAGGCCGATGCCCGACGAGCCGCCGGTGATGAGCACGACCTTGCCGGCCACCGTGCCGCGCAGCGAGTGGTCGATCTTCAGCGCCGGGTCGAGATGCCGCTCCCAGTAGTCCCACAGCCGCCAGGCGTAGTTGGGCAGCTTCGGGCATTCGATGCCCGAGCCCTTCAGCGCGGCGAGCGCCTCGCGGCAGTCGTAGCGGGTCGGGAAATTGATGAAGGTCAGCATGTCCTCCGGGAGGCCGAGGTCCTTCAGCACCGCGCCCTTGATGCGCCGGATCGGGGCCAGCGCCATCAACCCCTTCTTCACGCTCTTCGGGATGAAGCCGAGCAGCGCCGCGTTGACGAACAGGTTCATCTTCGGCGCGTGTGCCGCCTTGCTGAAGATGTCGAGCACGTCACCGACGCGATAGCCGAGCGGGTCGACGAGGTGAAAGCAGCGCTTGTCGAGGTCTGTCTTGAGATGACTGATGTGGTCGAGCGCGGCAACCACGAAATCGACCGGCACGATGTTGATGCGCCCGCCCTCGAGGCCGATCGAAGGCATCCACGGCGGCAGCAGCTGCCGCATGCGCTGGATCAGCTTGAAGAAGTAGTACGGGCCGTCGATCTTGTCCATCTCGCCGGTCTGCGAGTCGCCGACGACGAGCGCCGGGCGGTAGACCGTCCACGGCACCTTCGATTCCTTGCGCACGATCTTCTCGCTCTCGTGCTTGGTCATGAAGTACGGGTGGTCGAGGCCCTCGGCCTCGTCGAACATGTCTTCGCGGAACACGCCTTCGTACAAGCCGGCCGCAGCGATCGAGCTGACGTGGTGCAGGTGCCCGGCGTCGATCGCCTTGGCGAACTCGACCACGGCGCGGGTGCCGTCGATGTTGGCGGCGATCTGCGACTCGGCGTCGGCCGAGAGGTCGTAGACGGCGGCAAGGTGGTAGACGTGATCGACCTGGCCCTTGAGCTTTTTCAGGTCGTCGGCGGAGACGCCGAGCCTTTTCGCGGTGAGGTCGCCGTAGACCGGGACGGCGCGGCTCTTCGCGCCCTCGGCAACGCCCCAGTACGCGAGCAGCTCGCCGAGCTTGCCCTTGCTTTCCGGGCGCAGCAGGAAGTGGACCGTCGCACCGCGCCGCGCGAGCAAGGTCTTGACGAGGCGCCGGCCGATGAAGCCGGTCGCCCCGGTAACGAAGTAGTGCATTCCTGACTCCCGGTCTCGTATGCCGCGCACGAAGCGCAGCCTCTCGTGCATTCTTGTGCAAACGCAGCATGCCGCCGCGCGGGGCAAACCCCGACCCGGCCACCACGACCCGGGCCCCGCCATGCCCGCGCCGGCTCGATTAGGGTGCGCCCCCGACGAATGCTGCCTAGAGTCGCGCTCAGTGCTGCAGGTTGCAGCCGCCCACTCAGGAGAACATCACATGGTCAAGAAACTCAAGGCGATGGCCGACAAGAAGAACGCCGGAAACGGCCTGTTCGACAGCGCGCTCGCCAGCTCGGTCAAGGAATCGGCGAAGGAAATCTGGCTGGCCGGCATGGGTGCCTTCGCCAAGGCGCAGGCCGAGGGCAAGCAGGTCTTCGAAGCCCTCGTCAAGGAAGGCGTCTCGCTGCAGAAGAAGACGCAGGGCGCCGCCGAAGAGAGATTCAGCGAAGTTCAGAGCAAGATGACCAGCATGGCCGACGACGTCACCGCCAAGGCCGGCAAGCAGTGGGACAAGCTCGAGTCGATCTTCGAAGAGCGCACCGCCAAGGCGATGAAGAAGCTCGGCGTGCCGTCGTCGAAGGACGTGCAGGCGCTGAGCGACCGCATCGACGCGCTGAGCGCGAAGGTCGAGTCGCGCGCCAAGTCGGCGGCGAAGACCGCGTCGGCCAAGGTCGGCGCCGCGAAGAAGAGCGCTACCGCGAAGAAGGCCCCGGCCAAGCGCGCGCCGCGCAAGACGGCGGCCTGAGGCTCGACGATCGCGGCGACATCGCGCCGCGACAGAAAAGAGGACGCCGCGGCGCCCTCTTTTTTCATGCGCAGCGCGACTTCAGGTCGTGGCCTTGCCCAGGTAGCGCGTCTCGAGGTGGCGCCTGAAGTGCGCCGGGTTCAAGGCCTCGCCGCTGGCGCGCTGCGCGAGCTCGGCGGTGGGCCAACGGCTGGCCTGCTGCCAGATGTTGGCGCGCAGCCAGTCGAACACCGGCGCCAGTTCGCCACGCGCGACGCGATCGTCGAGGTCCGGCGCGGTGCGGCGGATCGCCGCGAACCACTGCGCCGCATACATCGCGCCGAGCGTATAGCAGGGGAAGTAGCCGAACAGGCCGGCGCCCCAGTGCACGTCCTGCATGCAGCCATTGCTCAAATTGCCGCGCGTGTCGACGCCGAGCAGCGACGCCATGCCTTCGTCCCACAGCGTCGGGATGTCCTCGGCCTCGATCTCGCCCTCGATCAGTCGCTTCTCGATGCCGTAGCGCATGATGACGTGCGCCGGATAGGTGAGCTCGTCGGCCTCGACGCGGATGAAGCCGGGTGCGACGCGGGTCAGCAGGCGCAGCAGGTTGCCGGGCTCGAACGCCGGCTGCGCGCCGAAGTGCTTGCCGAGCAAAGGCGCGATCAGGCCGACAAAGGGCGCGTTGCGCGCCAACTGCATCTCGAACGACAGGCTCTGGCTCTCGTGGATCGCCGCCGAGCGGGCGCGCGCCACCGGCTGGCCGAGCGACTCGCGTGGCAGGTTCTGCTCGTAGCGCGCGTGGCCCGTTTCGTGGATCGTGCCCATCAGGCTGCGCACGAAGTCCTCGTCGCGGTAGCGCGTCGTCAGCCGCGTGTCCTCGGGCACGCCGCCACTGAAGGGATGCGCGCTCTCGTCGAGCCGGCCGGCCTCGAAGTCGAAGCCGAGCACGGCCATGACGTCGAGGCTCAAGGCACGCTGCATCGCTTTCGGGAACGGACCGACGGGCTCGATCACGGGCTCCTTCGACTGCTTGTCGCGAGCGGCGCGCACGAGTCCGGGCAGCCAGGTCTGCAGGTCACCGAAGACGCGGTCGACCTCACTGCTCGTCGTGCCCGGCTCGAACTTGTCGAGCAGGGCGTCGTACGGTGAAAGGCCGCTGGCGTCGGCGAGGCATTTCGCTTCCTCGCGGGCCAGCCGCAGCACCTCTCGAAAGTTGCCGAGAAAGCCGGTCCAGTCCTCGGCCGGTCGCTGCGTCTGCCAGGCGTGCTCGCAACGCGAGGTGGCGAGCGATTGCGCCTCGACCAGCGCCGGCGGCAGCGCGTTCGAGTCTTTCCAGTCGCGCCGGATCTCGCGCAGATTCGAGCGCGCGGCTTCGTCGAGCGATTCCTGCTCGGCACGGTCGAGCAAGCCGGCCAGCCGCGGCTCGGTGCGCAGGCTGTGCAGCAGCGAGTC
>JANXXS010000154.1 GCA_025350505.1 Burkholderiales bacterium
GATTGCGAGCAGAGTCTCGTCTTCGAAGACGACCGGAAACTCGCGACCGGGTGCGTCGGGCACCGCGCTTCGGTCGGCAGTTCGCATGGGCGGAATGCGGACTTCGTCGCCGACTCCGAGGCGAGTGTCGGCGGCAGCGCGCCCCTTGTTGACGCGCACTTCGCCAGAGCGGATGACGCGGTAGAGATGCGTCTTGGGCACGCCCTTCAGTAGCTTGGCCAGGAAGTTGTCGAGCCGTTGTCCGTCCGAGCCGCTGTCGATCAAGACGTTTCGCACAGCCGGGGCTTGCGCGTGCGGCGCCGGTGCGGCCGCGGCGACGCCCCCGGCGCCCGTCCGGGCGCCTTTGGCCCCTATAATTCGTTGCTCCACGCGCAGCCGTAAGTGTTTGATTTTTCAGAGTTTAGCGTCGCACTATCGAGCGACCACTGATGGCCAACCGTGAAGTGGCCGGATCCTGTTCCGGCAAACGGTGATGCAACGTCCCGCCGCTTTGGCAGGCCGCGTTCCCCAAGTGACGTGGCGGCTTCGAGGCTCGGGACGGCAGAGCAAACAGACAAGAACCCACAAACAAGGTTTCCCGGCTGAAGACGAGTACGAAAGGATCGACGCTCACGCGCCCCTTTCGGTTCCCCGCGCTTCGGCCTGCGACCCGGTGATCGACAGCGTGCTCCCAATCCGCTCCCTCACTGCGTCGCGCGCGCCAACGCTGCCCGGGCCCGTGGTCTCGTAGACCGCGAACCCTCCCGCGCAGTCCAGGGCGATTCCTTCCGGATTCTTCTCGCGTTTCTCGTGCATCGATTCGTCGCGAGCGGCCCGGCCGCAGCGACACGAGAAGGCGCGCCCGCCGAAACGGTCGCGCCGATGATGGAGTGCACATGAAACGCATGCTGATCAACGCGACGCAGCCGGAAGAGCGGCGCCTCGCGATCGTCGACGGCCAGAAGCTGATGGATTTCGAGACCGAGATCGAAGGCCGCGAACAACGCAAGGGCAACATCTACAAGGCGGTCGTGACACGGGTCGAGCCCTCGCTCGAAGCCTGCTTCGTCGACTACGGCGAAGACCGCCACGGCTTCCTGCCGTTCAAGGAAATCTCGAAGAACTACTTCCGCGAAGGCACCGACGCGCGCACCGCGCGCATCCAGGACGCGATTCGCGACGGCGACCAGCTGCTCGTACAGGTCGAGAAGGAAGAGCGCGGCAACAAGGGCGCGGCCCTGACCACCTTCGTCTCGCTGGCCGGCCGCTACCTGGTGCTGATGCCGAACAACCCGCGCGGTGGCGGCGTCTCGCGCCGCATCGAAGGCGAAGACCGCGAAGAGCTGAAGGAAAACCTCGACCAGCTCGACTACCCCAAGGGCATGAGCCTGATCGCCCGCACCGCCGGTATCGGCCGCAGCGCGCCCGAGCTGCAGTGGGACCTGAACTACATGCTCAAGCTCTGGACCGCGATCGACGGCGCGTCCCAGGCCGGCAAGGGCGCGTTCCTGATCTACCAGGAATCGTCGCTGGTGATCCGCGCGATCCGCGATTACTTCACTGCCGACGTCGGCGAGATCCTGATCGACACCGACGACATCTACGACCAGGCCCAGCAGTTCATGGCCCACGTGATGCCGGAGACGGCGCACAAGGTCAAGCGCTACAAGGACGACGCCGCCCTCTTCTCGCGCTTCCAGATCGAGCACCAGATCGAGACCGCGTTCGCGCGCACCGTGAACCTGCCTTCGGGCGGCGCCATCGTCATCGACCACACAGAGGCGCTGGTCTCGGTCGACGTCAACTCGGCGCGCTCGACCCGCGGCTCCGACATCGAGGAAACCGCGACCCGCACCAACCTCGAGGCCGCCGACGAGATCGCGCGCCAGATGCGGCTGCGCGACCTGGGCGGCCTGATCGTTGTCGACTTCATCGACATGGAAGAGTCGAAGAACCGGCGCGAGGTCGAAACCCGGCTGCGCGACGCGCTGCGGCAGGACCGCGCCCGCGTCCAGTTCTCGTCGATCAGCAAGTTCGGCCTGCTCGAGATGAGCCGGCAGCGCCTGCGCCCGGCACTCAGCGAAGGCAGCCACATCACCTGCCCGCGTTGCAACGGCACCGGCCACATCCGTGATACCGAGTCCAGCGCGCTGCAGATCCTGCGCATGGTCCAGGAAGAGTCGATGAAGGACAACACCGCCGCCGTGCACGTGCAGGTGCCGGTGGAAGTGACCTCGTTCCTGTTGAACGAGAAGCGCACCGAGATCACCAAGATCGAGCTGAAGCAGCGCGTCACCGTGCTGCTCGTGCCGAACAAGAACCTCGAAACGCCGAACTACCGCCTCGAGCGGCTGCGCCACGACGACCCGCGCCTCGAGAACCTACAGGCCAGCTACACGATGGTCGACGAGCAGGAAGAAGAGGTCGGGATCACGCGGCGCGAGAAGACCAAGGCCAAGCAGGAGCCGGTCATCAAGGGCATCCTGCCCGAGACGCCGGCGCCGACACCCGAGCCGCGGCCCGAGCCGCGCGCTGCCGAGCCGGCGAGGCCCGCCGCCTTGCCTGTCGCTGCACCGGCCCCGGTTGCTGCGGCGCCCGCGGGTCGCGGCTTCTTTTCCTGGGTCAAGAGCATCTTCTCGAGCGACGAGCCGGCACCGGTCGCGGCCAAGCCGCTCGCCCTGCCGGCGCCGACGACCGGCGACGCACCCAAGCGCGAGCGTGGCGAGCGTGACGGCCGCGGCGACCGCGGCGGCGACCGCAACGAGCGTGGCGATCGCGGTGGCCGCGGCGGGCGCGGCGGCAGGCGCGGCGAGCGCTCCGCCGATCGTCCCGAGGGCGGCGGCGAAGCACAAGGCCGCGGCCGACGCGGCGAGCGTGGTGCCGACGCGGGCCCGAAGGCCGACGGCGCCGAGCCGGGTCGGAACGAAGCGCGCGAACCGCGTGAAGCGCGCGAGCCGCGTGAGCCGCGCGAGCCCCGTGCCGGTCGCGGCGGTGAGCGCAGCGATCGTGGCGATCGTGGGCCGCGCAACGAGCCGCGTCAGGAAGGACGCGACGAGAGCCGCGGCGACGAGCGTCGCGGTGGTCGCCAGGACCGCCCCGCGCCCGGTAACGGCGAGGCCGCCGATGCCTCGATGAGCGCGGAAGGCGTTCCCGCATCGTTCGTCGACACGCAGCCCAACCCGAACGGCGTCGAGACCGGAGAGGGCGGCGATCGCCAGGGCGGACGCCGGCGCAACCGCCGCGGCGGTCGCGGTCGCGACCGCGACGACGTGAACGGCAGCGAGGTGGGTCGCGACGCGCAAACGGCGCATGACGGCGAAGCGATGCCGCCCGGGCACGACGTGCCGGCCGCCCTTGCCGACGCCAACGGCAGCGACACGCCCGTCGAGACCGCCGAGGCGACGATCGAAGACGCCGGCAATACGAGCGATACGCGTAGCGAGGGCTCGGGCAACCGTCGCCGTCGCGGTGGCCGCGGCCGGGACCGCGGCCCGCGCGAAGGCGCGCCCGAAGTCGACGCGAATGAAGCCGCTCCCCGCGAAGCGTCGACGCCGACCGCGCCGGTCGCCGAGCAGTCGGCCCACGACAGCGCGGTGCCGCCCACGGCAGCAGTCCATGGCGAGCCGGAGTTCGCACCGGCAGTGCGAGAGCCGGTTGCTTCGCGCATGCCCTTGTTCGAGGCACACCGGGAGGCACCGCCCGCGCGGCACGAGCCTCTGCATGAAGCGCCGCACGCGCCCGTGCCCGAGCCAGTCGCGGCGACTGCGCCCGACTACGTCCTGCCCATCGACTCGCTGCAGGCCGTCGCCGGCGAAGCGGGACTCCAATGGGTGAACTCCGACGAAGCGAAGATCAAGGCAGCGCAGGAGGCCATGGCGGCGATGCCGGCACCGGTGCGCGCGCCGCGCGAGATCCGAAAGGTCGAAAGCGTCGACGCCGGGCCGCTCGTGCTGGTCGAGACGAAGAAGGACCTGTCGCAGGTGCGGCTGCCCTTCGAGACGCAGACGCCGGGCACCTAGAACGCCTGTCGGGCGGCGCCCGCCCCGACGGCGGGCGCGGCGCGGTCTCGGCAACCTAGGGCAGTCGCTCCAGCGAGCGCTGGTACGCGGGCGAGTGCATCAGCTCGTCCCACGCGATCGGCGTCGTCTGGGGCAGCAGGTCGAGACGCCGCGCTTCGCTCACCGGATCGGGCTGCCAGTGGCCGGTCGCCACGGCCTCGAACAGGCCTTCAAGCAGGCCATCGACGGCCGCGCCGTCGCCGAGCGACTGGTTGCACAGCAGCACCATGTCGCAGCCCGCATCGAGCGCGAGCGTCGCCGCCTCGGTGTAGCTGAGGTCGACGCCGCCGACCCGGCGGGCTCCGGCCATGCTCAGGTCGTCACTGAAGATCGCGCCGTCGAAGCCGAGCTGCAGGCGCAGGATGTCCTTCAACCAGCGCGCCGAAAACCCGGCCGGGTTGCGATCGACCTTTGAATAGACGACGTGCGCCGGCATGACGCTGGCCAGCGTGCCGGCCAGCCATCGATAAGGCTTGGCGTCGTCGCCGAGGATGGCAGCGAGCGTCCGATCGTCGACCGGCACCTCGGCGTGGCTGTCGGCCTTGACGAAGCCGTGTCCGGGAAAGTGCTTGCCGCAATTGCGCATGCCCGCTTCGAGCAGTCCGTGCATCAGGCTCCTGGCAAGCACGGCGACGACGCGCGGATCGCGATGCAGGGCGCGGTCGCCGATGACGCTGCTGGCGCCATGATCGAGATCGAGCACCGGCGTGAAGCTGAGGTCGACGCCGCAGGCGCGCAGCTCGCTGGCGAGCACGTGGCCGGCGGCGCTGGCGGCTTCCATCGCGCGCATCGCGCCTTCGCCACGGCCGGCGTGAGCGTCGTCCATCCACATCTCGCCGAGCGCGCGCATCGCCGGCAAGGCAGTGAAGCCGTCGCTGCGGAAGCGCTGCACGCGGCCACCTTCATGGTCGACGCAGACGAGCATGTCGGGCCGCAGCGACTTGATCTCGGCGACGAGCTCGGTCAGCTGGCGCCGGTCGCGCCAGTTGCGCGCGAACAGGATGACGCCGCCGGCCAAGGGATGGACGAGGCGTCGCCGGTCGGCATCGTCGAGGGCGAGCCCGGCGACGTCGAGCACCACCGGGGCGTGGACAGCTTCCTTCATCTTTCACCTCGCGTTTCGACGACGACGAAGCTCGCCGCGTAGTCCGACTCGTCGCTGACGCTGACGTGCGCGCTCAGGCCACGCGCCGCGCACCACT
>JANXXS010000166.1 GCA_025350505.1 Burkholderiales bacterium
TCCAGATGTCGCGCACGCCGACCCAGACGTGCCAGAGCATCGAGACGATGACGACGAAGGTCAGCGCCTTCATCCACTGGCGGGCGAAGATCGACGACCACTTGTAGTAGTCGATCGGCCCGCCGACCAGGAGCTGGACCAACACCGCAACCGTGAAGACGGCCATGACCAGCGCCGTGAAGCGCTGCGAGAGCCAGTCGCGCAGCCCGTAGTGGGCGCCGACGACCAGCCGCTTGGAACCGAAGGTGGTGGACATCCTGTGCGCTCAGAAAAGCGAGAAGAGCTTGGCGCCGAGCACGACCGTGAGCAGCGTGCTGAGGCCGATCGCGGCCCAGGCAGAGTTGCGCCCGAACTCGAGGCCGACGGCGTGCGTCGCGTCCATCCAGAGGTGGCGCAGCCCGGCACAGAAGTGCATCAGGTAAGCCCAGATCAGGGCGAAGGCGACCAGCTTGAAGATCCAGCCCGGCAGGCCGGCGATGCCGTAGGCGAACAGGCTGCTGAACTGCTCGAACGAGGATTCGGACGTGACGCTGGTGTCGAACATCCAGATCGCGAACGGCAGCAGCAGGAACATCGAAAAGCCGCTGATCCGATGCAGGATCGAGACCCATCCGGCCGGCGGCAGGCGATACGATGCGAGCTGTGTGACGTGGATATTGCGATAGACCGGCCGAGCCTTCCCGGGTTGTTCTTTCAGCGACATGACCATGTCCAGCCTTTTTGTTCGAGAGCGAGCCGCTGTGCGCAGCCTGTCGATTTTATTGCAACGCAACAGACTTTAACCGGGCCGGTCCGCCCCCGCCCGCCCGTCACCCATCCACCCCTTCGTCTTTGGAGTCTCCAATGAGCAAGCCCCCCGTCCGCGTTGCGGTCACCGGCGCCGCCGGCCAGATCGGTTACGCCATCGTCTTTCGCATCGCCTCGGGCGAAATGCTCGGCAAGGACCAGCCGGTCATCCTCAGCCTGCTCGAAGTGCCGATGGAAAAGCCGCAGCAGGCGCTGCAAGGGGTGATGATGGAGCTGCAGGACTGCGCCTTCCCGTTGCTCGCCGGCATGGAAGCGCACGGCGATCCGATGACCGCCTTCAAGGACGTCGACTACGCGCTGTTGATCGGCTCCAGGCCGCGCGGCCCGGGCATGGAGCGCGCCGAGCTGCTCGTCGTCAACGCCGAGATCTTCACCGCCCAGGGCAAGGCGCTCGACGCCGTGGCCAAGCGCAGCGTCAAGGTGCTGGTCGTCGGCAACCCGGCCAACACCAATGCCTACATCGCCATGAGGAGCGCGCCCGGCCTGCCGCGCGAGAGCTTCACGGCGATGCTTCGCCTCGACCACAACCGCGCCCTCAGCCAGGTCGCGGCGAAGACCGGCAAGCCGGTCGCCGAGATCGAGAAGATGGCGGTCTGGGGCAACCATTCGCCGACGATGTACGCCGACTACCGCTTCGCGACGATCGGCGGCAAGAGCGTCAAGGACATGATCGGCGACGACGCCTGGAATGCCGGCACCTTCCTGCCCACGGTCGGCAAGCGCGGCGCGGCGATCATCGCGGCGCGCGGCGTCTCGTCGGCCGCCTCGGCCGCCAACGCCGCCATTGACCACATGCGCGATTGGGCGCTAGGCACGAACGGCAAATGGGTGACGATGGGCGTGCCGTCCGACGGCCTGTACGGCATCCCCAAGGACACGATGTTCGGCTTCCCGGTCACCACCGAAGGTGGCAAGTACAAGGTCGTCGAAGGCCTGCCGATCGACGCCTTCAGCCAGGAGCGGATCAACGTGACGCTGAAGGAGCTGCAAGACGAGCAGGCCGGCGTCGCCCACCTGCTCTGAGGCAGGCGCGCGAGCGGCGGTCGGCATGATCTCGCCGCAGCAGGCGCTCTTCGACGCCGGCGAGGCTGCCGTCGAGCTGCCTGTCTGCGACCACTACGCCGGCGTCGAGGCACGCATGCTGAAGAGCCTCGACCTGCAGGCCGAGCTCGGGCCGGTGTTCGACGTCACGCTCGACTGCGAAGACGGCGCGCCGGTCGGCGGCGAGGCCGAGCATGCGCAGCTCGTCACGGCGATGCTGCTCTCGCCGCGCAACGTGCACGGGCGCTGCGGCGTGCGCGTGCACCCGGTCGATCACGCCTCGTTCGAAGACGACATGGCGACCGTCGTCGGCGCCGCCGCGGCGCGTCTGCCCTACGTGATGGTGCCGAAAGTGAACGGCGTCGCCGACGTCGCCCGGGCGGCGGCGGCGATCGATGCGGCTTCCGGTGGCGTGAGCATCCCCCTGCACGTCCTGGTCGAGACGCACGGCGGCCTGCGCGAGGTGGCGGCGATCGCCGCCCATCCGCGCATCGAGTCGATCTCGTTCGGCTTGATGGACTTCGTCTCGGCGCATCGCGGCGCCATTCCGGCCTCGGCGATGTCGGCCGAGGGCCAGTTCGCGCATCCGCTGGTGGTCCGCGCCAAGCTCGAGATCTCGGCGGCGTGCCATGCGTTCGCCAAGACGCCTTCGCACAGCGTCGTCACCGAGCTGAACGACATGGCGGTCGTTGCCGAGGCGGCGCGGCGTGCCTCGCGCGAGCTCGGCTACACCCGGATGTGGAGCATCCACCCGGGCCAGATCCGCACGATCGTCGCCGCCTTCGCACCGGCCGCCGACGAAGTCGACGAGGCGATCGCCATCGTCGCCGCCGCGCAGGACGCCGACTGGGCGCCGATCCGCCACGCCGGCGTGTTGCACGACCGGGCCAGCTATCGCTACTTCTGGCGCCTGCTGGCCCGCGCCCGGCGCACCGGCGTCCGACTCCCCGACGACGTGCAGCAACGCTTCTTCACCGAGCCGAACCGAACGCCGGCTGACCCATCCGCTCCCGGCGTGACGCAGTTCCGGCGCAGGCGGTAACTCCGGGTAAGGCGCCATCGCGGCGCCCGGGACGCTGAACCACAATCGCCATCGCGCTCGACCGACTGCCGGAGACCACCCCATGACCGCACGCATCGCCCTTCAGCCCGCCCGACTCGTTCTCGCGATCCTCGCCGCCGGCGCAGTCGCCCTGCCCGCGCTCGCCCAGACCACCACTCCGGTCAAGCCCGCCGTCAAGGCGGCGGCGAAGGCAGCAGCGCCGACTGCGCCGAAAAAGCCCGACATGATCATCCCCGACGCCTATCCCGAGCAGGTCAAGGCGGCCGAGATGGTCTACTTCGGCAAGTACGACTGCGAGTTCAACCAGACGGTCGACATCGAGCAGAGCCCCAAGTACTCGGGCTACGTGACGGTCAGGCACGCCAAAGGCGAGTGGCTGATGAAGCCCGTGCTCTCCTCAACCGGCGCGATCCGTCTCGAAGATGTCCGCGGCGAGACGCTGATGGTGCAGATCGCCAGCAAGTCGATGTTGCTGAACACCGTCACCTCGCGCCGGATCGTCGACGATTGCGTCAGTCCGAAGCAGCGCGAGCAGATCGAAGCGGCGAAGGCGGCGAAGGCGGCTTCGAATCCGTCGTAGTTTGTAGCTTTCCGCGTTGAGGCGGTGTTCCACGCGGCGGCGCCGGGCGGCCGGGCGGGCGCGCATCGGCGGCGCTGAGCAGCGCAGCGCTCGGGGCGGCGCGCGCAGCGCGCACCGTCAATCTGACTTGCCGCGGCCTGTTTGAACGCAGTGAGCGCGAAGTCCGGCTCGATAATCGACCGCATGCCGCGTCCGTTCAATTTCAGCCCCGGTCCCGCCGCCCTGCCCGAGCCCGTGCTGCGTCAGGCCGCCGAAGAAATGCTCGACTGGAACGGCACCGGCATGTCGGTGATGGAGATGAGCCATCGCGGCAAGGAATTCATGGCGATCCAGGCCGGCATCGAGGCCGATCTGCGCGAGCTGCTCGCGATTCCGGCGAACTACAAGGTGCTTTTCCTGCAGGGCGGCGCGATCGGCCAGAACGCGATCGTGCCGATGAACCTGCTGCGCGGCAGGAGGAGCGCCGACTACGTCGACACCGGCGCCTGGTCGACGCGCTCGATCGCCGAAGCGTCGCACTACTGCACGGTCAACGTCGCGGCGAGCGGCAAGGCGAGCGGCTTCACGGCAATCCCGCAGCAATCGGCATGGCGCCTCGATCCGGGCGCGGCCTACGTCCACATCTGCGCCAACGAGACGATCGGCGGCGTCGAGTACCACTGGGTGCCCGAAACCGGCGAAGTCCCGCTCGTGGCAGACATGTCGTCGAACATCCTGTCGCGGCCGATCGACGTCTCGCGCTACGGGCTGATCTACGGTGGCGCGCAGAAGAACATCGGCCCGGCCGGCCTCACCTTCGTCATCGTCCGCGACGACCTGCTCGGCGGCGCCCTGCCGATCACGCCCGAGGCCTTCGACTACACGATCCAGGCGGCGAACAACTCGATGATCAACACGCCGCCGACCTTTGCCATCTACCTGTCCGGACTGGTGTTCCGCTGGATCAAGGCCGGCGGCGGGCTGACGGCGATGGCCGTGCGCAACCAGGCCAAGGCGGCGCTCCTCTACGCCGCGCTCGATGGCAGCAGCTTCTACGTGAACCGTATCGCGCATGAAGACCGCTCGCTGATGAACGTCGTCTTCCACCTCGCCGATCCGGCCCTCGACGCGGCGTTTCTCGAGGGCGCGAAGGCGGCCGGCCTGCTCGCCCTCAAGGGACACCGGCTGGTCGGCGGCATGCGCGCCTCGATCTACAACCCGATGCCGATCGAGGGCGTGCAGGCTCTGGTCGCGTACATGAGGGATTTCGAGGCGCGGCACGGTTGAGGCCGCTTGAATATGCAATCCAAAGTATGTATGATTCATGCATACTTCTGAATCACAGGTGAGCCCGACATGGAAGCGACCGTCGCCGAGAGAGGCCAGATCACCCTGCCCAAGGCGGTTCGCGACGCGCTCGGCCTGACCAAGGGCACGCAGCTCAAGGTCGAGCTCGACGGCGGCCGCATCATCCTGCGCAAGAACGTCGACGACGCCTTGTCGGCTGCGCGGCAAATACAAGCTGCCCGAAGGCGTGAGCTCCGACGACGTCATGCGCGAGCTGCGCGGGCGGGCGCCCGGCGATCCGTATCCGCTGCCGATCGACGTGCCGGCGAAGCGGGCTCGCCGCAAGTGATCGCCGTCGACTCCTCGGTCGTGGTCGACCTGCTCGGCAGCGACGCTCGCGCCGACGCCGCCGAAGAAGCGCTGCGCCGCGCCCTCTCGCTCGGCCCGGTGGTCGTCTGCGACGTGGTCGTCGCCGAGGTCGTGGCCGGGCTCGGCTTCGGCAGCGACTTCGTCGAGACCCTCGAGGATGCCGGCATCCTGTTTTCGTCGACCGAGCTGCGCGCGGCCGTGCGCGCCGGGGAGATGCAACGTCGCTACAAGCAGCGCGCCAGGGCCGAGGGCCGGGGCGCCGCTGCGCAGCGAGCCGTGCCCGACTTCCTGATCGGTGCCCACGCCCTCCTGCAATGCAGCGCGCTGATCACGCGCGACGAAGGATTCTTCCGCGACTACTTCAAGGGCCTGCGCGTCATCGTGCCGCGGCCCGCGCAGTGAACGTTCCAACGCCACCTCTTCGAGGACCCACGCCATGTCACACGCTTTTGCCTCCACCCTGCAGACCTTCAAGACCGCCTCCGGCAAGGAAGGCTCGTTCTATTCGCTGCCGGTGCTGGCGAAGCAGTACCCGAACATCTCGCGCCTGCCGGTCTCGATCCGCATCGTGCTCGAGTCGGTGCTGCGCAACTGCGACGGCAAGCGCGTCCTGCCCGAGCACGTCGTCGAGGTCGCCGGCTGGAAGGCGAACGCGCCGCGCCTCGACGAGGTGCCCTTCGTCGTCGCCCGCGTCGTGCTGCAGGACTTCACCGGCGTGCCGCTGCTCGCCGACCTGGCGGCGATGCGCAACGTCGCCCACGAGATGGGCAAGGACGCCAAGACGATCGAGCCGCTGGTGCCGGTCGACCTCGTCGTCGACCACTCGATCATGATCGACTACTTCGGCACGAAGAGGGCGCTCGACCTGAACATGAAGCTCGAGTTCACGCGCAACCTCGAGCGCTACCAGTTCATGAAGTGGGGCATGCAGGCCTTCGACACCTTCGGCGTCGTGCCGCCCGGCTTCGGCATCGTCCACCAGGTCAACCTCGAGTACCTGGCGCGCGGCGTGTTCAAGAGCAAGGCGAAGAAAGGCGAAGCGCCGGTCTACTACCCCGACTCGCTGGTCGGCACCGACAGCCACACGACCATGATCAACGGCATCGGCGTGGTCGGCTGGGGCGTCGGTGGCATCGAGGCCGAGGCCGCCATGCTCGGCCAGCCGGTCTACTTCCTGACGCCCGACGTGGTCGGCTTCGAGTTCACCGGGCGCCTGCGCGAGGGCGTCACCGCCACCGACCTCGTGCTCGCCGTGACCGAGATCCTGCGCAAGGCCAAGGTGGTCGGCAAGTTCGTCGAGTTCTTCGGCGAAGGCGTCGCCGGCCTCGCCGTGCCCGACCGCGCGACGATGGCCAACATGGCGCCGGAGTACGGCGCGACGATGGGCTTTTTCCCGGTCGACGACAAGACGATCGAATACTTCGAGGGCACCGGCCGCACCAAGGCCGAGATCGAATCCTTCCAGGCCTACTTCAAGGCGCAAGGCCTGTACGGCATTCCGCGCGCCGGCCAGATCGACTACTCGCAGGTCGTCTCGCTCGACCTCGGCACGGTGACGCCCAGCCTGGCCGGCCCGAAGCGGCCGCAGGACCGGATCGAGCTCGGCATGGTCAAGTCGCAGTTCACCTCGCTGTTCTCGAAGGCACCGACCGAGAACGGCTTCAACCAGCCGGCCGGCCACCTGCTCACGCGCCATCTCGTACGCGCCCACGACGCACGCAGCGTCGAAAGTGAAGCCAAGGTGCCGCACACGCCCGCAGTGCAGCCCGGCTCGCCGCGTTCGGTCGAAGAGATGAGCGCGAACAAGCAGACGCTCTCGGCGGCGCTCTACGAATCCGGGCCGCACCAGCCGGCGCTTGGCGACACGACGGTCGGCAACGGCGACGTGCTGATCGCGGCGATCACCTCGTGCACCAACACGTCGAACCCGAGCGTCATGCTCGCCGCCGGCCTGCTCGCGAAAAAGGCAGTCGAGGCCGGCCTGAAGGTCAACCCGCGCATCAAGACCTCGCTGGCGCCGGGCTCGCGCATCGTCACCGAATACCTCACCAGGGCCGGGCTCATCCCCTACCTCGACAAGCTCGGCTTCAACGTCGCCGCCTACGGCTGCACGACCTGCATCGGCAACGCGGGCGACCTGACGCCGGAGCTGAACGACGCGATCACGAAGAACGATCTGGTCTGCGCTGCCGTGCTCTCGGGCAACCGAAACTTCGAGGCGCGCATCCATCCGAACCTGAAGGCCAACTTCCTGGCCAGCCCGCCGCTCGTCGTCGCCTATGCGATCGCCGGCACGGTGCTGAAGGACCTCATGACCGAGCCGGTCGGCAAGGGCAAGGGCGGCAGGGACGTCTACCTCGGCGACATCTGGCCGACCAGCGACGAGATCGCGGCGCTGATGAAGTACGCCATGAACGGCAAGGCCTTCAAGGCCAACTACGACAAGGTCGCCAACGAGCCCGGCCCGCTCTGGCAGAAGATCAAGGGCGTGCAAGGCCAGGTCTACAGCTGGCCCGGCTCGACCTACATCGCCAAGCCGCCGTTCTTCGACGGCTTCGAGATGACGCCACACGCCGCCGAGATCGGCGTCAAGGGAGCGCGGGCGATCGGGCTGTTCGGCGACTCGATCACCACCGACCACATCTCGCCCGCCGGCGCCATCAAGGAAGCGTCACCGGCCGGCCAGTGGCTGAAGGACAACGGCGTCGTCAAGGCCGACTTCAATTCCTACGGCTCGCGCCGCGGCAACCACGACGTCATGATGCGCGGCACCTTCGCCAACGTGCGCATCAAGAACCTGATGATCCCGGCCGATGCAAGCGGCTCGCGCGAGGAAGGCGGCGTGACGCTGTTCCAGCCCGCGGGCGAGAAGATGTTCATCTACGACGCGGCGATGAAGTACATGGCCGAGGGCACGCCGACGATCGTCTTCGGCGGCGAGGAATACGGCACCGGCTCGAGCCGCGACTGGGCCGCCAAGGGCACGCAATTGCTCGGCATCAAGGCAGTGGTGGCGAAGAGCTTCGAGCGCATCCACCGCTCCAACCTGGTCGGCATGGGCGTGCTGCCGCTGCAGTTCAAGCCGGGCGATTCATGGGAGTCGCTCGGCATCCACGGCGACGAGACCTTCGACGTCGAGATCATCGCCGACCTGCGTCCGCAGCAGGACGCGACGCTGGTGATCCATTCGGCCGATGGCAGCAGCCGCTCGGTGCCGCTGACCTTGCGCATCGACACGCCGATCGAGGTCGACTACTACCGGCACGGCGGCATCCTGCCGTTCGTGCTGCGCCAGTTGCTGGCGGCCTGAGGCGTCAGTTGCGGTCGCCAGGCCCGTCGCAGGCCGGGTCGTAGCCTTGCGCCGAGTCGCGGACTGTGCCGTCGGGCCGCATGCTCACCTGGTAGATGATGCAGTCGGTCCGGCTGTAGCGATAGTTCCAGATCGACAGGTTCTCCTGACGCACGCCGAACACCCAGGTCGGCGGGCCGACGCGCGCCAGCACCTGGTCGCGCGTCCAGCCCGGCTGGATGGTGGCCAGATCCGCCTCGGTGGGCCGGGGCGCGAAATTGACGCCCGCCGCACATCCGGCGGTGGCAAGAACGGCGAGCAGCGCGCCGGTGCGGCGAAGGAAGACGGTCTTGGTGTCTGGCATCGGATGTCTCCTGCTGTGTCCGAGCACCGGCGTGCGCGGTCGATCGACCGATTCTGGGCGCGGCGCCAAGACCGCGTTCGCAACGCGCTCTCTAGAATCATCTCGATGCAGGCAGAAATCCACGGCGCCGCGGTCCCCGAATTCGTCGACCGTCTCGACTACGGCATCCACGTCGTCGACACCGGCTTTCATCGGCCGCGCTTCGACGCCGCCTACCTGATCGTCGAAAAAGGCCGCGCCGCCTTCGTCGACGCCGGCACCAACCACTCGGTGCCGCGGCTGCTCGCCGCGCTCGACGCCGCGGGGCTGGCGCCCGAAGACGTCGACCTCGTCATAGCGACCCACGTCCATCTCGACCACGCCGGCGGGGTCGGCCTGCTCATGCAGCATCTTCCGCGCGCGCGGCTGGTCGCGCACCCACGCGGCGCCCGCCACCTGATCGACCCGGCGCACCTGGTCAAGGGCGCGACGGCGGTCTACGGCGCCGAGGAGATCGAGCGTTCGTACGGCACCATCGTCGGCGTGCCCGAAGACCGCGTCGTGCCGACCAGCGACGGCATGACGATGACGCTGGCCGGCCGGCCGCTCCTCTTTCTCGACACGCCCGGCCACGCGATGCATCACCACTGCATCTGGGACGAGCAGAGCCGCGGCATCTTCACCGGCGACACCTTCGGCCTCTCGTACCGCGAGTTCGACACCGCGCGCGGCGCCTGGATCATGCCGACGACGACGCCGGTGCAGTTCCAGCCGGAGGCGCTGCGCCGCTCGATCGAGCGCATGCTGGCCTTCACGCCGCAGCAGATCTACGTCACCCACTACGGCCCGGTCGGCGACGTGCCGCGGCTCGCCGAGCTGTTCTTCGGCCAGCTCGACGAGATGGTGACGCTCGCCCGCTCACTCGCCACCGCACCGGTCCGGCACGAGGCCCTGAAGCGCGGCCTCGAGACGATCCACCTGCAGAGCCTGCGCGCCCATGGCGTGACGCTGAGCGACGAGCGGATCCGCGAACTGCTCGCGCTCGACTTCGAGCTCAACGCGCAGGGCATCGGCATCTGGCTGGACAGGACCACGACATGAGCTCGGTTCGCTTCGATTTCGGCGGCAAGTTCGCCGTCGTCACCGGCGCGGCGAACGGCATCGGCGCGGCCTGCGCCCGGCTGTTCGCGCAGTGCGGCGCGAAGGTCGCGCTCTGGGACATCGACGCTGTCGCCGCGCAGAGGCTCGCCACCGAGATCGGCCGCGGCGCGATGGCGGTGCGCTGCGACGTCGCGCAGGCCGGCGATGTCGACGCAGCCACCGCCGCCACGGTGCAAGCCTTCGGCCGAATCGACATCCTGATCAACAACGCCGGCATCTTTCGCGCCGCCGACTTCCTCGACATCAGCGAGGCCGACTGGGAGGCGGTGATCGGCGTCAACCTGAGCGGCGCCTTTCGCGTCGGCCAGGCGGTGGCGCGCGAGATGGTCAAGGGCGGCGGCGGCGCCATCGTCAACATGAGTTCGGTCAACGGCGTCATGGCGATCCCGACCATCGCCAGCTACAACGCCAGCAAGGGCGGCATCAACCAGCTGACGCGGGCGATGGCACTGGCGCTGGCCGACCACGGCATCCGCGTCAACGCCGTCGCGCCGGGCACCATCGCCACCGAGCTGGCGCAGAAGGCCGTCCTCGGCAGCGCCGAGGCGAAGGAACGGATCATGGGTCGAACGCCCTTGCGACGGCTCGGCGAGCCGGCCGAGGTGGCCGCCGTCTGCGCCTTTCTCGCCAGCGATGCGGCGAGCTACATGACCGGCGAGATCGTCGCCGTCGACGGCGGCCGGCTCGCCCTCAACTACACGATGCCGCCGCTCGCCGCGGCCGGCTGAGCGAGCGGCGACTCAAGGCGCCGCGTCGGCGGCGTCGAGCAAGGCCAAGCATTCGTCGACCGCGGCGTGCAGCCGGGCCACGGCCTCGCTGCCGATGCGGTCGTTGAAGGCCAGCTGCGCCCGCTTCCAGACGCGCTTCGCGTCGGCGCGCTTGGCGCGCCCAGCCTCCGTGGGGACGACGGCGCGGCTGCGCTCGTCGTCGCCTGGGCCGGTCGTGACCCAGCCGGCAGCGATCAGCGGCTGGAGATTGCGCGTCAGCGTCGAGGCGTCGAGGTCCATGGCGCGGGCCAGCTCGCCGGGCCGGACCGGGCCGAGGTCGACGACGTGGCAGAGCAGCGAGTACTGGGTCGTCTTCAGGCCGGACTCGGCGACAATGCGATCGAAGTGCTGGCTGATGCGCCGCGAGAGCCGCCGCACCTTCAGGCTGCTGCAGCCGCGTGGCGATGCCGCCGCTGCCGGTGCGGCGGCAGGGGCTTTCGGGGATCGTGTCGCGACGGCCATGGCCAATTGTAGCTACAATCATTGCAGCTGCAAGGAAATCCATGTTCGCACAAGCCCTGGCCGGGCTGCTCGCTCGGCGCCGCATCCACTACGCGTGGGTCATCGCCGCGGTCACCTTCTTCGCTATGCTCACCACCTCGGCGGCGCTCGGCCTGCCGGGGGCCATGCTGCAGCCGCTGAGCAAGGAGTTCGGCTGGACCACCGACCAGCTGTCGTCGGTGTTCGCGGTGCGCTTCGCGCTGTTCGGCCTGCTCGGTCCGTTCGCCGCCGTCTTCATCGGCCGCTACGGGCTGCGCCGCGTCATGATCGCGGCCGCCGGCTTCGTCGCCACCGCCATGGTGCTGGCGACGCAGGTGACGCAGCTCTGGCAGCTGTTCATCCTGTGGGGCCTGGTGCTCGGTTGTGGCACGGGGCTGACGGCGCTGGTGCTGGGGGCGATGGTCGCCAACCGCTGGTTCACGGCGCGGCGCGGCCTCGTCGTCGGCCTGCTCGCTGCCAGCACCGCCACCGGCCAGCTCATCTTCCTGCCTTTCGCCGCCTGGCTGATCGAGAACGTCGGCTGGCGCTACGCCGTGATCCCGGTGTTCGCGGCCTGCGTGATGGTCGCCGTCCTTGTCTTCCTCTTCATGCAGGACAGCCCGAAGACGATGGGCCTGCGCGCCTACGGCGAGACCGGCGACGACCCGACGCCCGCGGTCGCCGGCCCGCCCGTCCCGCACAGCTTCTGGGGTCCGTTCACGATGCTCGCCGAGGCGGTGCACAACCGCACCTTCTGGATCCTAGCCGGCACCTTCTTCATCTGCGGCCTGAGCACCAACGGCCTGGTGCAGACGCACTTCATCTCGCTTTGCGGCGACAACGGCCTCACCGCCGTGCCGGCCGCCTCGGTGCTGTCGATGATGGGCGCCTTCGACCTGGTCGGCACGACGCTGTCAGGCTATCTTTCGGACCGCTACGACAACCGCAAGCTGCTGTTCTGGTACTACGGGCTGCGCGGCTTGTCGCTGTTCTGGCTGCCGTATTCGACCTTCACGCTCTACGGCCTGTCGATGTTCGCGCTGTTCTACGGGTTGGACTGGATCGCCACCATCCCGCCGACCGTGAAGTTGACGGCCCAGGCCTTCGGCAAGGAGCGGGCGGGGCTGGTGTTCGGCTGGGTCTTCGCGGCGCATCAGCTCGGCGCGGCCGTCGCCGCTTACGGCGCCGGACTGACGCGCACCCTGCTGTTGACGTACAACCCGGCACTGTTCGCCGCCGGCGCCGCCTGCCTGGTCGCCGCGGCGGGCGTGCTGCTGATTCGCACCGCGGGCCAGCGGATGACGGCGACGGCGGCGGCCTAGCGATCCGCGGCGCCGCGTGTTTTCGAGAGGACGACACGATGGAAGAGAAAGCGAAAGAGGCCGTCGTCGATCTGTTGCCGGCGTGGCTGGCGCGCCAGGCAGAGGTCGACGCCGGCACCCGCGAGTGGGGCGTGCCCGCGCGCGAGCAGATCGCCGCGCTCTCCGGGGTCGACCTGTTCCGCGCCATGGTCGCCGGCCGATTGCCGGCACCGCCGATCTGCAAGACGCTCGACTTCATCATGGTCGAAGCGGATTTCGGGCGCATCGTGTTCCAAGGCCGACCCGGCCTGGCCCACTACAACCCGATGGGCACGGTCCATGGCGGGTGGTTCGCGACCCTGCTCGACTCGGCGGTCGGCTGTGCCGTCGTGTAGGCCTTGCCGGTCGGCAAGGCCTACAC
>JANXXS010000376.1 GCA_025350505.1 Burkholderiales bacterium
GAGGCGGTGCTCGCCAAGGTCGGCCTGGCGCGACATGCGCACAAGTTTCCGGCACAGCTCTCGGGCGGCATGCAGCAGCGCGTCCAGATCGCGCGCTGCCTGGCGCAAAAGCCCGAGCTGATGATGATGGACGAGCCCTTCGGCGCGCTCGACGCGCTGACCCGCCAGGGCCTGCAGGACGAGCTTGCCCGGCTGGTGCGCGAGGACGGGCTGACGGTGCTCTTCGTCACCCACGACCTCGAGGAAGCGATCTACCTCGGCGACCGCGTCATCGCGCTGCAGGCCGATCCCGGCCCGGGCCGGCCGAGCCTGGCCCGCATGATCGACGTTCGCATCGAGCGACCGCGCGACCAGCTCACGACCAGGGAACAGCCCGAGTTCCTGCGTTTGCGGCGCGAGCTGTTCGCCTTCATCGAGCAAGGCCATGATTGAACCGGCCGCGGTTCTGCACGAAGCGGCGCGGCCCGAACCGCGGCGGCGTGCGGCGCGCAGTCTGCTCGCGCTGCTGCGACCCTGGGCCTTTCCGACGGTGCTGCTCGTTCTCTACGAAGGCTACGCGCGCCGCGCGGTCGCGCTCGGCAGCGAAGCGCTGGCGCCGCCGAGCGCAGCACTGAAGGCGCTGGCCGGCGCGGCCGTCGACGGCTCGCTCTGGCAGGCCACCGCGTTCACGCTCGGCTCGGCCGCGCTCGGCTTGCTGCTCGGCGCGGCGCTCGGCATCGGCCTCGGCATCGCACTCGGCCTGTCGCGTCGCGCGGCGCGGCTTTCGCTTCTGTCGATTGAGGTCTTGCGCCCGGTGCCATCGGTGGCGCTGATTCCGCTGGCGATGCTGCTGTTCGGCTTCGGCGTGCGCATGGAGCTCGGCATCGTCGCCTTCGCCACCTTCTGGCCGATGCTGATCCTGGTGCAGTCGGCGGTGCAGCAGGTCGAGCCGCGCCTGCTGGAGGTGAGCCGCGTGCTCGGCCTCTCGGCGCGAAAGCGGGCCTGCAAGATCGTGCTGCCGGCGATCGTGCCACGCCTCTTCGTCGCCTTGCGCCTCGGCGTCGCCGTCGCCCTGGTGGTGGCGGTCACGGTCGAGATCGCCGCCAACCCGAACGGCATGGGCTACGCGATGATGATCGCGCAGCAGAGCTTCGAACCGGCGCTGATGCTTGGCTGGCTGGCGTGGATCGGCGTCGTCGGCTTCGCCGTCAACGCCGCGATGCTGCGCCTGCAGCGTGCGGTCGCGCGGCGCATGGGAGCCGTGCCGTGACCCGGCACGCGAGCGTGCGGCAGGGCGATTGGCTGGGCTCGGCCGCGGTGCTGGCGACGCTGGTCGCGCTGTGGTGGGTCGCGAGCAGCTCCGGCTGGGTGAGCCGGGTCTTCCTGCCCACGCCGCAGGCCACGCTCGAAAGCCTTGCCGAAGGCCTGAACCTCGGCGGCAAGGGCGACGGCGAGCTGCTCGCCTTCACGCTCGCGACGGTAGGCCGCATGCTCGAAGGCTGGCTGCTCGCCTCTCTGGTCGGCGTGCTGCTCGGCGCGGCGATCGGCGTCTCGCCCGCAGTGCGCACCTGGGTCCAGCCGACGCTCGAGTTCATCCGCCCGCTGCCGGCCTCGGCGCTGCTGCCGCTGGCGATTTCGATCTTCGGGCTCAACCCGGCGATGGTGCTCTTCGTCGTCGCCTTCGGCGCGATGTGGCCGGTGCTGCTGGCGACGGTGCATGGCTTCGCGGCCGTCGAGCCGCGCCTGGCAGAAGTCGCGCGCTGCCTGCAGATGCGGCGCGCCGCCTTCGTCTGGAAGATCGGCCTGCCCAACGCGCTGCCCGACATCCTGGCCGGCATGCGACTGTCGATGACGATCTCGCTGATCGTCGCCGTGGTCGGCGAAATGATCGCCTCGCAAAGCGGCCTGGGCCAGGCCATCCTGCTCGCGGCGCGCGCGTTTCGCGCCAGCGAGCTCTTCGCCGGCATCGTGCTGCTCGGGCTGATCGGCTTTTCGAGCAACGCCGTGCTGTCCCTTGCCGAAAAGAATCTGCTGCGCTGGCAGCACCCCTGAAGGAGTTCATCATGACCCGCCGATTCGTCGACCTTTCGATCTTCCTGGAGAACGACGTGCTCTCCGATCCGCCCGCCTTCGCGCCGAAGATCCAGTACTTCACGCACGAGCAAACCTACGAGCAGATCGCGCCCTTCTTTCCGGGCCTGAAGAAGGAAGACCTGCCCGACGGCGAAGGCTGGGCCGTCGAGCTGGTGCAGCTCTCGACGCACAACGGCACGCACCTCGACGCGCCCTACCACTTCCACTCGACGATGGACGACGCCCTCGGCGCAAAGAAGCCCTCGATCGCGATCCACGACGTGCCGCTCGACTGGTGTTTCCAGCCGGGCGTGAAGCTGGACTTCAGGCACTTCGAGGACGGATACGTCGTGACCGCCGACGATGTCGAGGCGGAGCTGAAACGCGTCGGCCACGTGCTTCGGCCGCTCGAGATCGTGATGGTCAACACCCGCGCCGGCTCGCGCTACGGTCATGCCGACTACGTGTCTTCGGGCGCGGGCATGGGCTACGAAGCGACCATGTATCTGCTCGAGCGCGGCGTGCGCCTCACCGGCACCGACGCCTGGAGCTGGGACGCGCCCTTCGTGCACACCGCGAAGAAGTACGGCGAGTCGAAGGACGCGTCGCTGATCTGGGAAGGCCACAAGGCCGGCCGCGACATCGGCTACTGCCACATCGAAAAGCTGCACAACCTCGAGTCGCTGCCGGCCGACGGCTTCTTCGTCAGCTGCTTCCCGCACAAGATCCGCGGCGCGTCGGCCGGCTGGACACGCGCCGTCGCCATCTTCGACGAGGCCTTGATGGCCAGCGCCTGAGGCGCCTGCGATGACGACGCTCGACCACACCCACGACGCCGGCGCGCGCAGCTGGCTCGCCTCGGCCAACGCCGATGGCGGCGACTTTCCGATCCAGAACCTGCCGTTCGCGGTGTTTCGCCGCGCCGGCAGCACGGAATCGATGCGCGGCGGCGTGGCGATCGGCGACCAGGTGGTCGACCTCGGGGCCTTGTCCGAAGCGCGGCTGCTGCACGGCCTGGCAAGCGACGCCGCGCACGCCTGCGACCGGCCCGTCCTCAACGAGTTCTTCGCGCTCGGCCGCGCTGCCTGGCGCGCGTTGCGCCACGCGCTCTTCGCGCTGCTGAAGGACGACGCCGCGCCGGCGATGGCGGAAGCGATGCGCGGCTGCCTGGTGCCGCAGGCGGCGGTCGAGTTCGCGCTGCCGGCACGCATCGGCGACTACACCGACTTCTACACCTCGATCGACCATGCCCTGAACGTCGGGCGGCTGTTTCGACCCGACGATTCGATCACGCCGAACTTCCAGTGGATGCCGATCGCGTACCACGGCCGGGTTTCGACGATCGGCGTGAGCGGCCAGACCTTCCACCGACCGATGGGCCAGGCGAGGGCACAGGGCGCTTCGGCGCCGACCTGCGGCCCCTGCGCGCGGCTCGACTACGAGCTCGAGCTCGGCATCTACATCGGCTGCGGCAATCCGGCAGGCGAACCGATTCCGCTCGAGCGCGCCGAAGAGCACGTCTTCGGCATCTGCCTGCTCAACGACTGGTCGGCGCGCGACATCCAGTTCTGGGAGATGGCGCCGCTCGGCCCCTTTCTCGCGAAGAACTTCGCGACGACGGTGTCGCCATGGATCGTGACGCTGGAGGCGCTCGCCCCCTATCGCCTGCCGTGGCTGCGCCCGGCGGACCATCCGCAGCCGCTCGCGTACCTGGAGGGCCCGGCCAACCGCGCGGGTGGTGCGATCGACATCCGGCTCGAGGTCTGGCTCGAAAGCGAGCAGGCCCGCCGCGACCGCAGCGGTCCGTCGCGGCTCTCTGCCACCCGCTTCGGGCACCAGTACTGGAGCATCGCGCAGATGGTCGCCCATCACACGGTGGGCGGCTGCAGCCTGAACCCGGGCGACTTGTTCAGCAGCGGCACCATCTCGGGCCCGGGGCCCGGCGAAGCGGGCGCGATCATCGAGCTCACGCGCGCCGGGCAATCGCCGCTCACGCTGAACAACGGCGAGCGGCGTGCCTTTCTCGAAGACGGCGACGCCGTGCTGCTGCGCGGCTGGTGCGAGAAGCCGGGCCATGCCCGCATCGGCTTCGGCGAAAGCCGCGGCACGGTGCTGCCGGCGCGAGCGTGAAGGACGCCTCGGCGCCGCCGCCGATGACGGCCCTGGGCCGTGTCTACTTCTGGCAGGGCGGAAGTCTCTGGATCGGGCGCGGCAGCGGCCGAACCCGCTGGCACGACCATCATGCGCACCAGATCACCCTGCCGTTCGCCGGCGCGTGCCTGTTTCGCGGCGAAGCAGACGGGGGCTGGACCGAGTTCGAAGGCGCCTTCGTTCGATCGGCGCGCCACCATCAGTTCGAGATGGAAGACTCGGCGGCTGCGCAGCTCTTCGTCGAGCCCGAAACCGCCGAAGGGCGGGCACTCGCGCTGCGCTTCGCCGACGCCGGCATTTCGGCGCTGCCCGAACTGGACCGTGCGGCCGTGGCCGAAATGTTGATGGCCGCCTACGAGGTCGGCGCCACGGACGCCGCCATGGTGGCGACGGCCCGGGCGGCGATTGCCATGCTGGCGAGCACGCCGCTGTCCGGCGCCGCCGTCGACGGCCGCATCGACAGGGCGCTCGAGCTCATCCGGGACCGCATCCGCGGACCGATCGGGCTTGCCCGGGCTCGAGTTGCCAATGCGGCTGCCAGGCCGGTTCCTCGACCACGGTCGCCGCGGGCCGGGCCTGCGCTTGCGCCCCGTCCTGCGATTGCGAAGCCGCGGAGCAGGGCTGCTTCCGCGGACCGCGTCAGGACTAGGCCGCGGCCAGCGCCGCGAGCGGCGGCCCGCGCAGCAGCACGGCCTTCAGCGCCGCGCCCGTGTGGCTCGCCGCGCTGGCGACGATGCCTTCCGGGTCAGCCTCGGCCACCACGGTGCCGCCGCCCGCGCCGCCTTCCGGCCCGAGATCGATAACCCAGTCGGCCTCGGCGATGACGTCGAGGTCGTGCTCGATGACGACGACGCTGTGCCCGCCGTCGACCAGCCGGTGCAGCACCTTGATCAGCCGCTCGACGTCGGCCATGTGCAGGCCGACGGTCGGCTCGTCGAGCACGTAGAGCGTGTGCGGCACCTTGTTGCCGCGCTTGCCGATATCGTCGCGCACCTTGCTCAGCTCGGTCACCAGCTTGATGCGCTGCGCCTCGCCGCCGGAAAGCGTCGGTGAAGGCTGGCCGAGCGTCAGGTAGCCGAGACCCACGTCCTTCAGCAACCGCAAGGGGTGCGAGATGTTGGGCATCGCGGCGAAGAAGTCGACCGCCTCGTCGACCTCCATCTTCAGCACGTCGCCGATGCTCTTGCCGCGCCAGCTCACGGCCAGCGTCTCGGCGTTGAAGCGCTCGCCATGGCAGGTCTCGCACGGCACCTTGACGTCGGGCAGGAAGCTCATCGCGATCGTGCGCACGCCTTGTCCTTCGCAGGTCGGACAACGGCCTTCGCCGGTGTTGAACGAGAAGCGTGCCGGCGCGTAGCCGCGCGCCTTCGCCTCGAGCGTGTCGGCGAAGAGCTTGCGGATCGTGTCCCAGAAGCCGATGTAGGTGGCCGGGCAGGAGCGCGGCGTCTTGCCGATCGGCGTCTGGTCGACCTCGAGCACGCGGTCGATGTAGGCCCAGCCGTCGATCCTTTCGCAGCCCTGCCAGTTCGGCCGCGCGCCTCGGGTGTTGATGAACTGCAGGTTGGTCAGCAGCACGTCGCGGGCAAGCGTGGACTTGCCCGAGCCGCTGACGCCAGTGATCGCCACGAGCCGTTTCAGGGGCAGGTCGACCGTCACGCCCTGCAGGTTGTGCAGCGTCGCACCACGGATCGTGAGGAGCGGATTGGCCGCGCTTTCGCGGCGCTCTGTCTCTGCGGTGACCGGGGCAACGTAGCGGCGCGCCTGCACCGGATGCACGAGCGGATGGGCGAGGAATCGTCCGGTCACCGAATCGTCGTGCGATGCGAGCTCGCTGGCGCTGCCTTCGGCCACGAGCCGGCCGCCGCGCTTGCCGGCGCCCGGACCGATATCGATGACGTGATCGGCGGCGCGGATCGTCTCTTCGTCGTGCTCGACGACGACCAGCGTGTTGCCCTTGTCGCTCAGGTTCTTCAGCGCGCCGAGCAGGATGGCGTTGTCGCGCGGATGCAGGCCGATCGTCGGCTCGTCGAGCACGTAGCAGACGCCCTGCAGGTTCGAGCCGAGCTGTGCCGCGAGGCGGATGCGCTGCGCTTCGCCGCCCGAGAGCGTCGGCGCGGCGCGGTCGAGCGTCAGGTAGCCGAGGCCGACTTCTTCCAGAAACTCGAGCCGGCTCTTGATCTCGGTGACGACGTCGCGCGCGATTTCCGCGTCGCGGCCGACCAGGGCCAGCGACTCGACCCACTTGCGCGCGTCGGCCACCGACCATTGCGCGATCCAGGCGATCGACTTGTTCTCGAAGCTGACGCCGCGCGAGATCGGGTTCAGCCGCGTGCCGGCGCAGTCCGGGCAGGCTTCGTCGACGATGCCCTCGACCTCGGCCTCTTCGGCGGGGAAGCTCTGCTCGCGGCCGCGGTTGTCGTCGTCGCGGACCGAGTCGTCGTAGGCCTTGCGCTGGTCGCGATTCAGCTTCAGGCCGGTGCCGACGCAGGTCGTGCACCAGCCATGCTTGCTGTTGTAGCTGAACATGCGCGGATCCAGCTCCGGATAGCTGGTGCCGCAGGTCGGGCAGGCACGCTTGGTCGAAAACACCTTGACGGCACCGACCTTGCGCGTCGGCGTGCCGGCGAGCATCGCGCCGTGCAGCCCGGTCAGCGGCGCAAGCAGATGCACCACGCCCTTGCCGGTGTCGAGCGCCTTGTCGAGCAGACTACGCAGCGCCGCCTCGTTGTTGCGGTCGACGACCACGTCGCCGACCGGCAGCTCGAGCGTGTGCTCCTTGAAGCGATCGAGGCGCGGCCACGGATCGACCTTCATGAATTCGCCGTCGACCCTCAGGTGCGTGTGGCCGCGTCCCTTCGCCCACTTGGCGAGGTCGGTGTAGACACCCTTTCTCGCCACGACCAAGGGCGCCAGCACGCCAACGTGCTCGCCGGCGTGGTCGCGCAGGATCTGCGCGGCGATCGACTCGACGCTCTGCGGCTGCACCGCCGTGCCGTCCTTGGTGCAGTGCTGCACGCCGAGCTTGACGTAGAGCAGACGCAGGAAGTGCCAGACCTCGGTCGTCGTCGCCACCGTGCTCTTCCTGCCGCCGCGCGAGAGGCGCTGCTCGATCGCCACCGTCGGCGGGATGCCGTAGACCGCGTCGACCTCGGGCCGGCCGGCCGGTTGCACGATCGAGCGCGCGTAGGCGTTCAGCGATTCGAGGTAGCGGCGCTGCCCTTCGTTGAAGAGAATGTCGAAGGCCAGCGTCGACTTGCCCGAGCCCGAGACGCCGGTGATGACGCTGAACTTGCCGCGCGGGATCGACACGTCGAGCGACTTCAGGTTGTGCTCGCGGGCGTTGACGATGCGGATGTTCGGGTCTTCGGCGTGCCGCTCGCGCACCGGCTTCAGCAGGTACTGCAGCGGCCGGCCTTCCTCGACCGCGTGGCCTTCGAAGCCGAGCGCGACGTCGTAGTCGCGCAGCGCCTTGGCGGTGTGCGAGTGGGCGTGCCGCTTCACTTCCTCGGGCGTGCCGGTGGCCACCACTTCACCGCCGGCGTCGCCGCCTTCGGGGCCGAGATCGATCAGCCAGTCCGAGGCGCGGATGACGTCGAGGTTGTGCTCGATGACGATGATCGAGTTGCCGGCCTCGAGGAGCTTGCGAAACGAGCGCATCAGCTTGGCGATGTCGTCGAAGTGCAGGCCCGTCGTCGGTTCGTCGAACATGAAGAGCGTGCCGCGACGCGCCAGTGCCTGCCGGCTGGCGCTCGAGTTCAGCGCCGCCTCGGCGAGGAAGCCGGCGAGCTTGAGGCGCTGCGCCTCGCCGCCCGAGAGCGTTGGCACCGGCTGGCCGAGCTTCACGTATTCGAGGCCGACCTCGACGATCGGCTGCAGGCGCCGGATCACCTCGCGGTCGTTGCGAAACAACTGCACCGCCTCGGCGACGGTGAGGTCGAGCACGTCGGCCACGCTTAGGCTGCGGGTGACGTCGGCGGCCAGCCGACGCTCGATCGTCACGTCGAGAATCTCGGCGCGGAAGCGCCGGCCGTCGCAGTCCGGGCAGCGCAGGTAGACGTCGGAGAGAAACTGCATCTCGACGTGCTCGAAGCCCGAGCCGCCGCAAGTCGGGCAGCGGCCGTTGCCGGCGTTGAAGCTGAACATGCCGGCGCCGTAGCCGCGCTGCGCCGCCAGCTGCTCGGCCGCGAAGAGCTTGCGGATCTCGTCGAAGGCGCCGACGTAGCTCGCCGGGTTGGAGCGCGCGGTCTTGCCGATCGGGCTCTGGTCGACGAACACGGTGTCGCCGATCCAGTCGGCGCCGAGCAGGGCTTCGTGTGCGCCCGGCGTCTCGGTCGCCTTGCCGAAGTGGCGCGCCAGCGCCGGCGCAAGCACGTCCTGCACCAGTGTGCTCTTGCCGGAGCCCGAGACGCCGGTGACGCAGACCAGGTGGTGCAGCGGGAACTCGACGCTGACGTTCTTCAGGTTGTGGTCGCGCGCGCCGGTGACGATGAGGCGCGGCGTCGAGTCGCCGACCAGTCGCTTCAGGCCCATGCCGATCTGCTTCCTCGCGCCGAGGTAGGCGCCGGTCAGCGTGTCGGCGCTCTTCACCGCTTCGGGCGTGCCGTCGAAGACGATGCGGCCGCCGCGTTCGCCCGGGCCCGGGCCCATGTCGATGAGGCGGTCGGCGGCGAGCATCACGGCGGGATCGTGCTCGACGACGACCAGCGTGTTGCCGGCGTCGCGCAGCCGGTGCATCGCCAGCACGATCTTGTTCATGTCGCGCGGATGCAGGCCGATCGAAGGCTCGTCGAGCACGAACAAAGTGTTGACGAGCGAGGTGCCGAGGGCCGTCGTCAGGTTGATGCGCTGCACCTCGCCGCCGGAGAGCGTGCGGCTCTGCCGGTCGAGCGTCAGGTAGCCGATGCCGACGTCGCAGAGGTAGCGAAGGCGCGTGGCGATTTCTTCGTGAAGAAGGTGCAGCGGGTCGTGCGCAGCGCCGTCACCCCTGCCCTCTCCCGCAAGCGGGAGAGAACGTGCGCCATGCGGTCGGGCGCCCTCTCCCGCGCCAGCGGGAGAGGGCTGGGGTGAAGGTCCGAGGCGATCGAAAAAGGCGCGCAGCCGGTCGATCGGCAGCAGCATGAGGTCGTGCACCGTGAGGCCGGGCAGGGCCTCCAGCTGCTCGCGCGACCAGGTGGCGCCGACCGGCATGAAGCGCTTCCCCGGCGCGAGCACGGCATCGGCGTCGGCCTTCGAGCCAAGCCGCCAGAGCAGCGCCTCGAGCTTCAGGCGCGCGCCGCCGCAGACCGGGCACGGCGTGTAGCTGCGGTACTTCGACAAGAGCACGCGGATGTGCATCTTGTAGGCCTTGGACTCGAGGTAGCCGAAGAAGCGGCGGATGCCGTACCACTGCTGGTTCCACTTGCCCTTCCAGTTCGGCGAGCCCTCGATGACCCAGTCGCGCTGCGCCTCGGTGAGATGCGACCAGGCGGTGTCGCGCGGAATGCCGGCCTCGCCAGCGTACTTGATCAGGTCTTCCTGGATCTCTCGCCACGCCGGCGTCTGGATCGTCTTTATGGCGCCGACGCGCAGCGTCTTCTTCGGGTCGGGAATGACGAGGCCGAAGTCGACGCCGATGACGCGGCCGAAGCCGCGGCAGGTCTCGCAAGCGCCGTAGGCCGAGTTGAAAGAGAACAGCGCCGGCTGCGGCTCTGCGTAGCGCAGGTCGCTGTCGGGGCAGTGCAGGCCGGTCGAGAAGCGCCACAGCTCCTCGCCGCCTTCGGTGGCCGCATAGACGTTGACGCGGCCGCTGCCGCGCTTGAGCGCGACCTCGATCGCCTCGATGGCGCGCGCCTTCTCGGTCGCGCCGATGCGGAAGCGGTCGGCGACGACATCCAGCAGCTTGCGCGGCCCGGTCGCCGAGGCCGCTTCGCGCTCGGCGTGCACGCGCGTGAAGCCGCTCGCCGAGAGCCACTGCTCGATCTCATCGGCCGTCGTCGACGCCGGCAACTCGACCGGAAAGGTGACGACGAGGCGCGGCTCATCGCCGGTCGCGTTCACGGCTGCGGCAGCGCGGCTCGCCACCTCCGCGTGGATCGTCTCCGGCGAATCGTGGCGCACGCGCTGCGCCGTCTGCTTGTCGAACAGCTCGGCGGCACGCGCGAAGAGCAGCTTCAGGTGGTCGTTCAGCTCCGTCATCGTGCCGACCGTCGAGCGCGAGCTGCGCACCGGGTTGGTCTGGTCGATGGCGATCGCCGGCGGCACGCCCTCGACCTTGTCGACCGCCGGACGGTCCATGCGCTCGAGGAACTGCCGCGCGTAGGCGCTGAAAGTCTCGACGTAGCGGCGCTGCCCCTCGGCGTAGAGCGTGTCGAAGACGAGGCTCGATTTGCCCGAGCCGCTCGGCCCGGTCACGACCGTCATTTCCCCGGTGCGGATGTCGAGATCGAGGTTCTTGAGGTTGTGCTGTCGCGCGCCGCGGATGCGGATGACGCCGGAGCTCATCGGGAAGGGCTTTCGGGGAGGGAGCGGAGCATTCTAGGGAGAGCGGCTCCGGGATTGCGGCAGCTCTCGTAAAGACCGTGCCGGGAGATGTGGCGAGAATCGGCGCGCCATGGACAAGGACGCATGCAACCGCAGTCGGTACGCGCCCGGCGATGCCGCCGGACACTACGAGAGCTGGTTCCTGCGCGCCAATCACGCCGAGCGTCCGCTGGCGTTCTGGATCCGCTACACCGTGCTCTGCCCCCGAGGCCGGCCGAACGACGCGATCGGCGAGCTTTGGGCGATCCATTTCGACGGCGAGAAGCAGCGCATCGTCGCCGCGAAGCAGGTCGTCGGCATCGAGGCCTGCCGATTCTCGCAGCGCGGCCTCGACGTGCAGATCGGCAGCGCGCGCCTCGACGACCGCGGCGCGCAGGGCGGCGCCGCTTCAGGCGCGACCTCGTTGCAATGGGACCTGCGCTATGCCGGCGGCGAAGCGCCCCTCCTCCTGCTGCAAGAGGGCTTCTACGAGCGCGGATTTCCGAAGGCCAAGGCGCTGGTGGCAGCGCCGAACGCGCGCTTCGACGGCGCCCTCGTCGTCAACGGCGAGCGCCTCGAGATCGCCGGGTGGGTGGGCACCCAGAACCACAACTGGGGCCGCAAGCACACCGATTCGTATGCCTGGGGCCAGGTCGCAGGCTTCGACGATGCCCCCGACGCGTTTCTCGAATGCTCGACCGCGAGGCTGAAGATCGGGCCGTTCTGGACGCCGCCGATGACCGTCGTCGTGCTTCGCCTCGATGGCCGCGAGATCCGGCTGAACAGCCTGTCGCAAGCCTTGAGGGCCGACGGCGGCTTCGCCTTCCCGAGCTGGCGCTTCGCGTCGCGCGGCGATGGCGTCGGCGTGTCGGCGTCGATTCACGCGCCGCCGTCCGCCTTCGTCGGGCTCGCCTACGCCAACCCGCCGGGCGGCATCAAGACCTGCCTCAACACCAAGCTGGCGACTTGCGAGCTGACGATCGAGGAAGCGGGCAGGCCCTCGCGCAAGCTCGTGTCGCGGCAGCGCGCGGCGTTCGAGATCCTGACCGACCGGCAGGACCATGGCGTCGCGGTGGTCGCCTGAACCGCAGCCGACAGACGCACACCGGCGCGGCTGGAGCGCCGAGGATGCTGCTAAGAGCGAACCTTAGGGCGTCTTGGCGCGCGGCGTGACGCTGCCGTCCGAAAGATCGCGCGCCGCCGAGTTCGCGTCCTCGCGCGCGGCGGGCGTGGCGAGACGCTTGCGGCGGCTGCCGCTCTCGGCCGACGACGGCATCTTCGCCGAGCGCGGCGGTGCAGCAGCCGGCGTTGCCGGGGGGCTGCCGTCGGAGAGGTCGCGGCCGATGGCATTGGCTCCGTCACGCTTGGCGATGTGGCCGCCCTTGCGTGCGGGCGAAGAAGCCGGCGCGATCGCGGCCGCAGTCGGGGCGCTGCCGTCGGAAGATCGCGGCCGCTGGCATTGGCGCCGTCGCGCTTTGCGATGTGGCGGCGGGCGGGCGGCGCACTCGTCGATGCATCGGCCGATGCGGCCTTCACCGCGGGAGCGGTTACCTGTCCGGCGGCGTGGCCGGTGAATGCGACGGCAAGCGTCGCGACGATCGAGGCCAGGGAAAGGGTCTTCTGCATGGATTCGCTCCAGAAAATGACGGCGCGGCCGGCTGCGGCGAGTATGTCGCCGTGCCTACTTCGGGCCCTTGATCGCCGCCTGCCACTGCTTCAGGAATTCGAGGCGCTTGGTCTGATCCAGAAACCCGAGCAGATCGGCGCTCACCGGTATCGGCTTGGCGGCGTTGCCGAGCAGCTTGGTGTAGCCGGCGACTGTCATCTCGCCTTCGACGTCGGCGCGGATCGAGCCCAGCTCGGACTGGTTGGCGATGATGGTCTGGCCGCGCT
>JANXXS010000258.1 GCA_025350505.1 Burkholderiales bacterium
GCCGAGTGGTTGCGGGACCAATGGAAGCGGCCTGGCGACAAGGGGTAACCCGTAGACGGCGCCCGGCAAGACGCCTTTGGGCTGGGCTGTCAACGCCCCACAGATCTCAGCCTGCATCCAAAGACAGATTAAAGCGCGTCGAGGCGCTGTGTTCAGACCCTGTTCTGCCGTGTTCGGGGTGCCGTGGGGAAGGAAAAAGGGCGTTTGAAAAACCTATCCTCCCGCTGCACGGCCTGTACCAGACCATGGCGCTGCTGATCGTCTGCACCATCGTCCACTTCTACACCACCGGCCACCTCACCGCGGTGACGGCGCTGAAGTCGCTCGACGCCGAGTTCGAGGCGGTGAGCGCCTCGCTCAAGGTGCCGTTCTTCAGGACCTTCTGGCGCGTCACGCTGCCGATCTGCACGCCGACGCTGGTTGACATCGCGCGCTACTTCTTCGTCAACGCCATGACCACGATCTCGGCAGTGGTCTTCCTCTATTCGCCCGACACCAAGGTCGCGGCGATCGCCATCCTCAACCTCGACGAGGCCGGCGAGGCCGGCGCCGCGGCCGCCTGCGCGATGCTGATCACCGGGGCATCGACCGTCGTGACGCTGATCTTCATGGCGGTGGGCGCCCTGGTCGACCGGCGCACCCAGGCCTGGCGCCGCGGCGCAGTACGCTGAGCGGAGCGGTGACTGGAGCCCCGAAGACATGGAGACACCGATGCAGCGCGACGCGATCCTTCTGACGCCCGGACCCCTGACCACGACCGAGCGCACCAAGCGAGCGATGCTGCGCGACTGGGGCTCGTGGGACGGGGGCTTCATCGCCGTCACGGCCGAGCTGCGCCGGCAGCTGCTGGCGATCGTTCACGGCGAAGGCACGCACGTCGTCGTCCCGCTCCAGGGCAGCGGCACCTTTTCGGTCGAGGCCGCGGTGGCGACGATCGTGCCGAAGAACGGCCATGTCCTCGTGCTCGACAACGGCGCCTACTGCAAGCGGCTTGGCAAGCTGGCGACGCTGATGGGTCGCAAGACGACGATCCTGCCGCACGCCGAAGACGCGCCGGTCTCGGCCGGGGCGCTCGAGGCGGCCCTGCAAGCCGACCCGAGCATCAGCCACGTCGGCTTCATCCATTGCGAGACCGGAACCGGCGTCGCCAACCCGCTGCAGGCGGTCGCCGATGTCTGCGCCAGGCACGGTAAGGGCCTGATCGTCGATGCGATGAGCTCGTTCGCCGCCTTGCCGATCGATGCGCGAGAGGTGAGGTTCGATGCCCTGGTCGCGGCGAGCGGCAAGTGCCTCGAAGGCGTGCCCGGCATGGGCTTCGTCTTCATCCGCAATGACGTGATCGCCGCCGCCGCCGGCAACTCGCATTCGCTGGCGATGGACCTGCACGATCAGCACGTCTACATGGAAAAGACCGGCCAGTGGCGGTTCACGCCGCCGACCCATGTGGTCGCCGCACTCGCCGAAGCGATGCGCCAATACGAGGAAGAGGGCGGCCAGCCGGCCCGGCTGGCGCGCTACACCGCCAACTACGAAGCGCTGGTCGGCGGCATGAAGGCGCTCGGCTTCGCGCCGTTTCTCGATCCCGCGATCCAGGCGCCGATCATCGTCACCTTTCACGCGCCGGCCGATCCGAACTACGCGTTCCGCCCGTTCTACGAAGCCGTCAAGAAGCACGGATTCATTCTCTATCCGGGCAAGCTCACCGAGCGCGAGACCTTTCGCGTCGGCTGCATCGGCGCGATCGGGCCGGGCGAGATGCGCGAGGCGGTCGCCGCGGTCGGCGACGCGATGCGCGAGCTGGGCATCGAATCGGGTGCGCCCGAGACGATCTGACCTATGAAAAATCGAGCAAGAACTCCGACGCCGGCGCCACCGCCGAGATGAAGAGACGGTCTCGCGCTCGCGTCACGGCCACATAGAGAAGCTGTCGTTCCGATTCGTAGACCGGCGCCAGATCCGCCGGGTCGGCGATCTCGTCAATCCGGGCTTGCAAGGGCAAGACTTCGTCGTCGCAAGCCATCACGACTACCGCCCGGAACTCGAGCCCCTTGGCCAGGTGCATCGTGCCGACCGAAACATGGCCGGTTTCGCTGTCGAGGTCGACGTCCAGCCGGTGGCTCGGCAGGCCGGCTTCAGCGCAGGCTCGAAGCGCCCGTTCGATCTGCGTCTCGGAGCCCACGAACACCCCGATCTCTGCGCCGCGCCTCGCCCTGCTTGAAGGCTTCGACCGTGAGGGGGTTCCTTGCCTTCCCGGGTGGACGAGCCATCAATGCACCTTCGGGTCGAAACTCAGATCGATCTCAGAGGCGACGACTGCAAGGCGCTTGTCGTGCGTCCAGAGGCGGGCCTGGCGGGCCTGGCGGGCCAGGGCCGTGCTGGCCAGCAGATGGGTATCGGCCCAGCCAACGCCTCGCCCGTGCAACGCGTGCCGCTCCAGGAAATCGAGCGCTTCGGCGTGTGCGGCGACTGGCGCCTCGGGCAGCAACGCCAGCTCGGCCAGCAGATGCGTGCGCCGACGCAGATGACCGCACGCCAGCTCACCGATCACGAACGGATGGCACAGCACGACGCCGGCCTCGAGGCAGGCCGATAAGCGGGCAATGGGGTGGCGCAGATGATCGATCCACACCGAAGGGTCGACGAGGATCACTTCGCCGCCGACCGCTTCGCCTTCTTGCGCACGGTCGCGAGCGCGGGCCTACGCCGCGGTGGAATCGTGGCGGTGGGGTCGGAACCTCCAAGCAGTGCAAGGCGCCGGGCAGCCGCGCGCTGGATCAGCAACTTGAGGCCCTCGTGCAGGAGGACGGAGCGTTCGGCGATGCCGGTCGCGGCGCAGGCCGATTCGAGCAGTTCATCGTCGAGGGTGACAGTGGTGCGCATGGCTCGCTCTCCGGTTGTCGGTGAAGCGAGCTTACACCAGAATCAGCATCAATCGATGCGTTTGGCGGTGCGATCTGCGGCTTCCGTCGCCGTTGCCGATGTGACCATGGCGCCGAATGCTTCCTCGATCTTCGCGCCGAAGTCGTGCTGCATCGCCCACACGTCGGTGAATTCGACGAACGCCCAGCGGCCGTGGCTGGCGAGCCGGTTGGACGCCGGGCACCCAGTAGACGTCCATCGTTTCCTTCCTTCGCCTTGGCGTCCTCGCCGCGGTAGCCGTTGACTTCGACGACGAGGTTCAGCAGGTCGTCGTCGCCGCGGCCGTCGTCGACGCGGACGATGAAGTCGGGCCGGTAACACGCGCGCCTCGCCCTGCATGCGGTACGGCACCTCGAAGCCGAGACTGTGGTTCTTGACGTAGGCGTGAACGCGCGGGTGCGCTTCGGCGACGCGGCAGAACTCGCCTTCCCAGTCACTGTCGAGGACGACCCGGTTGACATGGCAACGGCGCGCGTCGGTCTCGAACCGGTCGGTGCGGGTGGTGTTGAAGGCGGCATGCGGGGTGCTGCCGGTCGGGTTGTACGGATCAAGGATCGCCTGCACGGGACGTGACTTGTCGAGCTCGGCGCGAACGATGCCGGCGGTGATCTTCTCGCAAGCCTGGTCGGCGATCGCCTTCCACATGACCTGGGCCTTGTAGGTGCCGCCGCGGCAATCGAGGTGGCCTTCGTCGAGCCACTGGTTGACGATTCGCTTCAACTGGCCGAACAGGTGCAGCTTCGGCGCCTCGCCGGGCTCGCGTCATTTCTCGAGCACGAGGTACTTGGTCAGCTCATAGACGATCTGCGAATGGCGCACGTCGCCGGCGTGCTTGAGCGTGAGGTCGATGCGGGCGCCGATGATGCCGCTCTGCTGCGGTTTCGGTGGCGCCGGTCACGAGGGGCGTGAGGCGCAGCGTCGAGTCGGCGTCGAAGGTCGCGGTGATGCGTTCGGCGGGCAACTCAACCCGATAGCCCTGCACCCGCGGGAAGCGGATCTCGAGCGCGTCGCGCTCCGGCCGCACGGCCTTGACGCGGATCGTCTCGCGCGGCTTCTGCGGCGGCGCGACGACCGGCTCGGCGTTGAAATCGAAGGGGATGCCGAGCACATCGGCGTATTCCACGTCGAACAGGCCCTCGGCGTTCAGCTCGTAACTTTGCCGGCGCAGCGCCCGGCCGATCACCTGTTCGCACAGCAGTTGCGTGCCGAAGGCGCGCACGCCGAGCACGTGGGTGACGGTGTTGGTATCCCAGCCTTCGGTGAGCATGCTCACCGAGACGACGCAGCGGATTTCGGCGCCGAGCTGGCCGGTCTTGCCGACGGTGTTCATCACTTCACGCAGCAACGCCTGGTCGGTGAGCTTCTCGGCGGCGCGGGCGTCGCCGGTGCGCTGGACGATGTCGTAGCGAAAGCGCTCGATCTCGTCGGCGGCGAGGTTGCGGAAGTCGGCATCGAGCGCGTCGCCAGATTCGAGCTGCTCGCTGTCGATGAGGAGCGTGCGCGGCCGGCCCAGCGGCGTGCCGTTGTCGTCGTGGTTGCGAAAGAGCTTGAGCCGCCCGTCGAGAGCGCGTCGAGCGCGGCGAGCAACGGCGTTGGCAGCTTGTGCGGGTCGAGCCCCTGAGCCTTGCCGCGGCCCTTCTCGGCATGTCCCTTGCGGATGTGTTCCATCCGCATTCGCGACCGACCGGCCCGACGGCCTGCTTCGCACCCTGTAGAACTGCCGATGCTGTCCGGCAGGTTCCTCAACACTTGAACCCATCCCTACACTTGTGCGGTGCAGGATTCGATTTCCCATCCTTCGCCGGGGCCCGCCGAAGTCGAACAAGGCTTTGCGACCGCGCGTGCACGGCTATGGCCGGACGAGTTGCGCGCGCGTGAGGCACTCGATGCGACCTACCACGCCGCGTTGGCCGCTGGGCTTGCCGAGGTCGCCCGCGAGGCTGCGGCGTTGGCGGTGTGTTCCTACGCCTTGCACTTTGCCGATTTTCGCGGCATGACGACGTGGTGTGCACGCTTCTCGTCGGCGGGCACGGGGACTTGGGCAAGTTCGGCGCGATCACTGTTCGTGGTCGGCGCCACGATCGCGCTGCCGACGCTGGGCTTTGGCACATACGACGATCCGATGCTGGACGCGGCAGCGGATCGCCTGTTCGACGGCCTCAAGAACGAGGCCGATCTTCACGACGACGAGCGGCTGGCCCTTGCCAAGTTGCTGGCCGAGTACTACTCCATGCGGCACGACGCGCAGGCCATTCGGCGCCTGATGCTTATGGCGGCGCCGTGGCTCGAACACGCGCAGCCTTTGGCGCGAGGCGTGTGGTGGCTCATGCATGCTGTCGGTGAGCAGCAATTCGGCTCGCCGGCGCTGGCCGAGACCAGCGTTGCGCGGGCGCGCGAGATCGCCCAGACGCATCAGGTCGCGCCGCTGCAGATGGCGCTGAGCGTGCAGTCGCTGCGCGCGGCGCTGCAGGCGGAGGATCTGGACGAGGCCGAGCGCCTGTTGCAGGTCATCCGGCCGCTGGCCCTGCGCCTCAGGCCAGGCCATCACCGATCGGCGCTGCATCTCGAGGCCATGCACGCACTGCTGTGCGGCGAACCGAAACGCGCGCGCGACCTGCTGGACCTGCTGCTCAAGGTCTGCGACGACGTCGAGGTGCCGCAGCGCGACCGCGGCGTCTATCACGTCTACCAGGCCTACGTGCGTCTTGAACTCGATGACTTGCCCGGTGCCATGCAGGCGCTGGCACAGGCGCGTGCCGGCCAGAGCGGCGCGCAGCAGCACATGCTCGAGTGCGTGGAGCAACTCGTGCGAGCCGCCCATGCGCTGCTCCACGACACGCCGCAGGCCGAGCCGCTTCTTCGCAGTGCACTGGGCATGGCCGCCGTCATGCAGTACCCGATGTTCTTCGCCGCGCAACCGGCGCTGGCCTCCAGGTTGGCCCAGGCCGCGTTCGCAGCGGGCATCGAAGCCGATTTCGTTGCTGCCGCGGTACGCAAGCGCCGACTTGCGCCGCCCAACCCCTTGCGTGAAGACTGGCCGTGGACGCTGAAGCTGCGTGCCTTGGGCAACTTCGTTATCGAGCGCGAGGGTCGCGCCGTCGCCTTCGACGGCAAGGCCCAGAAGAAGCCGCTGGAACTGCTCAAGGTGCTGATCGCACTCGGCGGCGAAGCCTTGCCGCGCGACGTGCTGGCCCTGGCCCTGTGGCCTGCTGCCGATGCCGACGCGGTGAAGAACTTCGACGTCACCCTGTCGCGCCTGCGCAAGCTGCTTGACGTCGATGGCGCCATCTTGTTGGCCGACGGCAAGGTCTCGCTCAACCGGCGCCTGGTGTGGTGGGACGTGGCCGCGTTCGAGGCGCGCTGCGCGGGCCTGCACTCGGCCCTGCACGATGCGGTGGGCGACGCCGCCGTCGCGCCGCTCGCCGCCGAGGTCTTCCGGCTGCATCGCGACAAGCTCTTCGGCGATGAGCCCGCCGTGGCCTGGAGCGTGGCCGCGCGCGAGCGCCTGGCCGTCAAGTTCAATCGCGCGGTCGGCGACGTCGGTGCCTGGTTGGAAGCGCGCGGCCGTCATCGCGAAGCGATCGACCGCTACGAACGCGGTCTGGCTCAGCAGATGCTTGCCGAGCCGCTCTATCGTGGTCTCATGCGCTGCTACCTGGCGCTGCATGAGCCGGCCGAGGCGCTGGTGGCCTACCGGCGCTGCCGCGACTTGCTGTCGATCCTGCTGTCGGTCAAGCCGAGTGCCGAGACCGAGGCCTTGCACCAACACATCCGCGCTGGCTGATCGCGCTGCGCCACTTGGCCCGTCATCGCGCCCGGTGGTCGCGCCGGCAGCGAAGAAACTTCCCATCCGTTAGTGATCGGTAAGTCGGCTTGCGCCGACGCGGCCGTAGCCTGCTTCGCAAGGAACAGGCTCATGGAAAGTTTCGTCATCCAGATCCACCGCCGCCCTGCCAGCACTGGCCGGGGCGAGGTGGTCGGCATGGTCGAGGCGATCGAAAGTGGGCGCACCCGGCCATTTACCGGGCAGGCCGAACTTCTGGCCTTGCTCGGCCTGCCACTACTGCGGCTCCGGCCGCCGCCAGCACCCACGGGGAGTCTCGAATGAACCAGCGCTTCACCACCCACACGGCGGCGCAGCCGCTTCGGTCGCCCCGGCTGCATCATCGCAGCCGGCGGTTGATCGCCAGCTTGTGCCTGGCTGCGCTTGGGCTGGCGGCCTGCGGCGGCGGCGGTGGCGACCCTGCGCCGACGCCACCGGTAGGCAACGTCGGGCCGACCGGGGCTACGCTCACGTCGACCGACAACAAGGCCACGCTCACCGTGCCGGCCGGCGCCGTCAGTACGCCCATCAACGTCACGCTCACGGCCGCCAGCGACGGCTTCGCCGCCAACCCGCTGATCGTGCCCGGCACCACCTATTTGCTCGACGCGCCCGACACCGTGCTGGCAACGCCCGCCGACCTGACGATCACCGTGCCGGCATCGGCGCTCGGCGCGACCCAGGACCAGGACGGGCGAGCCCAGGCGTTGTCAGCGCCGCGCATGCGAGCGCAGGCCTTGGTGGAGCCCAGCGGCTGGCTGGCCTGTGAAAACGGCTACAAGCCGGGCGACGACGCGCCGCCCGGAACCATCTGCCAATGGAAGGGATCGGTCTGGTTCAACTGCCCACCGACCTTCATCAAGATCGGGTACGTCGAGTCGTACATCGTCACTTTCTGCGAAGCCGCGCCGCCACCACCGCCGCCAGCCATTGCCAAGATTTCGCTGACCCAACCCGCGATCTACCTGCCGTCGATCTTCGACCGCAGCAAGCTCAGCAGCACGGCGAAACTGAGCGCGCTCGGCAGGGGCATCTACGCCGCGCTTGCCGACAAGGTCGCGCCCACGGTGCAGCTCACGTCGGTGGTCACGCCGACAGGCAACGGCATGGGCACGATCCGCCTGACGGTGGCCGCCACCGATAACGTCGGTGTGGCGGGTGTGTCGCTGGTGAAGTGGCAGGTCACGCCTCCCGATCCGGTTACCCAGGCCATCACGCTGGTCAAGACCAGCCTCGCGCAGTTTGTCGCCCCACCCTATGCGTGGGAGTCGCCACCCATGCCGCTCGACCAGATCTACAACCACACCTACGTCGCCCGCGCGTTGGACGCAGCCGGCAACGTCGGCGTCAACGCCAACAACGTGGTCCAGGGCGTGCCTGTCATCAGCAGCTTCACCGCCAGCCCCTCCGCAGTGCCGTTCGGTGGCGGCAGCGTCACGCTGTCGTGGGCCGCATCGAACACCAACACATTGAGCATCGACAACGGCGTGGGCGACGTGACGGGCCTGTCGAGCAAGACCGTGAGCGTGACCTCGCCTACCACCTTCACGCTGACCGCAACGAACACCAGCGGTACCGTCACGGCCACAACGGCCGTGACGGTGGGCGCCCTGCCTACGCCGACCATCACGAGCTTCACGGCCTCGCCGAGTTCGCTGCCGGCGGGCGGCGGTGCCGTGACCTTGAACTGGGTCACCACAGGGGCGACCAGCCTGCTGATCGACAACGTCTCCGTCACCGGCACGAGCAAGGTCGTCAACGTGACGGCCAACACCACCTTCACGCTCACCGCCAGCAATGCCAGCGGCAGCCCAACGGCGCAAACCAGCGTCGTCGTGGCCACGACGAACGACCGTTTCGTTGATCCGGTCACCGGACTGGACACGAACACCTGCGCGCAAGCCGCGCCGTGCCAGACCGTCGCCAAAGCGATGACTGGCGCGCCGGCCGGCAGCACCGTCTACCTGGCCGACGGCAGCTACAGCGCGAACACGCAGCCCAACGTGACGATCCCCGACGGCGTGACCCTGCGCGCCACCAACGCCGGCGCCGCGGTTCTGGCCGGCGTGGGCTTGACCGCAACCGGCTCGGCCACGTTCAATGGAGTGGTGGTCGGGCCCGGCCCCGGCTTCTCCTGCACGCTGATCAATGCCGTCAGCGCCACCGGGACACCCACACTCGCGCTCACCGGCGTGCAGTTCCGCTGCGAGGGTGGAACGACCATCGGCGGTACGGTGAAGGCGTTGATGACACCGGGCGCACTCGTCGGGGGGCTGTACACCACGGGCCTGATCGGTGACGTCTACCCGATCATCACGATCAGCGGCAACGCCGAGTTGCTGATCCAGGGCGGCATCATCGACGGCAACAACACTGGCCTGGGCACCAACGCGGGCCTGCTGAGCACCACCGACAACGGCAAGCTCACGCTCGACGCCGTGACCGTGCGCAACCGCAAGGCACCGGCGCTGGTTCTCACCGGCAGCAGCAACGCCGTGTTGCAGAACGGCACTGCGCTCGACCAGGTCGGCGCCGCAGGAACCTTCTCCGGCGCCATCCACATGATCAGCACGGGCAGCCTGACGATGGACCACGCGCAGATCTCGAACAGCCCCGGCTCCGGCATCTGGGTCGACATGCTGGCCACCGCGCCCACTCTGAATTTCACTCAGAGCACGATCAGCAACAACCTCGCGGCGGGCATCGTCAGTGGCGCCGGTTTTGCCGGAACCCCCGCCACCATCACGGCCAACGGCCTGAGCCTGACCAACAACAAATACGGCATCTACTGGAGCAGCGCCGCTGCCACGAGCTTCGATCTGCTCAACTCGACGATCACCGGCAACACCAACATCGGCGTGACCATGATCGGCGTGCCGGGCGCTTCGTTCAAGCTGCGCGGCAGCACGGTCTCGGGGAACACCGTTGACGGCGTGACGCTGTCCGGCAGCATGACGGCCGACCTCGGCACGGCCGCCGCGCCGGGTGGCAACAGCTTCACGGGCAACGGCACGACCGGGCTGCACAGCGCGGTCGACTCCGGCCAGGCCGTGAACGCGGTGGGCAACACCTGGGGCGCCAACGAGCCGGCCTCGGGCACCATACCGGCGACGAACGCCCTGGGCAAGTACCCCGTCGGCACTGTCGTCACGGGACCGAAGGCGCACGGCAAAAACTTCAGAATCGACAACGTATCGACGCTGAACCTGTGATGAAAGCTGAAGGTCAACAACGGGCCGATCTCCGACGTTGATCGCGGCTCGGCAAAGGGCGTGCCGGTCAGGAACTGGTGGACGCACAGGTGAACGAGAATGCCGTCATGGCCACGCCCACGCCCGAGCATCCCGCCCTTACCGCCGTCCGTAAGAGCGGCAGCAACAAGGTCAAGGTCGCCGTCAGCGACATCGACGGCGTGCTGCGCGGCAAGTACCTGCACATTGACAAGTTCCTCGGCGCGGCCGAGCCGGCGCCGGGCGGCGGCTTCGGCTTCTGCGACGTCGTGTTCGGCTGGGACATGACCGACCAGACCTACGACAACGCCACCCACACCGGCTGGCAGCACGGCTTCCCCGACGCCCTGGCCCGGCTCGATCTCGAGACGCAGCGCAACGTGCCGTGGGACGACAACGTGCCGTTCTTCCTCGGCGAATTCGTGAACCCGGACCACACGCCCTCGCCGATCTGTCCCCGCCAGACCCTGAAGCGGGTGTTGAAGCGGGCCGAGAAGATGGGCTATTCCGTCATGACGGGCATGGAATTCGAGTGGTTCAACTTCGTCGAGACGCCGCAGAGCTGGGCCGCCAAGCAGGGCGTCGGCCCGACGCCGCTGACGCCCGGAATGTTCGGCTACTCGATCTTGCGCATGAACCACCGGCGCGAGTTCATGAACGCGCTGATGGACGAGATGCTCGCCTTCGGCGTTCCGATCGAGGGCCTGCACACCGAAACCGGCCCCGGCGTCTACGAGGTGGCGATCGCCTTCGGCGAGGCGCTCGAGCAGGCCGACCGGGCGATCCTGTTCAAGACCGGCGCGCGCGAGATCGGTTCGCGCTTCGGCATCATGCCGAGCTTCATGGCCAAGTGGAGCGCGGCCTACCCCGGCTGCAGCGGCCACATCCACCAGAGCCTGAAGGAAGGCAAGCACGGCAAGACCAACCTGTTCTACGACGCCGCGTCGCCGCGCAAGATGAGCCCCTTGTTCGAGAGCTATCTGGCCGGCCAGGTCGCCTGCCTGATGGAGATGGCGCCGATGTTCTGGCCGACCATCAACAGCTACAAGCGCCTGGTCGACGGCTTCTGGGCGCCGGTCAAGCCGACCTGGGGCATGGACAACCGGACCGCGAGCTTTCGCGTCATCGCCGGCAGCCCGAAGGCGACCCGCCTCGAGACGCGCTGCCCGGGCGCCGACGTGAATCCGTACATCGCGATGGCGGCGGTGATCGCGGCCGGCCTCGAAGGCATCTAGAAGGGCTGGACCCTGACCGCGCCGCCGGTCACCGGCACCAACCTCGGCGGCGAGCACATCCCGCGGGCGCCACGCACGCTGATCGAGACGACCCGCATCTTCCAGCAGTCGCGGGTGGCCCGCGACTGGTTCGGCGACGACTTCGTCGATCACTTCGCAGCGACCCGCGAATGGGAATGGCGACAGTGGCTCGACGGCGTGACCGATTGGGAGCTGAAGCGCTACTTCGAAATCATCTGAAGGAGGCCGACCATGGGATGCCAGTTCAAGCAGGGGGGTGGCCTGCACGCGCGCCTGCGCATCGGTGCGGTTCTGCTGGCGGCGGGCGAGGGCCGTCGCATGGGTGGCGTGAGCAAGCCGCTGATCCGGCTGCAGGGTGTTCAGTTGATCAGCCGGCACCTGGTCGCGCTGAGCGGCGCGGGTGTCGATGAAGTGGTCGTGGTCACCGGTCACGCGCGCGCTGCGGTCGAAGCGCAGGTGCAGGGATTTCCGGTGACCCTGGCGCACAACGCAGCGCACTCCGAAGGGCAGGAAGGCTCGGTGCGGGTCGGGCTGGACGCCCTGAGCGGGTCTTTCGAAGCGATCCTGATCGTCCTCGCCGACCAGCCGATGATCGGCGCCAGCGATCTGACCGAATTGATCGGCGCGTTCAAGAAGCGCCCGGCCGGACATGTTCTCGTGCCGGTCGTGGCCGGGCAGCGCGGCAATCCGATCGTCCTCGACGAGGTCGCGCACGCGCAGATTCTGACCAGCGGCACGAACCTGGCTTGCCGGCATCTCATCGAGCGTCAGCCCGAGCTCGTGCATGTGCACGACACCGCCAACACGCGATTCATCACCGACCTCGACACGGTCGAGGACGTGCGGGCGCTCGCTGCCCGGACCGGCTGGCGCCTGGAGCTTCCGGAGACCGAAGGCATCGCCTGAAGGGTGTCGGCGGGGGCCCTCGAACGCGCACGTTCGTAGGCCGGGAAACTGCGCGAGTGCGACGGGTGCAAAGCTCGTTCGCATAGGGCAAACAGCAGCTGATTTGTGAGAGAGCGCCGGACATTATTTGCGCCCGACCGTGACTCTGCATGGAGCGAGCGATGATTCCCCGCGAGTTCGACTATCACGCGCCAAAAACGCTTCCCGACGCACTCGGGTTGCTCGCGCAGTTCGGCGACGAAGCCAAGCTGCTGGCCGGCGGGCACAGCCTGCTGCCGATGATGAAGCTGCGTTTCGCGCAGCCGGGCCATCTGATCGATCTCGGCAAGATCGCCGAGCTCAAAGGCATCCGCGAGGAAGCCGGCACGCTGCGCATCGGCGCGATGACCACCGAGAACGAGCTGATCTGGTCGAAGCTGATTCAGGACAAGTGCCCGCTGCTCGTCGAGGGCGCAAGGTTGATCTCCGACCCGCAGGTGCGCTACAAAGGAACGATCGGCGGGGATATCGCGCACGGCGACCCGGGCAACGATCATCCGGCGCTGATGATCGTGCTCGGCGCCTCGTTCGTCCTGAGGGGCGGCTCGGGTGAGCGCGTGGTGCCGGCCGATGGCTTCTTTCTCGGCAGCTACTCGACCTTGATGGAGCCCGGCGAGATCATGACCGAGGTCCGCATTCCGGTGCCCGCGCCCGGCACCGGCTACGCCTACGCCAAGCTGAAGCGCAAGGTCGGCGACTACGCCACCGCGGCGGCGGCCGTCACGCTGCGCATGAAGGGCGAGACGGTCGAGGCGGTGGCGATCGCCCTGACCAACGTCGCCGCGTCGGTTCTCCGGGCGAGCGCGGCCGAAGCGTCGCTGTGCGGCAAGACCCTGAACGACGCGTCGATCGCCGAGGCGGCGCGACTGGCGATGAGCATCTGCGACCCGGCCGCCGACCAGCGCGGCGACGCCGAATACAAGACCGCGATGGCCGGCGAGATGACGCAGCGCGCCCTGCGCAGCGCTCGCGCGCGCGCCGGCTCCTGAATCAGAAGAAGGAAGCGACATGGCCACCAAGCAAGCGGTCTCGTTCAAGCTCAACGGCAAGCCGGTCGACGTGCTGGTCGAGCCGCGCGAGCTGCTCATCCACAGCTTGCGCGAAAAGCTCATGCACACCGGCCCGCACATCGGCTGCGAGACCTCGCACTGCGGCGCCTGTACGGTCGACCTCGACGGCATGTCGGTCAAGTCGTGCACCGTGCTCACCGTGCAATGCGCCGACGCCGAGGTGCTGACGGTCGAAGGCTTCGAGCAGGGCGGCGAGCTGAGCGCCGTGCAGGAGGGTTTCACCAAGGAACACGGCCTGCAGTGCGGTTTCTGCACGCCCGGGATGATCACCCGCGCCTACCGGCTGCTCAAGGAGAACCCGAACCCGACGGAAGAAGAGATTCGCTACTGGATGGCGGGCAACCTGTGCCGCTGCACCGGCTACCAGAACATCGTCAAGGCGGTGCAGTACGCGGCGAAGAAGCTGGCGACGGCGACGGCGACCGCGACCGCGACCGCCTGAACCCTACTTACCAACAGGAGACTTCGCGATGGCCGCATCCCCCGAGACGCTCGAGCGCGAAACCAAGCTGCAGGGCATGGGCGCTTCGCGCGGCCACCCGCATGATGAAGCTGCTCACCCGTCGGGGGGTGTTGGTCGAAGAGGAGGGTTCGACCTATATGGCCGACAACGACGGTGATTCGGGAACCGGTCTTCGATGAGGCGCCCACGCCAACCGACGAGGCGCTGCAGGCGG
>JANXXS010000285.1 GCA_025350505.1 Burkholderiales bacterium
GGTAGGTGTGCGCGAGCTGGCCGACGATCGCCTCTTCGCCGCGCTGGCAATGGCTGAGCTGCGCGCACAGGTTGCCCTGCGTGCCGCTGCTGACGAAGAGCGCCGCCTCCTTGCCGAACAGCGCCGCGACGCGCTCCTGCAGCTCGTTGACGGTCGGGTCGTCGCCGAACACGTCGTCGCCGACCGGCGCCATCGCCATCGCGGCGCGCATCCCCGGAGTGGGGCGCGTCACCGTATCGCTTCGAAGGTCGACGATCTTCATCGGCAGGCATCCAGAAAGTTCTTGAGCATCGCGTGACCGTGCTCCGTCAGGATCGACTCGGGGTGGAACTGCACGCCTTCGAGCGGCGTCTTCGTTGCTGCCAGCTCGCGATGGCGAACACCCATGATCTCACCGTCCTCACTGGTGGACGTGACCGCAAGCGACTCGGGCAAGCTCTCACGCTCAATCGCCAGCGAGTGGTAGCGGACGACGTCGAACTCGCCTGGCAGACCGGCGTAGACGCCCTGCCCATCGGTCGTGACCCGGCTCGACTTGCCATGCATCAGCCGCGCCGCGCGAACGATCCGCCCGCCGAGCGCCGCGCCGATCGCCTGATGACCCAGGCAGACGCCGAGGATCGGCAGCTTGCCCGTGAACACGCGAATCGCCTCGACGCAGATGCCGGCCTCGGCCGGCGAGCACGGACCCGGCGACAGCACGAGACGATCGGGACGCATCTCGGTGATGCCTTCGAGCGTGAGCTCGTCGTTGCGGAACACACGCACGTCCTCGCCGAGCTCGCCGAAGTACTGCACCAGGTTGTAGGTGAAGGAGTCGTAGTTGTCGATCATGAGCAGCATGGTCGGGTCTCCCGCCGGGCCGCCCCAAGGGTGGCCACGCCCCGTCGGGGGGCAGCGAACGTCAGTGAGCGTGGGGGCATCAAAAGCCCTCCTCGACCAGCTCGGCGGCGCGGATCAAGGCGCGTGCCTTGGCTTCCGTTTCCTGCCATTCCAGCTCGGGTACCGAGTCGGCAACGACGCCCGCCGCCGCCTGCACGTAGAGCATCTGGTCCTTGACGATGCCGGTGCGGATGGCGATGGCCACGTCCATGTCGCCGGCAAAGCTGAGATAGCCGCAGGCGCCGCCATAGAGGCCGCGCTTGACAGGCTCGAGCTCGTCGATGATCTCCATGGCGCGGATCTTCGGCGCACCGGTCAGCGTGCCCGCGGGAAAGGTCGCCTTCAGCACGTCGAGGTTCGTCATGCCGTCCTTCAGCAGGCCCTCGACGTTGCTGACGATGTGCATGACGTGCGAATAGCGCTCGACGGCGAAGGCCTCGGTCACCTTGACGCTGCCGGTCTTGGCGATCCGGCCGATGTCGTTCCTCGCCAGGTCGATCAGCATCAGGTGCTCGGCGCGCTCCTTCGGGTCGCTCACCAGCTCGGCCTCGAGCGCTTTGTCCTGCGCCGGCGTCGCGCCGCGCTGCCGCGTTCCCGCGAGCGGCCTGATCGTCACCTTGTCGCCTTCGGGCGTGTGCTCCTGGCGCACCAGGATCTCGGGCGAGGCACCGACGACCTGGAACTCGCCGAAGTCGTAAAAAAACATGTAGGGCGAAGGATTGAGCGAGCGCAGTGCCCGGTACAGGCTGAGCGGCGACTCGGTGTAGCGCTTCTTCAGCCGCTGCCCGACCTGCACCTGCATCATGTCGCCGGCCGCGATGTACTCCTTCGCGCGCAGCACCGCCGCAAGGTAGGCTTCCTTGCCGAACTCGCGCTCGACGCCGTGCGCCGCGCCGCGCCGCACCGCCGGCGCGGTGACGCTGGTCGAGAGCTTGTCGGTCAGCTCGGCAAGACGACGGCGCGCCCGCGACCACGCCTCGGGCTGCGATGGATCGGCGTAGACGATGAGGTAGAGCCGCCCCGAGAGGTTGTCGATGACCGCCAGCTCCTCGCACTGCAGGAGCAGGATGTCGGGCGTGTCGATGCCGCCGTCTTTCCAGGTCTTGGCCAGGCGCGACTCGATGTAGCGCACTGCGTCGTAGCCGAAGTAGCCGGCCAGCCCGCCGCAAAAGCGCGGCAGGCCCGGCCGCAGCGCGACCTTGAAACGCTTCTGCCATTCGGCGATGAAGTCGAGCGGGTTGCCTTCGCGCGTCTCGACCACCGCGCCGTCGGTCACGACCTCGGTGCGAAAGCCGCTGGCGCGCAGCAGCGTGCGCGCCGGCAGGCCGATGAACGAGTAGCGCCCGAAGCGCTCGCCGCCCACCACCGATTCGAGAAGAAAGCTAGAGCGCCCTTGGCCGTCGGCATCGCGAGCGAGCTTCAGGTAGAGCGAAAGCGGCGTCTCGAGATCGGCGAAGGCCTCGGCGATCAGGGGAATGCGGTTGAAGCCTTGCAGCGCCAGGCTCTTGAATTCGATTTCGGTCATGGTCAAAGTCCCGGCGCGTCGCGCCAGGCTGGCTGATCGTCCGCCGGCGCCTTCAGGCGGCGCGCCTCGGAATGTCGGTTCGGATCGGCAGACGCAAGGTCCGCCGCGTTCAGCCGGTGCGCGCGAAGCGCAGCACCGGCGCCGTCGCCGGTGTCAGCGGCGGCAAGCCCGCGGGCAGCGGCGCCAGGGCCAGGCTCCCTGGTCCTCGGACCTCGCGGCAATCGGCATCGTCTCGACCATCGCAAAAGTGTAGCAGCCGGATTGCGTGACTTGTTCGACGCGACGCGACGCCGCGCCCGTCCGACAATGACGGTCACGTGAGCGACAGTTCCTTCCCCATCGAAACGACGCGCGTCCTCGTCGTCGCCCAGAGCAGCGAAGCGGCACAAGCGATCGCGCAGCACCTGGCGGCCGACCTCGTGGCCGGCGTGCGCCTCTCGGTCGAGCCCGGCCGCGCCGTCGCCGACGTCGCCGAGGCCGGCGCCGGCGTCGTGCTGTTCGCCTTGCCCTCCTTGGCCGCCAGCGAGCGCCAGGCCCGCGTACTGCGTGCAAGCCCGGGCGCGGGCGCGCCGATCGCTCTGATCGTGTGCGATGCCGGCGAGCTCGCCGCGGCGGCGCGCCTGGTCCGCGAAGGCGTGTTCGACGACTACGTGCCGAACCCGGTCGGCGCCGCCGACCCCGACCGGCTGTCGACGAGCGTGCGCGTCGCCAGCCGACTGTCGCGCGTCGCGCGCTCCAAGGTTGCGGCGAGGGCGCGGCCGCTCGTCCTCCTCGTCGAGGACGACGAGTTCTCGCTCCAGCTGGTGGCGATCACGCTCGAGAGCCAGAACGTCGAGCTGGTCGCCGAAAGCGACGGCGCCGCGGCGCTCGAGCGCATCCGCAGCGTCCAGCCCGACCTGATCCTGATGGACGTGATGCTGCCCGGCCGCGACGGCGTCGAGCTGACGCAGCAGCTCAAGGCCGACCCGGCGCTCGCCGGCATTCCGGTGGTCATGCTCACCGGCGAAGCGCGGCGCGAGATCCTCGTGCGCAGCATGGAGGCCGGCGCCGCCGACTTCATCGTCAAGCCCTTCACGCCCGACGCGCTGATCGCCAAGCTGACCAAGTTCCTGCCCAGCCTGCGCTGAGCCATCCTCGCCTCAGGCGGAGGTCACTGGGATTCCGCGAAACTGCCCCGCCACGGCCGCACCGGTCGGACGCGGATAGCGCTCTGGGTCGAAGCGGTTGAGCAG
>JANXXS010000304.1 GCA_025350505.1 Burkholderiales bacterium
GGCGGCGGCTTTCGCTTTCTCTCGCTCGGCGCGCCGATGTTCGATGCCGACGGCGAGATCGATGCCGACGTTCGCTATGCCGATCTGGCTGCCTTCATCTGGATGCGCGAGACCGGGTGCGCACTCGATGCGCATGCCGCGGCGAGCGGGCTGCCGCTGATCGGCATTCATGCCGGCGAGCCAGGCAGCGAGGGCACGGCCTACTACCTGCTCTACAACGGCATCCTCGGCGACCGTCGGCCGGCCAGCGGCAACGTGCTGACGAGCGCGGTGCTCGGCGCCATGCGGTCCACCTGCTGGCATACCGGGCCGAAGGTCGTGTACGGCGAAGCGTGCCGAGTCGGCGATGCCCGGCTCGCAGACGAGCGCATCGTTTTCAGGCAATTGCCGCATGCCGTGCCGCGTTAAGCTTCGCGTTCGGGCTGACCTGTCCCCTGGAGTGCGCTCATGAATCCCACCGTCGATGAGCTTGTGGCCAAAGCCGAATTGCTGTCGGTCGACGAGCGCGAGATGCTCCTTTCTCGGCTGCGGCAGACGCTGCCCCGGGCCGTCGATCCGGGCGTTGAAGCGGCATGGATCGAAGAGGCCGAACGCCGGATGGACGCGATCGAACGCGGCGAAATGAAGACGGTCCCGTGGGAGGACGTGCGCAAGCATCTGGGTATGAAGTGACGCGGGTCGCCTTTGCCGAGGCGGCCGAGGCCGAAGCCGAGGAAGCTCGGCACTACTACGAGGCCATCTCGCCGGCACTCGCTGTTGCATTCAACGAAGCTTTGGCCCATGCCGTGGCGCGGGTGACGGAAAGTCCGCTCATGTGGCCGCCAGTGAACGGACGAATTCGCAGGTACTTGTTCGATCGCTTTCCCTACGCATTGATCTATCGGGCCGAGGGTGAATTCATCTACGTACTGACCGTCATGCACCAGAGACGCCGCCCCGGCTACTGGCGCGGCCGCTGATCGGATGCCGACCTTCGCCCTCAAGCGCTATCAGGAACAAGCGCTCGACGCGCTAGAGAGTTACCTGCGCGCGGCCCGGCTTCAGGGCGCGCGCTCTGCGTTCGAGAGCGAGACTGGCTACGGCTACAACACACAGCCGTTCGGCGAAGTGCCATGCGTCTGCCTGCGCATCCCCACCGGCGGCGGCAAGACGTTGCTGGCGGCGCATGCCGTCGGCGTCATGGCGCGCGAGTGGCCGAACGTCGGGTCGATGGTCTCGCCTGTTTCGCCCAGGCCGCTCGCGCTCTGGCTCGTGCCGAGCGACACGATCCGCGCCCAGACGCTCGCCGCGCTCGGCACCATCGGCCATCCGTTTCGCGAAGCACTCGCGGAAGCCTGCGGCGACAGCGTGCGCGTGTGCGACCTCGACGAGGTCGCGACGCTCTCGCCCCAGGACTTCGACGCCTGCGCCGTGGTCATCGTTGCAACGATCCAGAGCTTTCGCATCGAAGACACGGATCAACGCAACGTCTACGCGTTTTCGGAAGCGTTCGAGCCGCACTTTCGCGGTGTGCCAGCCGGAGCGCTGCTCGCCTTGAACGGACTGCCGAATGCGCTCGTGACGGCCGAAGACGCGGCGAGCGACAAGGCAGGGCGCGAGATGCTGACCCGCTTCGTCGGCCAGCCTCGCTGGTCGCTCGCCAATTGGCTGGCGTTGCGGCAGCCCTACGTGATCGTCGACGAAGCGCACAACGCCAAGACAGAGCGCAGCTTCGAGGCGCTGCTCCGCTTGAACCCGGCCATGATTCTCGAGCTCACGGCAACGCCGGTCCCGAAGCGGACCAACGTGCTCTTCCATGTTTCCGCCCAGCAGCTGCAGGCGGCCGACATGATCAAGATGCCGATCCAGCTGATGGAGCACACGCGCGGCTGGCAGGCGGCGGTGCTCGACGCGGTGCAGACTCAACGCGTGCTGGAGGCCGAGGCGCAGCAAGAGGAAGCCGAAGCCGGGCCGAACCAGGGCGCCTACGTCCGGCCGATCGTCCTGATTCAGGCCCAGAACAGTACCGAGCCGGTGAACGTCGACGTGCTGCGCAGCCACCTGATCCAGGAGCTGCACATACCCGAAGCGCAGGTGAAGGTGGCCACCGGCACGCAGCGCGAGCTCGAAGGCCTGAACCTTTCGGCCCGCGATTGCCCGGTGCGTTTCATCATCACCGTGCAGGCGCTGCGCGAGGGATGGGACTGTCCGTTCGCGTACGTGCTGTGCTCGGTGCAGTCGATCCGATCGGCCACGTCGGTCGAGCAGTTGCTGGGCCGGATTTTGCGCATGCCCTACGCAACGAAGCGCATGCGGCCGGCACTGAACAAGGCCTACGCACACGTCACGGAGGCCGAAACCGGCCTTGCCGCCAACGCGCTTGCCGACCGTCTGATCGACGGCATGGGCTTCGACCCGCTCGACGTGGCCTCCATGGTGTCGCCGCAATTGCCGCTCGACATCGACGGCAGGCGCGACGACGGGCCGCTGTTCGTGACGCCGCCCACGCCCATGCTGCCGACGCTCACGGTCGATTTGCCAGCGGCCGTGCCACTGCCCGCTTCGGTCGAGGAGGCCGCTGCGACCGGCGTCCTGACGGTCAGCAGCGACGGCGCGCGCCAGCGGGTTCGGGTGAAGGGGACAGTCGCCGAAGACCTGGCGGTCGCGTTGGTGGCGGGCCAGCGCGGCAAGCAGCGCGAGCAGGTGAAGCAACAGATCGAACGTCACAACGCGCTGGTCTCTGCGGCCCAGGCGCCTGCGAATCGCAACATTCCATTTGCGGCACTGCCGCGTCTTTGCTACCGATTGCCGGCCGCACAGGCCCCTCAAGGCGAACTGGTTCTGTTGGAACGCGATGCTGTTTTCGATCAGGTCGAGTTGAATCTGCTCCGCCAGCCCGTGAGCCTGCCAGGCTTCACGATGGCCGAACAGGCTCGTGCGTGGGAGGTCTATCTCGACGGCCAGAAACTGCGCGTCGGGCGTGGCGACACGACGCAGCTGGCGCTCGCCGCTGTCCACGGCACCATCACCGAAGACGATCTCGCGCGCTGGCTGAGCGCCGAGTTGCAACATCCGGCCCGCAACGTCGCGCGCGACCTGTTGCCGGCACATCTGCGCGCGTTCGTGCTGGCGACAATTCGTCATCTCGTCCACGAGCAGCGCATTCCACTGGAGCAGCTCGCTCGCCATCAGCATGCACTGGTGCCACGTCTGGCGCAGCGCATTTCGGAATTGCGCGATCGAGCCGCGCACGGAGCTTTCCAACAGCTGGTGCTCGAAGGTGGCTGGGACGTCGAAGCGAGCGTCACGCACTCGTTCAAGTTCGATCCGCTCGTCTATCCCGTTTCAGGCAACAAACGCTACCAGGGCAAGTTCAGGTTTGCGAAACACTACTACCCGGTGCTGGCGAGCCTGAAGGACGGCGGCGAAGAGTGGCGCTGTGCCTTGGCGATCGATCAGCATCCCGAGGTCCGCCATTGGGTACGCAATCTCGACTCCGACCCGAGCGCCGGCTTTTGGCTTCCGACCTCGTTCGGCCGTTTCTATCCCGACTTCGTCTGCGAGCTCATCGACGGAAGACTCTTTGTCGTCGAATACAAGGGTGCGCAGATTCGCGGCATGGCCAAGGAGATCGAGAAATCGTTGGTCGGCAAGGTCTGGGCGGAGCGCAGCGGCGGCCGCTGCCTGTTTGCGTTCATATACCTGCAAGAGGGTGGCAAAAACATGGCGCAGCAGCTCGACGCCGCGCTGACTTGACGACTTCGACTATCGACTGGTCGCAACCAGCCAGTCGGCCAGGAGCCGCGTCACGGCCTCGGGCTGCTCCAGCGTCGACAAGTGGCCGCAGTCGGCCACGACCTCGAGGCGTGCGCCGGCGACGCGCGCCGCGATCGCCTCATGGTCGGCGATCGGCGTGACCTGGTCGTCGGCGCCGCAGAGTACGAGCGTCGGCAAGCCAACCGCGCCCAGGTCGGCGAGCGAATCGGGACGCGTCACCATCGCCTGCTGTTGATGGCGCTGGCCCGATGCGCCGATGCTTCGCGCCATCGATGCCATCGTCGCGACGAGTTCCGGCCGCTCGACGTGCGCCGGCCGCAACCATCGTGCCGGCAGCTCGGGGATCAGCGCCTCGATGCCGCCTTCCTGAACCTTGGCGATGTCGGCGAGCCGGCCTGCCTTGCGCGCCGGCGCGTCGGCGGCGGCGGTGGTGTCGAGCAAGGCGAGTCGGTCGATCCGATGCAGTTGGCGACGAATGACTTCGAAGGCAACGTATCCGCCGAGCGAGAGGCCGATCAGCGTGAAGCGCTGCGGCGTCTGCGCGAGCAAGGACTCGGCCATCGCCGCCACCGAGTCCTGCTCGCGGAAGACGAAGACGCGGCAGTCGTAGGCCGTGCCCAGGGCCGCGACCTGCGCTGCGTAGAGGCGCTCGTCGCACAGATGCGCGCAGGCGAAGGCGAGGCAAGGACGCGATGTCATGGCGTCGGCTCCGCGCGTCGGCCGCTCAGAACGACCGCGGCAGGCCGAGCACGTGCTCGGCGACGTAGCTGAGGATCAGGTTGGTCGAGATCGGCGCCACCTGGTAGAGCCGCGTCTCGCGGAACTTGCGCTCGACGTCGTATTCGTCGGCGAAGCCGAAGCCGCCGTGGAACTGGATGCAGGCGTTGGCCGCTTCCCAGCTTGCCTTGGCGGCGAGGTACTTCGCCATGTTCGCCTCGGCGCCGCACGGCAGCCGGGCGTCGAACAGCTCGCAGGCGCGAAAGCGCATGAGGTTCGCCGCCGTCACCTCGATGTAGGCCTCGGCGATCGGGAACTGCACGCCCTGGTTCTGGCCGATCGGCCGGCCGAAGACGACACGCTCGCCGGCATATTTCGTGACCCGGTCGATGAACCAGAAGCCGTCGCCGATGCACTCCGCGGCGATCAGTGTGCGCTCGGCATTGAGCCCGTCGAGGATGTACCGGAAGCCCTTGCCTTCTTCGCCGATCAGGTTTTCGGCCGGGATTTCCAGGTGCTCGAAGAACAGCTCGTTGGTTTCGTGGTTGACCATGTTGGCGATCGGCCGCACCGTCATGCCGCTCTGCTCGGCCTGGCGCAGGTCGACCATGAAGATCGACATGCCCTCGGTCTTCTTCTTCACCTCGGCGAGCGGCGTCGTGCGCGCGAGCAGGATCATCCAGTCGCTGTGCTGCACGCGCGAGATCCAGACCTTCTGGCCGTTGATCACGTAGCGGTCGCCGCGCTTCGTGGCGGTGGTGCGGATCTGCGTCGTGTCGGTGCCGCTGGTCGGCTCGGTCACGCCCATCGATTGCAGCCGCCACTCGCCCGAGGCGATCTTCGGCAGGTAGAACGACTTCTGCGCGTCGCTGCCGTGGCGCAGCAGCGTGCCCATGTTGTACATCTGGCCGTGGCAGGCGCCGGCGTTGCCGCCTGAGCGGTTGATCTCTTCCATGATCACGCTCGCCTCGGCCAGGCCGAGGCCGGAGCCACCGTATTCCGGCGGGATCAGCGCGGCGAGCCAGCCCGCGGTGGTGAGTGCGTCGACGAATTCCACCGGGTAGGCGCGGCGCGCGTCGATGTCACGGTGATAGGCATCGGGGAACGCAGCGCAGAGCGATCGCACGGCGTCGCGAATCTCCTGGAATCGGTCGGGCTTTGTCTCGATCACTGCGGATAACCATCATTTGCGCGCCCGAGACGAGTCGGACAATCGACCCCATTCTCATCCCGTTCCGACCGCACAGGAAGACAGCCCATGACCGTCGACGCCACCCGCCGCACCGCCCTCGCCGCCACCGCGCTCGCCCTTGCCGCGCCGCGCGCCTTCGCGCAGGCGCCCATCGTCATCAAGTTCAGCCACGTCGTCGCCAACGACACACCCAAGGGCAACGGCTCCGATTTCTTCGCCAAGCGTGCCGCCGAGCTGACCAAGGGCCGCGTCAAGGTCGAGGTCTATCCGAACAGCCAGCTCTACAAGGACAAGGAAGAGATGGAGGCGTTGCAGCTCGGCTCGGTGCAAATGCTGGCGCCTTCGCTTTCCAAGTTCGCGCCGCTCGGCGTCAAGGAGTTCGAGGTCTTCGACTTTCCCTACATCTTCGACGGCTATGGCGACCTGCACAAGATCACCGAAGGCGGGGTCGGCAAGGGCCTGATGGCCAAGCTCGACGCCAAGGGCATCACCGGCCTGGCCTTCTGGGACAACGGCTTCAAATCGTTCTCGGCGAATCGCAAGCTGCTCGTGCCCGAAGACATGAAGGGCCTGAAGATGCGCATCCAGAGTTCCAAGGTGCTCGAAGCGCAGATGCGCGCGCTCGGCGCGATCCCGCAGGTGATGGCCTTCTCGGAGGTCTACCAGGGCCTGCAGACCGGCGTCGTCGACGGCACCGAAAACCCGCATTCCAACCTCTATTCGCAGAAGATGAACGAGGTGCAGAAGAACGTCACCATCACCGATCACGGCTACATCGGCTACGCGGTGGTCGTGAACAAGAAGTTCTGGGACGGCCTGCCCGCCGATATCCGCGCGCAGCTCGGCCAGGCGATGGACGAAGCGACCAGGTTCACCAACGAGCAGGCCAAGAAGGACAACGACGAGGCGCTGGTCAAGATCAAGGCCACCGGCAAGACCGAGGTGCTCGCGCTCACCAAGGAGCAGAAAGCACCCTGGAAACGCGCGCTGGCCAAAGTGCACAAGGAGATGGAGCCGCGCGTCGGCAGCGAGATCCTGCAGGCCGTCTACAAGGAAACCGGCTTCGACCCCGCGAAGCTCTGATTCGTGCGCGGGATGAAGGTCCTCGACCACCTCGAGGAGTGGTTCATCGCCTCGCTGATGGGGTTGGCGACGGTCATCGTCTTCCTCGCTGTTCTGCATCGCTATCTCTCCGGCGTCGCCGTCCCCGGCTTGCAGGACTGGCTCCTCTCGCTCAACTTCTCGTGGGCGCAGGAGGCGACGATCTACCTCTTCGTCTGGATGGCCAAGTTCGGCGCGGCCTACGGCGTGCGCACCGGCATCCACGTCGGCGTCGACGTCTTCATCAATCGCATGAAGGACACGAACCGCGCCCGCTTCGTCCTGTTCGGCCTGCTCGCGGGCGTGCTCTTCACCGGCACGGTTGCCGCGCTCGGCGCCAACTTCGTCTGGGACAACGGCGCGCACTACGCGATCGGCCGCGCCATCGGCTTGAAGGTCGAAGGCATGAGCGCGGGCCCGACTACGCCCGATCTCGAATGGCCGACCTGGGTGATCTACCTCGCCATCCCGCTCGGCTCCTCGCTGATGTGCTTTCGCTTCGCGCAGGTCGCGTGGAGCTTCTGGCACACCGGGCAGCTGCCCAAGCACGACCACACGTTCGTCGAGGGCCTCGATGAGGTGACGCCCGACGACGTCGCGCCGAAGGCGGTCGCGCCATGAACGGCGCCATCCTGTTCGGCCTGCTCGTGCTGCTCATGCTTACCGGCATGCCGATCTCGATCGCGCTCGGCCTGACGGTGCTGACCTTCATCTTCGGCTTCACCAACGTGCCGGTGCAATCGGTGGCGCTGAAGCTTTTCACCGGCCTCGAGAACTTCGAGATCATGGCGATCCCGTTCTTCATCCTCGCCGGCAACTTCCTGACGCACGGCGGCGTGGCCCGACGCATGATCACGTTCGCCACCTCGCTGGTCGGCCACTGGCACGGCGGCCTGGGCCTTGCCGCGGTGCTGGCGTGCGCCATCTTCGCGGCGTTGTCCGGCTCTTCGCCGGCCTGCGTCATCGCGATCGGCTCGATCCTGCTGCCGGCGATGGTCAAGGCGGGCTTTCCGCCGCGCTTCGGCGCCGGCGTCATTACCACCTCGGGCGCGCTCGGCATCCTCATCCCGCCGTCGATCGTCATGGTGATGTACTCGGTCTCGACCAACACCTCGGTCGGCCAGCTGTTCATCGCCGGCGTCGTGCCCGGCATCGTGCTGGCCACCATGCTCGGCGCCACGACGTGGTGGCGGGCGCGCAAGAACAACTACCCGCGCCAGCCGCGCGCGAGCTGGGGCGAGCGCTTCACGGCCTTTCGCAAGTCGTTCTGGGGCCTCCTGCTCATCTTCGTCGTCATGGGCGGCATCTACACGGGCCTGTTCACGCCGACCGAGGCGGCGGCGATGGCGGCCGTGTACTCGTTCTTCATCGCCGTCTTCGTCTATCGCGACCTGACGCTCAAGGACGTACCGAGGGTGCTGCTGCAGTCGGCCAATATGAGCGCGATGCTGCTCTACATCATCACCAACGCGGTGTTGTTCTCGTTCGTGCTCTCGAACGAGCGCATCCCGCAACAGCTCGCCGACTGGATGATCGGCATCGGCCTCGGGCCGATCGGCTTCCTGCTCCTGGTCAACGTGCTGCTGCTGGTCGCCGGCAACGTCATGGAGCCGTCGTCGATCGTGCTCATCATGGCGCCCATCCTCTTTCCGGTCGCGGTGAAGCTCGGCGTCGACCCGGTGCACTTCGGCATCCTGATCGTGGTGAACATGGAGGTGGGCATGTGCCACCCGCCCGTGGGGCTCAACCTCTACGTCGCCTCGGGCATCACGAAGATGGGCATCACCGAGCTCACCGTCGCCGTCTGGCCGTGGTTGCTGACGATGCTCGTCTTCCTCGGCATCGTCACCTATTGGCCGGCGATGTCGCTGTGGCTGCCGCACCTGATGAAGTAGGCAGCGCCGGGCGCGCGATCGGCCGCACCGTCTCGTAAGCGCGCGCCGCGCGCAGCACGAGCGCATCGCCGAACATCGGGCCGACGATCTGCAGGCCGATCGGCAGGCCGGCCTCGGTCACGCCGCAGGGGATGGTGCAGGCGGGTTGCTGGGTCAGGTTGAAGGGATAGGAAAACGGCGTCCAGCCGAGCATCGCCGGCGCGTCCATCGCCGTGTGCCCGGCCGGCCGCGCGTCGAAGGCGGGCACCGCCACCGACGGCGTGACGAGCAGGTCGTAGCGCTGCATGAACTGGCGCATGTGCGAGCCGAGTTCGAGGCGGCGCATGTTGAGGCGCGCGATGTCGAGCACGCCGAACCGGGCACCGAGTTCGGCCTGCGCCGCAAAGTCGGGATCGACCCCTTTCTGCTGCTCGGCCGAGAGCCCGCTCCAGATTGTCCAGACGCCCGCGAACCAGAGGCCCGTCGAGATGTCGAGCGGGTCGGCGATGCCCGGGTCGACCGCCTCGACATGCGCGCCGAGCGCTTCGAGATCGCGCACCGCGGCGGCGACGGCGGCGGCGACTTCGGCATCGACGTTCTTCGCATAGCCGAGCGCCGGCGAGAAGGCGACGCGCAGGCCCCGCACGCCGCCGTCGAGGCCTTGCATGTAGTCGCTGGCGTCGGGTTGCAGGGAGGTCCAGTCGCGCGCGTCGGGGCGCTTCAGCACGTTCATCACCAGGGCCGCATCGGCCACGCTCATGCTGTGCGGCCCGAGGTGGGCGACCGAGCCCATCGGCGAGAGCGGGTACGCCGGCACGCGGCCGAAGCTCGGCTTCAACCCGAAGTTGCCGCAGAAGGCGGCCGGGATGCGTACGCTGCCGGCGCCGTCGGTGCCGACCGAGATCGGCCCCATGCCCGAGGCCACTGCCGCGGCCGTGCCGCCCGACGAGCCACCCGTCGTCTTCGCCGGGTTCCACGGGTTGCGCGTGATGCCGGTGAGCGGCGAATTGGTCTCGCCCTTGCAGCCGAACTCGGGCGTCGTCGTCTTGCCGAGGATCACGGCGCCAGCTTCGCGCAGTCGCGCCGAGGCGGGCGCATCGACGTCCCAGGCCTGCTGCGCATCGACGGTGCGCGAGCCGCGCAAGGTCGGCCAGCCTTTGGCGAGGATCAGGTCCTTGATCGAGACCGGCACGCCGTCGAGCGTGCCGGTCGCCTCGCCGCGCGACCAGCGCGATTCGCTCTCGTGGGCCGAGCGCAGCGCTTCGTCGGCGGCGAGAAAGCAGAAGGCGTTGAGGACCGGATCGACGCGCTCGATCCGGGCCAGCACGGCGCGCGTCGCTTCGACCGGCGAGGCGCCTCGCGTCCGGTACAGCCCGAGCAGCTCGGTCGCCGTGCAGTCCGCCAGATCGGTCGCTTGGGTCATGGCCTTGCCTCCGTGTGCGAGGCTATTTTGCCGGCGTCGGCGTGCGGTCGCCGCCGCTTCTTCCGTCGCCGGCTCAGGGCGCCAGCGTGATCGTCACCACGCACTTGCCTTCGGGTGCACCGCCGAAGCTCGTCCAGATCGCCCAGAAGTTGGTCGGCCCGACCGAGTTGTGCGGGTGGTATGTGATCGGGAAGTTGCAGTCGCCGCCGTCGCCCTTGGGCGAGTTCCAGACCAGCGCGCGGTTGCAGCCCGGGTAGGAGAACCCGGTCAGGACGGCCGAGTAGCTGGTCGCCTTGGCGAGTCGCGGCACGATGAACGCGCCGTATTCGGACACGCCGCAGGCCTTCATGTCGGTGCAGCTGAAGCTGCCGCCCGAGGCCTCCATGACGACCTGCTGCATCCCCTTCTTGACGTTGAGGCGGGCCGTGACCGGCTTGACGTTGACGACCCGCATCGGCGTCGACGCCGTGGCCGCGACGGTGACGATCGCGCTCACGGTGACGGTGGCGGCGCCTTCGCTCGATCCGGCGTGGAAGACGCCGGCCGTGTCGCGCGGGTTGTTGTCGGGCGGGTCCACGCTGAGGCTGCCCGCGCCGCCCGACGACCAGGTCCAGGCGACCGTCGCGCCGTCGGCCAGCGTCTCCTTGATGAAGGCCGTGATCGGGAAATCGGTGTCGGTCGGCACGTCCTGCAGCTTGCCCGGCGCGATGCCGAGGTTGAACTCCGACTTGAACTCGATCTCCACCGTCGCCGAGCCCATCTCGATGCGGGCGTTGCTGACCGGGTTGCGGTAGAAGGCGGTGACCGTGATCGAGTCCGGGTCGGCCGGATCGGCGTCGACGCCGGTCGGGATGTAATCGTGGGTCGGCGTGCTCAGCAGGCTGATGAAGTCATTGACGCCATTGCCGCCGACGCGGAACAGGTCGCCGTACTTTTTGGTGCAGGTCCAGTGCAGGAACACGCTGTCGGCCGGCACGTTGGCATCGAGCCCTTCGACCTTGGCGGTGACCGAGCCCTTGCCATCGACGCCGGCGATCGGCGACACCGTGAGCGGATCGGGCGAGAGCGAGACCAACGCCTTCGACACGTTCATCGAGAACTGGGTCAGCTGCCGCGAATTGGACCAGTCCTTGATGATGGCGCCGTAGTCGCCGACCAGGGTACCGATCTTGATGAGCTGGATGATGCGGGCGAGCTTGCCGAGCGCGTCCTTCAGCTTGCCGAGGTCGAACTGGCCGAGGTCGCCGGCCACCAGGTTGACGGCGATGAGGTTGCCCTTGCTGTCGACCAGCTGCGCCGTGAGGTTCTTGCCTGCCGCCTGGGTGTAGGCCTTCAGTCCCAGCTCGAGCAGGCCCTGGAAGGTGTTGCTCGAGAAGAACTCGGTCAGGAAGCCGCCGAACGCGCTCTTGGCGTCACCGACTTTCAGCGCGGCCACGGTGTTCGGGAAGTAGGTGCCAGCCACCGCCAGGCTCGACAGGTCGCTGATGCCGTTGAGCACCAGCGCCCAGCTCGTCTGCTCGAACTCGGGCTTGAAGGTGCCGGAGATCCTCTCGCTGATCATCGGCAGGATCAGGGTCCGCACGAACGGCTTGATGATGTCCTCGACCATGGTCTTCCAGAGGATGTTCTCGAGCGCCGTGTTCTCGGCGTCGCTGAGGCTGCCGACGTCGTTGGCGCCGATGCCGATCACCCTTGCCGCGTAGACGGTGACCTCGGCCGTGTCCTGCGGCGCGAAGAGCAGCTGGACCGGATCGCTCCTCACCGGTTGCCAGACCGCGCCGCCGGACTCGTATTCGCCGAGAAAGCCGAGGTCGGCATAGAACTGGGTCACGTAGTCGCCGACCGAGGTGACCAGGCTGTCGAAGCTGAGCAGGGTCGTCGCGTCGAGATCGAAGTCCTTGAGCGGCACCGCCGGCGACTCGGTCGTCAAGTTGCCGGCCGCATCGTAGTAGCCGGTTCGCGAAATGAAGGCGTGAGTGCGGCGGCGGAACTGGTTCTGCAGGATCACGTTGTTGAAGTCGGACGTCGGGAACAAGGTCAGGCCGCTTTCGGTGCTGTCGGGCGAGATCGTGACGGCCTCGGCGCGGGCGCGTGAGGCGGCGGCGGGCGGCACCGAGCTCTTCCGGCGCAGCGCCAGCGTCGCGGTCTTCAGCGCGTCCATCAACGCCGTGTCGGCGGTGTCGATGCCGTTGCGGGTCGCGGCCGCCTCGACCGCGAGACGCAGCGGTTCGACCACCGCGTCGAACCTCGCATCGGCAAGCACGCGGCGCATCGCGATCTGGATCGCCGGGCCACGGTCGTAAGCCTCGCTCGTCAGCAGCAGCAAGGCCTCGGCGGTGCCGCGCGAATCGACCGTCGTTCGCACACCGGCCTCGACCATGCTCATCAGCAGCAGGTTTCCGCCTTTGTCGAAGACGTAGCCCATCTGCGGCGCGCCTTCGATGACGACGACGCCGGCCGTGCCGTTGTCGCCCACCTGCGAGACGTTGTTGGCCGAGACCAGGCGGGTGCTCGTCAACGCGGCGACGCTGCTCGCCGGCAACACGACCTTGGCCGCCTGGACCGAGCGGTTGACCGCCGGCAGCTTGGCGGCGATGGCATCCGCCTTGGCCTGATCGGGATCGGCCGCGACGCTGCTGCCGGTGCTGTCACTGCCACCGCATGCGATCAGCGCCAGCGGCGAGGCCAGCGCCAAGCCGCCGGGAAGGCCGAACATGAGCTTGCGGCGCAGCGGGTCGGGTCCGGGCAGCGAATCGGGGGCGTAGTTCTTCATGGCGGCGTCCTCGGGGGTTGGGATGCCCGAAGCTTTTCCCGCCACCGTTAGGCAACCGTTAGCGCCGTGGCGCCGCCGGTCGCCGTTCGTCGTGAATGCTTCAGCCGTGCAAGGCGATCGCCACGGCTTCGGCCAGCCCGAGCCGAGCCCCTTCGGCCCAGAGCTGGTCGCGACGGCGCGGGGCGAGGCTGCAGGCGGCCAGGCGCTGGACCAGGCGCAGGTAGCGCAGGTCGGCGCGGCTCAACAGGCCGAAGCGCGTCTCCCAGAAGCGGGCCGCGAACGAAGCCAGGCGCAGCGCCGCCTCGGGCTGCCCGGTGTGAGCCAGGGCGCGCGGCAGGTTCCACAGGCTGTGCGCGAGCTCGTGCAAGGCGAGCGTTTCCCAGGCCAGGCGCGAGCTTTCGCGCAGGCTGGTTGCCGCCTCGGCCCAGCGCTGCAGCCCCATCAGCGCATTGCCGCGAACGTTCAGCATCTGACTGACGCGCCGCCAGTCATGCAACTTTCGCGCACTCGACTCGATGCCGTCGAGCCGCTCGAGCGCCTCGGCGTTGCGGCCGGCGTTTTGCGCGCACACGGCCAGGCTGTAGCGGCCGCTGTGCATCGCGTGCCGGTTGCCCTGTCGTTCCCACAGTGCGAGCGCCTTCCCGTGCATGGCCTCGGCCACGGCGTAGTCGCGCCGGCCATTCGCCAGGTTGGCGCGCAGCGTCTGCACGCCGGCCTGCAGGTCGAGATCGGCCGAGGCGACGGCGAGCGCCTCGGCCGCGTCGAGCAGCGGGTTCACCGCCTCGGCGTCGCGTGTCTTGCGCCAGCGCACCCGGGCCAGCGACAGTGCGGCGCGGCCTCGCGCCGCGGCCGGTTCGTGGCTGCCGGCCATGCCCTGCTCGGCGTGGGCCAGCGCCTGCTCGCCCTGACCGGCGATGAAGAGCAAGGGCCCGATCAGCGTGTGCCCCTGCGCCCGCAGTGCCGGGTCGTGCGACTGCTCGATGGCGCTGGCCAGCGAGGCAAGGCCGACCGCGGGCAGCTCGACGTCTTCGAGCACGCGGCGCAAGGGCAAGGCGATGCGGATCGCGTCGTCGGGCACGGCGTCGACGATCGCGCTGGCCAGGCCGGCGAGCAGGTTGGCAAGCTCGGCGCGCACTTCCGAGAGGTCGGGCGTGTCGGGAAGCGAGCCGGCCCACGCCATCAGCCAGGCGCGATGGCGGGCACGGGCCAGGCGTGCGTCGCCGTCGTCGATCTGCAGCGCCGCGTATTCGCGCACCGGCCCGAATGCGGCGAAGCGGTTCGCTCCGGCTTCGGTGGATTCGACGCGCAGCATCGACTGGGCGACCAGGTCGTCGAGCATGAGCGTGGCCTCGGCCGCGCCGAGGTCGCAGACCGCGGCCGCGGCCGCGGCGCTGAAGCCGCCGTGGAACACGGTGAGCGTGGCGAGCAGGCGCGCCTCTGCCGTGGCGAGCAGCCGCCAGCTCCATTCGATGACGTAGAGCATCGACGCATGACGCGGATCGCTGCCGCTGCGTGCCCCCGAGCGCGCCAGCAGCTCGAGCGCGTGTCCGCGCGGCGCCGCACGGGCCTCGAGCAGCAGGGCGCGCATGGCGGGCGGCGCAATGCTGCGCACGCGCGCCGCCGCCAGCTCGATCGCCAGAGGCATCCCTTCGAGCAGATGCACCAGATCGACGATCGCTTCGACGTTGCTCGGCCCGATGTGGAAGTCGGCGCGCGCCGCCCGGGCCCGATCGACGAACAGGGCCACCGCCGGCGCGCTCGCCGCGATGTCGAGCGCGGCCTCGGGTCGCGGCAGGCCGAGCGGCTGGACCGCGAACTCACGCTCGCCGTCGATGCCGAGCACGCGCCGCGAAGTCACGAGGAGATGCAGGCCCCCGATCGCCGCGCCGAGCCGGGCGACGACCTCTTCGCCTTGACCGGCGAGCTGCTCGAAGTTGTCGAGCACGAGCAGGGCGCGCCTGCCGCCGAGCGCGGCGACGATCGGCTCGAACGCGTCGTCGCCCTGCGGCCGCAGTTGCAGCCGGGTGAGCAGCGCGTCGAGCAGTTGCGCCCGCGTCGAGCAGCCGACGAGCGGAACGAAGGCGATGAAGTCGAAATGCGACGCCGCCCGGGCGCCGATCGAGGCCGCCAGCTCGACCGCCAGGCGCGTCTTGCCGCTGCCGCCCGGGCCGAGCAGGGTGACCAGGCGATGCGAGAGAACTTCTTCGCGCAGGCGTGCGCCTTCGGCGTCCCGGCCGAAGAAGCGCGTCAGGTAGACCGGCAATTCGGCGCGGGCCGCGGCGACGCGAACGGTCGGCGCGATCGTCGCGGTTGTGGCGGGCGGCAACGATGCCGGCGCAGCCCTTGTCGCGTCCGTCGCCGCGTCACGGCTGGCGCGGTCGAAGAGCGCCGACAGGCGCAGCCGTTCCTCGTCGATCCACTCGTCGTAGTGACCGGGCAGCAGCTCCCCGCCGTAGAGGGCGACCGCTTCGGCGTGTCGCCCGGCGCGCACCGCGGCTTCGAATCGCACCGCGTCGCAGCCGAGCGCGCCGGCGACGACGCGCACGCCCTGCCGATCGGCCAGCAGCACGGGTGTGGCGACCGGTCCGGGCGGTTCGAGCAGCTGGCGCAAGGTGAACAAGGTCTGGCGCAGGCGGTTGCGGCCGACGTCGAGCGCGACGCCGGGCCAGAGCAGCTCGATCAGCTCCTCGCGCGCATGGCTGCGCGCTGGAAAGAGAGCTAACCGGGCCAGCAGCGCGGCGACGCCGCGGCTCGCAAAGTTGGTGATCGTCTCGTCGCCGCGTCGCGCTGCCAGGCCGCCGAGAACGCGGATCTCCCAGCGCGAACCGGTGGCCGGGTCCGGCGATTCGGAGGGCGTGTCGGGCGACAGGAACACGGGGCCGGGGCGAAGTTGCGGCCATGGTAGCGAGGCATCGCTGCGCTTCGCCCCGCGCGCGCCCTCCGAATGCCAACGCTTGCCGGTTTTGGCCGGCCACGTCGATCGACGTGGCGTCGCCGGCGCGTCGCGAGGCCCGCTTCACGCAGGCGCCTGCGCTCAGGCGGCCGCGCGCACCCGTGCCGGCCAATCGCGCCCGGTCGTGGCCTCAGCGCGCACGACCTCGAGCGCTATCGTCACCTCGCACAGGCCGCTCTCGCCATCGTGGGCACGGGCGCTGAAGGTCGCCGACCCGTCCTCGACGTGATCGGCCCAGGCGGTCAGGCGCAGGACGTGGAACGGCACCGGCGCCACGTAGTCGAGGCGCACCAGCGTCGGCCGGAGGTCGAGCTCGCCGGCCTCGAGACAGTCGCGCAGTGCCGACATGCAGCGTCCTTCGAGTGCGGCGACCAGATGCCGGGTCGTCAGGCTCGCCACGGTGCGGCCACCGCCCGCCGCGGTCAGGGCGCACTCGGGCGGCGCGCCGCCGCCGACCAGGATGTCGGGCAGGCGATAGGGCTCGTCGAAGAAGATCTCGCTGGCGCGGCGCAGGCGCATCGGAGGCTCCGTGAAAAGAGCGGCACCGCGATCGCAGCGCCGCTACCTTGCAGAACGGAAACCCCTGCGCCAACCGGACACCGCCGGGCGCGCGACCTCAATGAATCTTGCGGCCCTTCTTCTTGAAGGACTTCGGCCGGTAGACGTTGCCGTCCCATTCGCCGCCACCCGTGCTCGCGCCGTCGCGGGCGCGGCGGATCGCCGCATCGGCGACGCGACGGGCGCGGCGACGATGCGAGTTCCAGGTGAGGATCGAATCGAGGCGCGCGCCGGTGCGTCGGCTCCAGCGCGCGATCGCACTGTCGAAACGGTGCCTGCGGCGGGCGCCGAGGCCGAGCCTGAGCAGCATCACCAGGCAGCCGGCAACGATGATGGCGGCGAAGATCTTTTCGAACACGGGGGTACCTGCGCTCGTGCGCGAAGGGCACGAGCGCAAATAGTAGCGCGCGAGGGTGGAAGTTGCCACGACAGGGGTGCGCCGGGCGGGTCTTTCATTGCACCGAGAATGGTCTCCCGCCATGACCCGCATTCCCGTCGCCGACTCCCGCCAGGCCTGGCTGCGCCTCGTCGTCGCCGTCCTGCTGATGACGATCGGCAGCGGCGCGATGTACGTCATCTCGGTCGTGCTGCCTTCGGTGCAGAAGGAGTTCGGCATCGCCCGCGCCGACGCCTCGCTGCCCTACACG
>JANXXS010000312.1 GCA_025350505.1 Burkholderiales bacterium
CCACCCGAAGCGAAAATGGCGCGCTGACGCCTGCTGGCCGGAACACATGCTGATGCTGGAGATAGACGGTGGCGCGTGGACGCAGGGCCGACACACGCGAGGAGCGGGATTCATCCGCGACCAAGAGAAACGCAACGAGGCAACGCTGATGGGGTTTCGGGTGTTGAACTGCATACCCGCTGACGTGAAGTCGGGGCGGGCGGTAGGGCTGATTAGGAGGGCAACGGCATGACCTACGCCGCGCGCTTGGGAGATGGCCCTATCGTCAAGCTCAACGCCACCAGCAGGCGGGGCGCCAAACGCGAAGCCTCGATTCTGTACGATTCAGCAGATCACCACGGTAAGACGCTGGCGATCCTGGATGGCGAGGAGGTGTCGGCGACACGGATTCTGATTGCGAAAGGGGCGGGGCGATGGATCGCGACATGAAACGCCATGATTCGTTTGTCGATGACGACGTTTTCGAGATTAAATCCCAGGATTACTACGTTTTCGAGCTTAAATCCCAGGTTTCTTTTGTCGATGACTTCGGCGTCGAAGTCTACCGATGCCGGTACGACACGGGCTGGGTGTGGGCCGATAACTGCGTTGTCGTCGGCTCAACGATTCCCGGCCTGAAGGTCGCCTACGTGATGGCGCCGACCGTTGAAGCGATTCGCCGGCACAAGCAGCAAGGCATCTGGTTCCACGAAAACGAAGCCAACTGCAACACCTGCGCGCACTTGCGGCGGATGAAGCACGACAAGAGCCCGCAGGGCTTTGTACACGCGGGCTGCGACAACCCCGAAGGTCGCGTCGAACTTCGCCAGTTCGAGGACAAGACGATGATCCACCCGGACGATCCGATGCACATGCCATGCTACGTGAGCCGCTGGGCGCCGGTTGACGAAGCGGAGTGCGCCGCGTGAGTGAGCCGATCCGAGATGAATGCCTGATTCGCTACCGAGAGCAGGCCCCGGATATAGCGGATATGTTCGACGCGGTGATGGCGGCGCCCGCCGTCCCTCCGGCCCTGAAACAACTCATGCCGCTGCTGGTGCGGGATGTGGCATATCTGACGCTACCGCGGCTGTATTCGCAGTTCCTGCGACAGCATCCGACCGACCCGACGAAGATGATGTTGTATCGCCTCTATCATTACCCCGCGAAGAAAGCCGAATGACCACAGCAAAGGCAGATCGTCGCACAACCGCGGAGCGCATCGCTAGCGCCTGCGTATCGGGGGACCTGTCGCCCGGGCGCGGCACTACCTTGGGCGTCTTGATGGCCGTAGGCATGGCCGGCGTGCGCCGTGGCGCCAAGGGGGCGGCGTTGATCCGCTTCGGGTTTGCGCTCGACGCCCGGGCGCACGACGACGCGCGAGATGCGGTGCGGGCCATGGCGCGCCACCGGGCGCACGCCGCAAAGTGGATGGAGCCCATGGGGGCTGGCATCGAGCGCCCGGTGACGACGGCGCAGTTGATCCGGCTGGCGGATGCCGCGTTCGTGTTCTGGGTCGATTCGACCTGCCGGCGCTGCAAGGGCCGCAAGGAGGGCCTGGTCAAGGACGAGGGGGGCGGGCGCCGGGCGCTGTCGGGCACAGCTTGCCCGTCCTGTCACGGTTCCGGCAAGCGGGCGTTCCAGATGCGCACCCGGTTCTGGCAGGCCCGGGGGTTGGAGGTGCTGGCGATGATCAATGACGAGATCGCCCGCACCGAGCGCGCAGTCGGGCGCAGGTTGCGGAACGGCTCTTGACTACCGCCTTGACTGGTGCATACTCGCGCTTGACTCGCCTGTCGAGTCCGACGCTGGCCCCACATGGCCAATGGGACGAAAAAACAATAACGGTGGAGGTTTCGGCATGATGTGGCGTCTGTCGCTCTGCGTTTTCGTGTTGATGTCCGTGTCGGCATCGGCCGATCCTTTGCCGGACAAGAAAGCCCAATGCCTTCAGTACCGGCACATGTCGGGCTTGCTTCTGGAGTTCTGGAAGGCGGGGCACTCTCGCGGCGAGCTGCACATGCGCCCCAACATCCCGCCCGCCGAAGCCGCGTTGATCAACCGCGCCGCGGACCAGACCTACATCGTCATCGCCGGCATCCTCGCCCGAGAGGGGCGCAACGAGGATATTCAGCGCGATGTGTTCGAGGGCGTCATGTTCGACGCCTGCATGGAAGATTCCTAATTCGCCGATCTCCCGCGGCGCATCGTCTTGAGGGGGACGTAAAACCCCTCACCAACCCCAAGGCCAGCCATTGCGCAGGCCTTTTCCTTTGGAGCGTCCAACGAATGTTCAACGGCCAGACAGCGATCGGATGGGGTAGCATCGTCTCGTCGTCGCGCAAGGACGTGACCGTGCAGGCCGCCCTGCGGGGCACTGCCGCCGCTACCGTGACGGCATCGATCGACATCTACGTTTCCAATAGCCCGCAGTTTTTGACCGACCCGACCAATGCGCCGAAATCTCTGGCTGGCAACATCACGCTCACCGGCACCGGCGCGGGTGTTCTGGCGATCAACCCGATTGCCGACTCTGCGGGGTTCGCTCTGCAAACGCGCTGGCGCTACATCGCGGCGTACCTGACATCGATCAGCGGCACCGGCGCGGCAGCGGACTGCGCGCAATGGGCTGACGCCTGATGGGGGCAGTCACCACAAACCCGCCGATCACCGGGTTCCCGTACATCTCGAACGCGGTCCGCATCACGTCCGTGCCGGGCTTGACGTTCGGCGATCTGCCGGTGGACAACACCACTCGATTCGTCGCGGCGATCGCCGATGCCGTGGCGAGAAACAAGTTCGTGCTGCTGGACTTTGCCGATCGAGGCCCGCTGTGCCTGGCCAGCGGCATCGTCACGATGAACGCCTCGATGTACGGCGATTCAGGCGG
>JANXXS010000356.1 GCA_025350505.1 Burkholderiales bacterium
CGTCCTGCCTCAACCACCTGCTTGACCGCCGCGTCCCGAAACTCCAGCGTGTATCGCCGATCTGGTCCTGACTTCATATGTCCTCCACAAGGTCAAAAATAACAGACCTCGTGGCGTCCACTTTTCGGGGACCAGTTCAGAGCGACTGTGATGCCGGCTTTGAACGTCGGCGATGCAGCGGTTCGGCGTCGTTCGCAGTCGGCCACGGAACTCACGCTGCCGGCCATTTGCGGAACCCCACGAAGGGCAGCTCTACGGCAATTCGCCAAGCGACGCGCCCCCACGTCGAATGCCCGAAGTACGTTCGCGGCGAGCCGCCCTGCAATCGCGCCATCGGATCAGGCGTGGTGATGAAACGTGTAGTGCCCAATTTCGTGGCGGCCCTCGCCATCGCAGGCAAGTAACCGAATGTGCATATCGTGCGTCGGCAAGTCCCGCAATGCGAGGAGCTTGGGCGCAATCACCACCTCGCCTCGCACAGCGTCAAAGGGAATATCGTGCACCCAATGCTCCCCGTCAGCCAGCGATCGGCTAATGGCAACGTCGACTCGGCTCACGCCTTCCAACGGTGCCTCCAGTCGGCCGACGAGGATGTCGTCTTCCGGCTCCACGCTGCAGTTCACACTGCCGTTGTGAGGAACGTGGTACTGACGCACGCGCACCCTGCGCTCGAGCAGCCGCGCAACGAACGCATCGCTGATAAATGTATGTACCAAACCATCCGTGAACGACCGATGCACGCCCTGGGCCAGCGCCATGACCTCGTCCAGCTTAATTCCACAGGCATCACAGGCCAGAAGATGCATATCGGCGCGTTGGGCGGCAGTGTCGTCGGACTCGCCTAGCCAATACTCCACCAAGCTATCAAAGGATAGGTGCGGGCTTCGGGATTCCCGGTTCATGAAACGCTCCTCGCGCCAGTGACGCAATCGCGCAACTTGGCGAGGCCGCGGTGCCGGAGCACGCGAACATTGCCAAATGTGAGACCGAGCGCACCGCCAACATCGGCGGCTGGCTTGTCCTCGTAGAAGGTCATCACCAGCACCGACCGCTCGCGTTCGGGCAGACGTTCAAGGCAGCCGGCGACGCGCTCGTGGTCCAGCCTGGGTGCCACTGCGATGTCAGCGATCTGCAGCATGTCCGCGTTGCTCTCCAGCAGTGCCTGCCTGCGCTGCTCGCCACGCCGCATCTGCATCACGGTCATGCGACAAGTACCGAACACGAACGACACCACCCGCCCAGGCTCGCGCACTTGTTCGTTACGAAGATGCTCGATCGTCAGTGCCATCACTTGCTGCATCAGGTCGTCCGCGGCGTGGACGTCGCGCAGGTGGCGCAGGCCGTAGCGGCGCACGCGGGGGGCCATCAGGCGATACAGCTCGTCCTCAGCGTCGCGGGCACACCCTGGCGCGGCATCAGCAATGCGATAGGCGAGCCTGGACTCGGCCTCGTCGACTGCGACAGACTCGTCGTTCATGGCGGAAAGCATAACTGGCAAAGGGGGAACGACCCGCCGTGAAAAGGACTGTAACGCCTGGGCCAGTGGTGACACATCCTGCAGTCATCAACCGGAGACCGCTATGGTTACAAATCCGCAGACTGGAACGAATATCCAGGAAATCGCCCCAGCCATCTACCGGATCAACACGCCCGTCGACCTGCCCGGGGGGCTGCGCTTCAGCTTCAACCAGTACTTGGTCGTCGATGATCAGCCGCTGCTCTTCCACACCGGCCTGCGAAAGCTGTTTCCTCTGGTGAGTCATGCCATCGGCCAGGTGATGCCGATCGATCGCCTTCGCTTCATCGGCCTGTCGCACGTCGAGGCCGACGAATGCGGCGCGATGAACGAGTTTCTGACACTAGCGCCGCAGGCCGTGCCGCTGTGCGGACAGGTGGCCGCGATGGTCTCGGTGAACGACCTCGCGGATCGGCCGGCGCGGACGATGGCCGACGGCGAGCTGCTGGAATTGGGCACCCACACGATGAAGTGGTTCGATACCCCGCACATGCCCCATGGCTGGGAATGCGGGCTCATGATGGACATGCAGACGCGGACCTTCTTCTGCGGCGACTTGTTTACCCAGCCCGGCAGCGGCGAGCAGGCGTTGACCGACGGGGACATCCTGGGGCCGAGCGAGGGGTTTCGCAGCGCGATGGACTACTACGCTCACACGAAGGAGACGCCCGCGACGCTGGCACGCCTGGCCCTCGAGAAACCGGGCACTCTGGCCTGCATGCACGGTAGCGCGTGGACAGGGGATGGTTCGTCACTGCTATGCCACTTGGCCGAGGTTTTGGGCAGCGCAAAATAGCAACCTTGCAATCGTAAGCCGCCGCACGAACCCATGTTGCGGCCGCCCGTTGCGGGCAGGCTGCCGGCCGCATCGCAATGCTCCGCTGGTCCAGCCACTGTGGCGGGTCAGCATCACGTAGAAGTGCGACTGCTTCAAGGCATGGAAATGGCCTCGCGGACTGACCGGAGTGGGTCGAAAGCGCAAGTTCAGTTTTCGCCGGTGAACGACTCGAGTCAGGATGAAGCCGCCGCCTGCGCGTTGCGGGTTGAGTGCTGGCGAGCCGCGCTGTCGGTACAAGCAACATATCGCTCCGCGTCGTCTCAGCTATTGATAACATATTTTATCGATAGTAGGATGCGGCAAGTCTTGGGAGACGCAGATGCCTGCCTACCTGATCGTTCAGATCAAAGTCACCCGCCCAGAGAGCTGGTCCGACTACCGCGCAGCGGTCGGTCCGCTCGCCCAGCGCTTCGGCGGCCGCTACCTCATCCGGGGCGCCGAGGTCGAGGTGCTCGAGGGCTCGCACGACGGCAGACGGCTCGTGGTGTTCGAGTTCCCGACAATGGAGGCGATCCACAGCTTCTGGGATTCGCCGGCGTACTCCGAGCTCAAAAAGCTGCGCGCCGGCGCAGGCGAGCTCGATGTGTGGGCGGTGCCGGGCGTGCAAGTCTCGCCGTGACGCTGCTGGACGCCGCCTACTGCCTGGACGAGCTCTCCGTCGGTCGAATGCCCGACCGGGATCGGCGTCTTGCCGGCGCGCTTGCCTTGCATACTCGACGCCTTCTCGGCACCGCCGATCAAAACCTGCTCGATGCTGACGCCGGGCTTGAGGCTCTGGCGTCCGGTGGCAAGTTCGATCTGTCCGAGCACGGCCAGGCGCGCGCTGCTGTGCTTGCTGCCTTGGTGCGCAAAGCGGCCGAGCATGAGTGAGATTCAGATCGCCGAGGTCGCCAGCGACCTGGTCGTACCAATTGCCGGCAGGCGGCTCACTGCCAGCCGTTTCCACGGCTTGGCCGACGTCCCGCCCGAGCTCGAGTGGTTTGCGAACATCGACAACAAGAGCACGCGGCGGGCGTATGAGAACGCGCTGCAGGACTTCATGCGTTTTACGGGGATCAAGGAGCCGGGCGAGTTTCGGATCGTGACCCGCTCACATGTGATCGCCTGGCGCGACGATCTTGTCCAGCGCGCCTTGAGCGGGATGACCGTTCGACACCGGCTGGCCGCCCTCTCCTCCCTGTTCGAGCACCTGTGTGAGAGCAACGCTGTCACACACAACCCGGTCAAGGGCGTGAAGCGGCCGCCTGTCGAGAGCTACGAAGGCAAAACGCCAGCGCTGGGCGACCACCAGGCACGAGCGCTGCTCGAGGCGCCAGACGGGATCTCGTTGAAGGGCAAGAGGGATCGGGCGATCCTGGCCACTCTGCTCTATCACGCGCTGCGGCGTGAGGAGCTGTGCAAGCTGACGGTCAAGGACTTCAGGCACGAGCGGCGCGGCGTGGCGCATTTGAAGGTCTCCGGCAAGGGCAGCAAGACGCGCTACGTGCCTTTGCATCCGGCCGCAAGTGGTCTGATCATCGACTACCTCGAGGCCGATGGGCGTGGAATGGAGGCCGCAGGCGCCCTCTTCCGGGCTGTCGGCAATCGTTCGGGTGGACTAACCAACGCCATCACTGCAGATGCGATCTACAAGATCGTGCGGGGGTACTCGGCTGGGCTCGGCTTCGAGATTGGCGCGCACGCGCTACGAGCAACCGCGGCAACCAATGCGCTCGACCATCAGGCCGACATCGCCAAGGTGCAGGAGTGGCTGGGGCACGCGAACATCGCGACGACGCGGATCTACGATCATCGAAAGACAAGGGCCGAGGACAGCCCGACGTTCAAGGTCGCGTATTGAGGCAGCTATCGACCGAGGTTGTGTGAAAACTCAGCCGTGCAGCAATTTCCGGGGTCCTTCCACCATTGGCAAGGTCGAAAAAATCGATCCTGGGTCGATCTGAGAGGTCGATCTTTGACAAAGTCCGTCGAGCAACTTGTTTTCACACAGCCTCGACCCAAAGCGGTATTACGACTGTTAGTCTGGAACTTCTGGAAGCGGACGTCCACCGGCGGCCTCCGCCCGGCAAGATCCGGCCGCTGCGGGCGCAGGGGGGAGATCGGTGCGTGGAAAAATGACGATGGTCACGCACACCAGCTCATGTGCTTGGCGCGCCCACCGCCATGCGGTGCATGCCCGTGCCGAACAGGAGTTCATCGATGAATAGACTGCTGCTCGCTTTCATTGTCCTTCTGTCTGCCGGCTGTGCCAGCCTCTCAGGTACTGTGCCGCTCTCGTCAGGCATCGACCGCGCGGGCGGCGATGCGACGACGCGGCCGCAGGACGACTTCTTCCGCAACGTTAACGGCACCTGGTTGGCGACGACGACGATCGCCCCCGACAAGGCCTACGCCGGTTCGTTCGACATCATCTACGACCGGGTCCAGATCGAGCTGCGCGGCCTCGTCGAAGCAGCCGCCAAGTCAGCTGACAGCGTCGATGCGAAGCGGATCGGCGACCTCTACGAAAGCTTCATAGACGAGGCCGCGGTCGAAAAGGCAGGCCTCGCACCGCTGACCGAGGAGTTGTCGGCCATCGACACCGTCACTACGCCGAGGCAGCTGGGCGCCGCGATAGGCCGGCTAAGCCGGCTTGGCGTCGAGATGCCCTTCGACTTCTACATCGGCCAAGATGCGCGGGACGCCCGCCGCTACGTGCCGTTGGTCGGACAGGGCGGCCTTGGCCTGCCCGATCGGGACTACTACCTCGTCGCCGACGACGTCAAGTTCAAGGAGGCGCGCGACGCCTACGCCGTCTACCTCCGCCGCCTACTCGAACTCTCCGGCCGGCCCGCCGACGCCGCGGCCAACGCCCAGGCGATCGTCGCCTTCGAGACCGCGCTCGCCCGCGGCCAATGGACCAAGGTCGAGAACCGCGATCCGGTCAAGACCTACAACCGCCTCGACGTGACCGCGCTCGCGCCGCTCGCTCCCGGCTTCGAATGGGCCGCCTGGCTGGCGAACACCGGGCTGGCCGGCAAGACTATCGACGTCGTCGTGGCCCAGCCAAGCTTCCTAGGCGCGTTCGCGGCGCAACTCGTAGCGACGCCGCTACCGGTATGGAAGGCCTATCTCCGCGCCCGCCTGCTCGACTCTTACGCGCCGTACCTTGGCAAGGCCTTTGTCGACGCGCGCTTCGACTTCGTTGGCAAGACGTTGGCCGGCACCACCGAGAACCGGCCGCGCTGGAAGCGCGGCATCGCCCTCGTCGAGGACTCCGAAGGCGCGCTCCTCGGCAAGCTCTACGTCGACAAGTACTTTCCGGCCGAGTCGCAGCGACGCATGGAAAAGCTGGTCGCCAACCTGCTCGCCGCGTACCGCGAGAGCATCGAGACCAACGGGTGGATGAGCCCGGCGACCAAAAAGGAGGCACAGGCCAAGCTTGCAACCTTCGCGCCCAAGATCGGCTATCCAAGTCGTTGGCGCAGCTACGACAGTCTGGTGATCCGGCGCGATGACCTGGTGGGCAACGTCATGCGGGCACGGGCCTTCGAGTTCGAGCGCGACATTGGCAAGCTAGGCAAGCCGGTCGACCGCGACGAATGGTTTATGACGCCGCAGACCGTCAACGCCTACTACAACCCGTCGGCTAAACGAGATCGTGTTTCCCGCGGCGGTGCTGCAGCCGCCGTTCTTCGATTCAATAGCCGACGACGCCGTCAACTATGGCGCCATCGGCACGATCATTGGCCACGAGATCAGCCACGGCTTCGACGACTGGGGCAGCCAGTACGACGGCAACGGCAACCTGCGCGACTGGTGGACCGCCGAGGACCGCAAGCGCTTCGACGAGCGGACCAAGATCCTGGTCGCCCAGTACTCGGCCTTCTCGCCGCTGCCGGGCTACACCGTCAACGGCGAGCTGACGCTCGGCGAGAACATCGCCGACAACGCTGGGCTCGAGATCGCCTACAAAGCGTACCGGCGCTCGCTTGGCGGCACACCCGCGCCCGTGATCGACGGCATGTCAGGCGACGAGCGCTTCTTTGCTGGCTTCGCGCAGGCTTTCCGGGGCAAGGCGCGCGACGCGGCGATGCTTTCGCAAATCAAGTCCGACCCGCACTCGCCCGACGAATTCCGGGTCAACGGCGCGGTCCGCAATCACCGCGCGTTCTATTCGACCTACGGCGTCAAGCCGGGCGACAAGATGTATCTGCCGACTGAGCAGCGTGTCTCGATTTGGTAGGCGAGGCCGCTGTTGCCAGTCTGCGCACGACGCGTAGGGCACGCGCTTCGAGGCAGCATTGATCAAGTGCCGCCTGGTGGGCTTCGCCTCGCTGGCAGGGTTGGGTGTCGCGCCAGATAGCCGACTGTCGCCACCGGCAGCAAATGGCCGAGACCAGCCGCATATAACGTCCTTTATCAGTCATAACAACACCTTGTGTCGCTTGCGCCTCTAGGCAGACACCCCATATGGGCATCCAGTGGTATTGGGGTGACTGGAGCTAAGCGGATACCCCATATAAACGTACAGTATTAACATGAGGTGAGAAAGTGGACAACGGCGGTGACGACATCGGGCCTCCTCTCGCCCCAGTCCGCGTGCCGCCACGGCTGCTGGATGCCTTGCGCGAGCGGCTGCGCTACATGCACTACAGCTTACGGACCGAGGAGGCTTACGTCTATTGGGTGCGCAGCTACGTGCGGTGGGCAGGCATGCGGCATCCGCGCGATCTCGGCGCCGGCGACGTGCAGGGCTACCTGTCGATGCTCGCCAACGAACGGCACGTGGCCGCGGGCACGCATCGCCAGGCGCTGAGCGCGCTGCTCTTTCTCTATCGCGAAGTCTTCGGCGTCGACATGCCGTGGATGGAAGCGCTCGGTCGGCCAGTGCCGCGCCGGCGCTTGCCGGTGGTGCTGACCCATGCCGAAGTGCAAAGCCTGCTGCAGCGCCTCGAGGGCGTGTCCTCGTTGCTCGGGCGGCTGCTCTACGGCACCGGCATGCGGCTGCTCGAAGGCATCCGCCTGCGTGTCAAGGATGTCGATTTCGCGCGGCAGATCATCATCGTGCGCGACGGCAAGGGCGGCAAGGACCGGGTCGTCATGCTGCCGCGCTCGCTCGAGGCGCCGCTGCGCGCCCAGCTCGATCTCGCCCGGCGCTACTGGCTCAACGATCGGCAGGACGAGACCGGCGGCGTCTGGATGCCGAATGCGCTCGCCGTCAAGAATCCGCGCGCGGCGGCGAGCTGGGCCTGGTTCTGGGTGTTCCCCTCGGCCGCGGTCACCAAAGACCCGCGCAGCGAAGCTCGACATCGCCACCACCTCCACGAAAAGCGCCTGCAGCGCGATCTGCGTGCCGCGGTCGTGTCGTCGGCCATCGCCAAGCCGGCAACGGTGCACACCCTGCGCCACTCGTTCGCCACGCATCTGCTCCAGGCAGGCACCGACATCCGCACCGTGCAAAGCCTGCTCGGCCATGCCGACGTCAGCACGACCATGATCTACACCCACGTGCTGAAGTCGTCGGCGGCCGGCACCTCGAGCCCGCTCGATGCCCTGGCGTCAATGTCGATGTCGACGTCGCTGCCCGGCCCGTATTCCCGGTCGGCCCCGGCGGCGCCGTCCGCCGATGACGAGCTCCGCGCTGCCGCCGAGGACGACGAAGAAGACGGCGCGACCCCAGGCACCCTCGATCGGCCGGCCTGGCCGCCCCGCGCCCGCGAATCCGCCTTCCCGTGCTACCGCCTTACGCCGAGCTTCACTGCCGCAGCAACTTCAGCTTCCTGACGGGTGCCTCGCACCCTGAAGAGCTGATCGAGCGCGCGGCCACGCTCGGCTACGGCGCGCTGGCGATCACCGACGAGTGCTCGCTTGCCGGCGTCGTGCGCGCGCACGCCGAAGCCAAGGCGCAGAACCTGCACCTCGTCATCGGCAGCGAGATCCGCCTCACCGTGCCCACGAGCGGCACGCCGCATGCGCGGCTGGTGCTGCTGGCGCAGTCGCGGCGCGGCTACGGCAACCTTTCGCACTGGATCACGGTGGCGCGCCGCCGTGCCGAAAAAGGGACCTACCTCGCGCACCCGGGCGATGTCGAAGGCAAGGTGCCGAACGCGCCGACGCTGGCCGGCCTGCCCGAGTGCATCGCGCTGCTCGTGCCTTCGGTGGCGCAGCCCTTCGAGGAGATCTTCGCCCACGCGATGTGGCTGAAGACCTGGTTCCAGGAGCGTGCCTTCATCGCCTTGGAGCTGCTGCACCGCCCCGGCGACGACGAGCTGGTCGATCGTGTCGCGCGTATCGCCGCGCTCGCCTCGCTGCCCGTCGTCGCCGCGGGCGACGTGCTCATGCACCTGCGCTCGAGGAAGCCCCTGCAGGACACGCTCACCGCCACGCGCCTCGGCAAGACCGTGGCCGAGTGCGGCCTCGCCCTCGAGCCCAACGCCGAGCAGCACCTGCGCTCGCGCGCGCGGCTGGCCGCGCTCTACGACCAGGCCGAGTGGCTGGCCAACACGATGCTGATCGCCGGCCAGTGCCGCTTCTCGCTCGCCGAGCTGCGCTACGAGTACCCGCAGGAGATCGTGCCGGCCGGCGAGACGCCGGCCTCGCACCTGCGCCAGCTCACGTACGCCGGCGCCGGGCGGCGCTTCGGTGGCGGCAAGCTCGATCCCAAGGACGGCAGGACGCTGCTGCTCGACAAGTACCGCGCCCAGATCGAGAGCGAGCTCTCGGTCATCGCCACGCTGCAGTACGAGGCCTACTTCCTCACCGTCGCCGACATCGTCGCCTGGGCGCGCAGCAAGAACATCCTCTGCCAGGGCCGCGGCAGCGCCGCCAACTCGATCGTCTGCTACTGCCTCGAGGTCACCGAGGTCGACCCCGAGCGCGCCAACCTGCTGTTCGGCCGCTTCATCAGCGTCGAGCGGCAGGAGGCGCCCGACATCGACATCGACTTCGAGCATCAGCGCCGCGAAGAAGTCATCCAGTACATCTACGGCAAGTACGGCCGGCACCGTGCGGCGTTGGCTGCGGTGGTCATCTCGTACCGTCCGCGCTCGGCGCTGCGCGACGCCGGCCGGGCGCTCGGCATCGACCTGCAGCGCATCGAGGCGGTCTCCAAAAGCCAGCACTGGTTCGACGGCCGCGGCATCGCGCCCGAGCGCCTGCGCGAGAACGGCTTCGATCCCGAGTCGCCGGTCGTCAAGCTGTGGATGGAACTCACCGCGCAGCTCGTCGGCTTTCCGCGCCACCTCTCGCAGCACCCCGGCGGCTTCGTCATCTCGCGGGCGCGCATGGCCGAGCTGGTGCCGGTCGAGAACGCGAGCATGAAGGACAGGAGCGTCATCCAGTGGGACAAGGACGACCTCGAGTCGCTCGGCCTGCTCAAGGTCGACATCCTCGCCATCGGCATGCTGAGCGCGATTCGCCGCGCGCTCGAGTACATCGGCATCACCAAGCTCGGTCGCGCCGCGCCGCTCACCATGCAGGAGATCAACGATGCCGGAGAAGATTCGCAGACCTACGACATGATCTGCCGCGCCGACACGGTCGGCGTGTTCCAGATCGAGAGCCGGGCGCAGATGAGCATGCTGCCGCGCCTGCAGCCGCGCAAGTACTACGACCTGGTAGTTGAAGTCGCGATCGTGCGGCCGGGTCCGATCCAGGGCGGCATGGTTCATCCGTATTTGAAGAACCGCAATCTGCCGATGGCGCAGATCGAGTGCCCCAAGGAGCTCTGGCCCGCGCTCGAGCGGACCAAGGGCGTGCCGATCTTCCAGGAGCAGGTGATGCAGATCGCCATGCTCGCCGCCGACTTCACGCCCGGCGAGGCCGATTCGCTGCGCCGCGCCATGGCCGCGTGGAAGCGGCGCGGCGGCCTCTCGCCGTTTCACGAGCGGTTGGTCGGCCGCATGGTCGAGAAGGGCTACGAGCGCGAATACGCCGAGCGCATCTTCAAGCAGATCCAGGGCTTCGGCGAATACGGCTTTCCGGAAAGCCACGCCGCCGGCTTTGCCCTGCTCGCCTACGTCAGCAGCTGGATCAAGTGCCACCATCCCGACGCCTTTCTCTGCGGCCTGCTCAACGCCCAGCCGATGGGCTTCTACGCACCGGCGCAGCTGGTGCGCGACGCGCGCGCGCACGGCGTCGAGGTGCGGCCGGTCGACGTCCGCATCAGCGAATGCGAAAGCACGCTCGAGGAGGCGAGCGACCGGCTCCGGCCGGTGCGCCTCGGCCTCGACCGCATCGGCGGCCTGGCCGAAGAGGTCGGCCTGCGCATCGTCGCGGCGCGCGCCGAGGCGCCTTTCGCCAGCACCGAAGACCTGGCCCGGCGCGCCCGCCTCGACGCCCATGCCCTGGCCGCGCTGGCCAACGCCGACGCGCTGCACGGGCTCGACGGCCATCGCCACCAGGCGGCCTGGGCGGTCGCCGGCATCGACACCCGGCCGACCGAGATGCTGCGCGCCACGCGCACCGAAGAAGCGCCGGTGCGGCTGGCCGCACCGAGCGAAGCCGAGAGTACGCTGGCCGACTACCGGGCCCTCGGCCTGACCCTGCATCGCCATCCGCTCGCCCTGCTGCGCAGCCGGCTGGCCGAGTTCAAGGTCGAGCCGGCGTCGCGCCTGCACGGCTTTCCGCACGGCCGGCTGGCGCGCGCGAGCGGCCTGGTCACGCACCGGCAGCGGCCCGAGACGGCCAAGGGCACGGTCTTCGTCACCCTCGAAGACGAGACCGGCGCGGTCAACGTCATCGTCTGGCCGAAGATCGCCGAGCAGCAGCGAACGCCCTTGCTCGGCGCCACCCTGCTCACCGTCTACGGCCAGTGGCAGCGCCAGGGCGAGGGCGACCAGGCGGTGATGCACCTGCTCGCTGCCCGGCTGATCGACCACACGGCGCTGCTGCAGGGCCTGGTCAGCCGCAGCCGCGACTTTCGTTGACCAGCGCTGCCGCCGCTTGCCGCGCTGGCGCGGCGCGCCGGGGCCGCTCCGGCAAAATCGCCGCCACGATGAGCACCCAGTTCGTCACCCCTGAATTGCGCGAATGGATCGTCTCGCAGGCCGCGGCCGGGCATACGCCCGAGGTCGTCCTCGAGGCCATGAAGGCGAGCGGCTGGGACGAATCGATTGCCATGGACGCGCTCGAGACGACGCTGCGCGAGCATCTCGACCCGGCAACGGGCGACGGCTACGCCGAGCCCGAGGCGGCGCAGCGCCCGATGCCGGGCCGCTCGATCTCGGCCGCCACGCCGCAAGTCGCGGCGGGCGACCGCGACGTTGCCGTGCTCATGGCCATGTCGCACCCGCGTGTCGTCGTCTTCGGCGACCTGCTCTCGGCCGCCGAGTGCGAGGAGCTGATCGCCCTGGCGGGCGCGCGGCTGTCGCGGTCCGAAACGGTGGAGACCCGTACCGGCGCGAGCGAGGTCAACGAGGCACGCACCAGCGAGGGCATGTTCTTCCTGCCGGCGGAGTTTGCGGTCTGTGCCCGCCTCGAGGCGCGCCTCGCCCGGCTGCTCGACTGGCCGCTCGAGAACGGCGAGGGCCTGCAGATCCTGCGCTACCGGCCGGGCGCCCAATACCGGCCCCACTACGACTACTTCGACCCCGAAGAGCCCGGCACGCCGACCATCCTGAAGCGCGGCGGGCAGCGCGTCGCCTCGATCGTCTGCTACCTGAACACGCCGGCGGCCGGCGGCGCGACCGTCTTTCCCGACGCCGGCCTCGAGGTTGCGCCGGTGCGGGGCAATGCGGTCTTCTTCAGCTACGACCGGCCGCATCCGGCGACCCGTTCCCTGCACGGCGGCGCCCCGGTCACGGCCGGCGAGAAATGGGTCGCCACCAAGTGGATGCGGGAGGGCAGATTCGAGTGACCCGCTGTCAACCGGGACGCCACTGCCGACGTTGTGTCGCCGAGCAATCAGCTCCATCACTACATCCTCCCGGGAGAGAAATCCAATGAAGAACCTCATCGTCGCCGCCGTCGTCTCGGCTTTCAGCCTCGGCGCCGTCGCCGCCAGCCACATGGAAAAGGGCGCTTCGGCCCCCATGGCCAAGCCGATGGCCGCCCCGATGGCCGCCCCGGCCTCCGCGCCGATGGCCAAGAAGGCCATGAAGGCCAAGAAGATGAAGAAGGCTGCTTCGGCCGCCTGATCCGCTTCGAGAAACAACTAGAACAAACGAAAAGCCCGGCCTCGGCCGGGCTTTTTCATGGGCGGCCCGCAGCCGCGGTCAGGCGCGTTGCCGCGAGGCAAAGCCGAACGGCCGTCTGTCCTCGAGCCGCCGCTTCTTGCGGTCTTCCCAGGTTTCCGGCCCTTCGAGCGTCCAGTTGGCGATGCAGCCCGCCAGCTCGGCGCTCTCGAGGCGCCGGAAGGCGCGCCCGGGGCCGGTGGCCGGCCAGGCGCCGAGACGCAATCGCCAGGGCAGTGCCGCAACGGCCGAAGCGACCCAGTACACGCATTTCTTCGCCCGCCAGAAGTCATGCCGCTCGAAATTGACCCGCCCCGCGAAGCCGGTTTGCGCCTCGAACAAGGCGTAGCCGTCGTCGAGCTCGACCACGCTCATGCCGATGTCGCCCGGCGAGTCGCCGGCGCCGCGGTAGACCAGATGGACGCACTCGATGCGCGCTGCCGGGAAGCGGTCGACCTCGACCTCGTCGCGATAGACGACGATGTCTTGCTGCTGCCAGAGGGTCCGCCAAGTGCTCTTCATCGCCGGTCCGCCGTGTCGATGGAAAAGGCCGACCTTAGCCCCGAGCGTGGCGCGAAGCTGTGACGAGGCGAAACGACCTCAGGCCCGGGGCGACGGGCCCGCCGCGACCGGCAGGTTCTCGACAGGCACCGGCTCGATCCGGTCGGCCGGCGCGAAGCAGAAGATGCGGCCGAAGAAGGCCAGTTCGGCCTCGAGGGCGCGCCGGATATGCCGGGCCTGGCGAAAGCCGTGCTGCTCGCCTTCGAAGAGCAGGTAGGCCACCGGTAACCCCTTCGCCTTGACGGCGGCGAACATGGCCCCGGCCTGGCTCGGCGGCACCGCCTTGTCCTCGGCGCCCTGGAACAGGATCAGCGCGCTCGACAGCCGCTCCGGAAAGTTCACGGGCGAGCGCTCGCGGTAGAGCGCGGCGTCGGCCGGATACGGGCCGATCAGCGAGTCGAGGTAGCGCGACTCGAACTTGTGCGTGTCGCGGGCCAGCGCCTCGAGGTCGCTGACGCCGAAGTGGCTGGCGCCGGCATGGAAGACCTTGCGGAAGGTCAGCGCGGCCAGTGTCGTGAAGCCGCCGGCGCTGCCGCCGCGGATCGCCAGGCGCTCTGGGTCGACGTCGCCGCGCGCGACCAGGAAGCGCGCCGCGTTGACGACATCGTCGACGTCGACGATGCCCCATCGGCGCTCGAGCCGCTGCCGGTAGGCGCGGCCATAGCCGGCCGAGCCGCCGTAGTTGACGTCGACGATGGCAAAGCCACGCTGCGTCCAGTACTGAAGGCTCGGCCGCAGGGCCGCGTTGGTGGCGCCGGTCGGGCCGCTGTGACTGATGACGACGAGCGGCGGCAGCGTGCCGGGCTCGCCGCGAAAGCCGGCGTTCTTCGGCGCATAGAAGAAAGCGTGCGCGGTGGCGCCGCCTTCGGTCGGAAACTCGATCGCTTCGGCCACCGAGACGTCCCCGGCGTCGAAGGCGAGCTCGCTCGATCGGCGCAGCACGCGCACCTCGTTCGTCGCGAGATCGATGCGCACCAGCGACTCGACTGCATGCTCCGACGCCGCGAAGCAGGCGACGAAGCCGGTGCCGACCTGCAGCTCGCGCATCGAGCAGAACGGCGTCTCGATGGCGGCGAACCCGCTGCCGTCGGCGGCCAGCCGCGCCAGGTGCGAACGGCCGCCTTGCTCGTACAGGCAGACGATGGCGCCGTCGGCCTCGAAGCCGTACATGGACATCGCGAACTGCCATTGCGGCTCGCCGAACTCGGCGGCCATCGGGTGCAGGGCCAGGGTGCGGCCGCCGCGCTCGCGGTACAGGTTCCACCAGCCGCTGCGGTCGGATGCGAAATGCAGCTCGCCGGCCGGCGACCACTCGGGCTGGAAGATCGATTCCGATGTGCCGCCGGCGACATGGCGCGGCGCCGCGAGCCGCCCATCGTCGTCGATGCGGGCGACCCACAGGTCGCTGCCTTCCCACGGCATGCGCGGGTGATCCCAGCTCAGCCAGGCGAGCAGGCGGCCGTCGGGCGAGAGTCGCGGGCTCGAGAAGAAATCATGGCCGCTCGCCAGCACCGATTCGTCGCCCGAGGCGAGGTCGATGGCGACGATCGTGTTCACCGCTTCGCCCGGCGCCGAGTGGTCTTCGCGGACGGCGATCAGGCGGCCGCGCGAGGCGTCGATCGCCGCATCGGCATAGCGCAGCGCGCTGCCCTGGGCCACCGCTTGGGGCACGCCGCCGTCGCGCAGGCGGTAGATGCGCTGGTCGCCGTCGTGGCTGAAGAAGAGCTCGCCGTCGGTGGCGACGACGAAGGCGCCGCCGCCGTACTCGTGGACACGCGTGCGCACGTCGAAGGGCGCCGGGTTGCGGTCGCGGCAGGCGTCGCCCGCGTCGCACTCGACGACGACGTTGCGGCCGCCCTCGGCGGGCCGGCCCTCGCTGGCGAAGACCCGCCCGCCGGCGATCGCGATCTGGCCGAAGCGTACGTTCGCCGAGGCCAGCCTCTCGGCGGCGAGCCCGGAGGTCCAGCTGCCGAAAGGCGCGCTCCGCACCGACATCAGTAGACGACCACCGAGCGGATCGACTCGCCGCGCTTCATCAGCGCGAAGCCTTCGTTGATGTCCTCGAGCTTCAGCCGGTGCGTGATCAGCTCGTCGATGGCGATCTTCCTGTCCATGTACCAGTCGACGATGCGCGGCACGTCGGTGCGGCCGCGCGCGCCGCCGAAGGCCGAGCCCTTCCACTGCCGGCCGGTGACGAGCTGGAACGGCCGCGTCGCGATCTCGGCGCCGGCTGGTGCGACGCCGATGATGATCGACTGGCCCCAGCCCTTGTGGCAGCACTCGAGCGCCTGGCGCATCGTCGTCGTGTTGCCGATGCATTCGAAGCTGTAGTCGGCGCCGCCGTCGGTGAGCTGCACGATCGCGTCGACCACGTTGGGCACGTCCTTCGGGTCGATGAAGTGGGTCATGCCGAACTTGCGCGCCATCGCTTCGCGGCCCGGGTTCAGGTCGACGCCGATGATCTTGTCGGCGCCGACCAGCCTGGCACCCTGGATGACGTTGAGGCCGATGCCGCCGAGGCCGAACACGACGACGTTGGCGCCGGCCTCGACCTTGGCCGTGAACAGCACCGCGCCGACGCCGGTGGTGACGCCGCAGCCGATGTAGCAGACGACGTCGAAAGGCGCGTCCTTCCTGATCTTCGCCAGCGCGATCTCGGGCACGACGATGTGGTTGGCGAAGGTCGAGGTGCCCATGTAGTGGAGCAGGGGCTTGCCGGCGATCGAGAAGCGGCTCGTGCCGTCGGGCATCAGGCCCTTGCCTTGCGTGGCGCGGATCTTCTGGCAGAGGTTGGTCTTCCGCGACAGGCAGAACTTGCACTGCCTGCACTCGGGCGTGTAGAGCGGGATGACATGGTCGCCGGCCGCGAGCGTCGTCACGCCGGCGCCGACCTCGAGCACGACGCCGGCGCCCTCGTGGCCGAGGATGGCCGGAAAGAGCCCCTCCGGATCTTCGCCCGAGAGCGTGAACCAGTCGGTGTGGCAGATGCCGGTGGCCTTGACCTCGACCAGCACCTCGCCGGCCTTCGGCCCCTCGAGGTCGACGGTTTCGATGGTCAGCGGCTGGCCGGCCTGCCAGGCCACGGCGGCGCGTGTCTTCATTGCGTCTCCTCCCGCTCGCGGGACAGGGCTGGGGGTGAGGTAGGTCTTTCGAGCCGCATGCGGCGAGCCTACCGAACGGGCTCGGCTTGCAAGCCGAGCCGCGCACCGCAGGTGAGGGTGTCGGCAGCGCCAGGTCTCGCCGCCGCCTTGATCATGTCGGCCGCCTTCTCGGCGATCATGATCGTCGGCGCATTGGTGTTGCCGCTGACGATGTTCGGCATGATCGAGGCGTCGACCACGCGCAGGCCCGAGATGCCATGCACGCGCAGCTCGGCATCGACGACGTCGAGCGGGCCGCTGCCCATGCGGCAGGTGCCGACCGGGTGGTAGATGGTGTCGGCGTGGCCACGGATGAAGGCTTCGATCTCGGCGTCGGTCTTCGCGCCGGCCGAGGCCGCCAGCTCGCGCGCGCCGAACGCTGCGAGTGCCGGCTGCGCGAGGATGAGCCGCATCGCCTTGAAGCCGTGCACCAGCCGCGTCATGTCGTCGCGCTCGGCGAGGAAGTTCGGGTCGATCAGCGGCGCGGCAAAAGGATCGGCGCTGGCCAGCGTGACGCTGCCGCGGCTCTTCGGTTGCAGCAGGCAGACGTGGCACGAGTAGCCGTGGCCGAACACGGTCTTTCGGCCATGGTCGACCAGCTTGCCGATCACGAAATGAAATTGCAGGTCGGGCCGCGCTTCGTCCGGGCTGCTGCGGATGAAGCCGCCGGCCTCGCCGAAGTTGGTCGTCAGCAGGCCGCGGCGATGCTCGCGCCACTCGAAGATGCCCCTGACGACGTTGACGATGCCCGTGAACGACAGGCCGAACAGGTCCTTCAGGTGCGGTGCGTCGAGCACCTGCACGACGTCGACATGATCGTGGAGGTTGCGGCCGACGCCGGGCAGGTCGCAGGCGACGGCGATGCCGCGCTCACGCAGGTGCGCCGCCGGGCCGATGCCCGAGAGCATCAGGATCTGCGGCGATTGCAGCGCACCGGCGGCGAGCAGCACCTCGCGGCGGGCCAGGAATCTCTTCGTCGCGCCGTCAACACGTACCTCGATGCCGACGGCGCGGCCGTTCTCGAGCGGGATCAGGGTGGTGTGCGCGCCGGTGACGACGGTGAGGTTCGGTCGCCCGAGGTTCGGCGTCAGGTAGCCCTTGGCGGCGCTGAAACGCTCGCCGTTCTTGTGCGTCACCTGGTAGATGCCGACGCCTTCCTGGTGCTCGCCGTTGAAGTCGGCGTTGCTCGCATGGCCGGCCTGCTTCGCCGCTTGGACGAAGATCGGCCCGAACCGATGCGGGCTGCGCGGGTCCATGACGTTGAGCGGGCCGCCGCTGCCGTGCAGTGGCGAAGGCCCGCGCTCGTTGTGCTCGGCGCGCTTGAAATACGGCAGCACGTCGTTCCAGGCCCAGCCGGCATTGCCCTCGGCGGCCCAGCCGTCGTAGTCCTCGCGCTGACCGCGGATGTAGATCATGGCGTTGACCGAGCTCGAGCCGCCCAGCACCTTGCCGCGCGGCTGATCGCCGCGCCGGCCGCCCAGGCCCGGCTGCGGCACCGTCTCGAAGGCCCAGTTCGCGGCGCCGTTCTTGGCCAGCACGGCGAGGCCCGCCGGGCAGTGGATGAGCACGCTCTTGTCGACGGGGCCGGCCTCGAACAGGGCGACGCTGACCGCCGGGTCTTCGCTGAGGCGCGCCGCCAGCACGCAGCCGGCCGAGCCGCCGCCGACGATGACGTAGTCGAACGTCTGCGCGGTGCCTGTTGTCTCTGTGTTCATCGCCCCACCGCCTTTCTCGAACCGTCCTCGAAGACCTCGTCGTCGCGCAGCACGGTGCCGCGCTCGTCGAGCTCGCGCTCGCGCCTGATGCGGCCGCGCTCGTCGTAGATGCGCTCGCCGCGCAGCCGCCCTTCGGCATCGAAGCTCTGGTGCGTGCCGGTCGGTTGTTCGCTCCTGCCGCCGGCCGCTGCGACCCGCCACGCGCCCTCGAACGACTTCTTGCCGTTGTCGTGAAAGCGCGTTTCGCGGCGCAGCGCGCTGCCGTCGACGGCGACGAACTCGATGCGCTCGCGCGGCTGCCCGTTCAGGTACCAGCTCGCCTCGGAGACGAGCTCGCCGCCGCGCTCGCCGGCGCGCCAGCGCCGCTCGCGCACCAGCTTGCCCGACTCGTGGAATTCCTGGTCGAGCGTCGTGATCCGCCTGGGCCGCTCTCCGGACAGCGTCAACCACTGCACCACGTGGCGCTTCGTGCCGTCGACGGCGAACGAGCGCTCGACACCGCCGGCCGTCGTCACTTCCATCAGCTCGCGGACCGCGCCGTTGTCCCACAGCGTTTCGCTCTTCCTGCGCTCGCCGCGCTCGAACGAGACGCGAGCGCGCGGCTGGCCCTTGCTGGCGTAAAGCGTGACCGTCGATGCGGCGCCGGTGTGGCCGCAGGCCGCCTTGTCGTCGAAGTCGCTGCCGAGCATCGGCCGTGTTGCGCAGCGCAGCTCGGCAAGCTGGCCCTGGGCATTGAACTCGGCGACCGCCTGTTCGCGATCGTCGTCGCCGTAGCCGGCGACGCGCTTCAGCTGGCCGCTCGGATACCAGCTGCGTGCGAGCCCGGTGTTGCGGCCGTCGCGGTAGGTTTCTTCCCTGACAAGCACCGGCTTGCCGCCGGCCTCGACGCGGCTCCATTCGCGCGCCAGACCGTCCTGGTTGCCGCGCTCGTTGACATGGTGCTCGCGCTCGAGCGCGCCGTCCTTGAACCAGCGGACCACGCCCATGAATTTGCCGCGCTGCAGCTCCTGCTCGCGAACCACTGGGCCGCCTTCACCCTCGCGGCAGCGCATCAGGCCGGTCTTGCCTTCGGTGGTGTAGCCGTTGCTCGGGTTGACCGGCTGGCCGTTCAGCTCGCAGACCTGGACCGCGAGCGCCGGCGCGGCGAAGCACGCCGCGGCAAGGGCGAGGCCGGTCGGGAAAGCGAGTGAGTGCAGCACGCGCGGATTGTGCCGCGCACCTTCTGCGGGTTTTCGAGGATGCTCAGAGCAACTGGTCGGAGACGAACCAGCCGAGCAGCATGTTGTGCAGGCGCAGCCACAACGAGGACTCGGGCTCGACGGTGAGGATCATTTCCTTGTCGTCGTCGATGGTCAGCCATTGCAGGTCCCGGCTCTTCGGCGCGAAGCGCACCTTGTAGGCGCCCTCGAGCTTGCTGATGTTGATGACGCGCAGCAACTCCTTGGCCAGCGCCGGGTTGTCGATGAACATGCCGAACTCGGTGTTGGTGCTGGCCGAGCGCGGGTCCAGGTTCATCGAGCCGATGAAGATGATCCGCTTGTCGATGATCGCCGTCTTGGCGTGGAGGCGACCGAGCGAGGTGCCGAACATGCCGAGCCGCTTCGTCATCGACGTGCGCGTCGGGCTCAGCTCGTAGAGGTCGACACCGGCGTCGAGCATCGCCGGGCGATAGCGGGCATAGCCGTTGTGCACCAGCGGCTCGTCAGTGGCGGCGAGCGAGTTGGTGATCACCGTCACCTTGACCTTGTCGGCTTCCAGTTTGCGGATCGACGCCAGGCCGGCCTCGCCCGGGATCATGTAGGGAGAGGTGAGGACGAGGTCGCTCTTCGCCTGCCAGACCTGCATCATCACGTTGTTCGTGACGCTCATCTCGAAGGCGATCTTCGGCGTCATCGACAGGAGCTTTTCGGGCGGATCGGCGAAGGCGCGCGCCGTGCCCCATTCCAGGCCGACCTGGCCGGTGTCGAAGTCTTCGCTGAGCGGGCCGTAGCCGAGCAGGTCGACCGCCGGCGGGTCGACGGCCGGCGAGGGCGGCAGGCTCGCCAGCAGCGTCTCGAAGGCCTTCAGCCGTACGGCCGGGTCGCCGATCGGTTCGCCCACCGCGTCGATCGGGTAGACGACCTCGCTGTTCCAGTAGCGGTCGAAGATCGCCGACATGTCCTTGACGACCGCGCCCATGACGAACGCGTCCATGTCGACGAAGTTCGAATCGGCGCTGCGCAGGAAGTACTCGTCGGCGATGTTTCGCCCGCCGACCACGGCCATCACGCCGTCGGCCAGGAACATCTTGTTGTGCATGCGATGGTTGAGCCGCCCGAAGTCGAAGATCGAGGCGGTGTAGCGCCCGGCGACGCCGCTGCCCCGGGCGCAGCAGAACGGGTTGAAAAGCCGCACCTCGAAGTTCGGGTACGACGACAGGCCGCGCAGCAGCAGGTCGGTATGCGTGGTGTAGAGGTCGTCGACAAGCAGGCGCACGCGCACCCCGCGTACCGAAGCGTCTCGCAGCGCGGTCATGAGGAGCCGCCCGGTCGGGTCGTTCTCGAACTGGTAGTACTGGACGTCGAGCGTGTGGGTGGCGCGCTGCGCGAGCTGGATCCGGGTGTCGAGCGAGAAGGCGCCGAGCGGCATCAGGCGCACGCCGGTCTGGTCGGGAGCCGGCGACGAGGCGCGGGCGATCTTGACCAGCGGGCTGTCCGGGTCGAGCGGCAGCGCCAGCGTGTCGGTCTTGCCGACGTTGGCGGGCAGCGTGCCGCAGCCCGCCATGCAGACCGCGCCGGCGGCCAGCGCTGCCGCGGCCAGCCGCTCCAGCCAGCCGGGCCGCCGCAGCGGGACGCCGGCCGCATGGGCGGTGGCGAATCGCCGGAATGCATCGGCTTGTCGCGGTTTCTCGTAAGATGAAGAACGCGCCAAATCGGAGGCTGCCATGAAGAAACTCATTGCGTTCCTGGGATTGCTTGTCTCGCTGACGACATCGTCATACGCAGCATTGGATGTCGGAGATGCAGCACCCAACTTTACAGCGCAGGCGGCGCTGGCGGGAAAGGTGTACAAGTTTTCGCTCGCCGATTCCCTGGCCAAGGGGCCGGTCGTGCTCTACTTCTTCCCCGCTGCGTTCTCGGTGGGTTGCTCGATCGAAGCGCACGAGTTCGCCGAGTCGATCGCCAAGTTCGAGGCGCTCGGCGCCACCGTGATCGGCGTCTCGAGCGACGACATCGACACCCTCGGCAAGTTCTCGGTGCAGGCCTGCCAGGGCAAGTTCCCGGTCGCTTCCGACAACTCGCAGAGCATCATGAAATCGTACGACGCCATCATGGCGCTGAAGCCGGACTTCGCCAACCGCATTTCCTACGTGATCGCGCCGAACGGCAAGGTCCTCTACAACTACCAGAGCCTGAACCCGAGCCGGCATGTCGAGAAGACGCTCGCCGCGGTGAAGGACTTCTCGAAGGCGCACCCATGACGTTTCCCATGCTGTTTTCGCGGCGCTCGCTCGCCCTCCTCGTGGCCGCTTGTGCCCTGGCCGGATCGGCCGTCGCGGTGCCGTTCCCGCCGGCGCCCGAGCCATCGCTGCACCAGGAGCTGTCGGACGCGCGCTGGCCGGCCGACATCGTCATCGTCGCCGACCGCTATATCACCAGCTACCCGAACGGGCCGGCGGCGGCGTTGGCGCGTGCCGACCTGGAGAAGGCGCGCAACACCAAGCGGCTCCTCGAGCGCAGCGACATTCGCCTCTATCGCGGCGACTTTCTCGTGCGCGGTGCGGCGACGAGCCTCGTCGACGACGTGCGCAAGGCGGCGCTCGCCGACAAGGAAGCGGCGGCGCGCATGGCGCGGCTGTACCGCGACGGCGACGGCGGCGTCGAGGCCAATCCCTCGCGCTACGTCGGCTGGCTGCAGTACGCCGCCGCGCTCGGCAACGCCTCGGCCAGCTACGAGCTGGCCGTCTTCTACCGCAAGTCCGACCAGCCGGCGCTGGCTGCACCCTACGAGGCGCGCGCGGAAGAGCTCGGCTTCAAGGCGCCGAACGCGCTCGACAACGTCCGCAAGTGAGGGCGCGGCTATGACGGCATCGCGCCTGACCCTGGCGCAGGCGGGCGTGGCCTATCTCGCCGTGCTGGTCGCCGTGGCCGTGCTCGACGCGGTCTGGCTCGGCGTGCTGACCAAGGACCTGTACCGGCGCGAGATGGGCAGCCTGATGGCCGACTCGTTCCGTGCCGTTCCGGCGGCCCTCTTCTACATCCTCTATCCGGTCGCCCTGGTCTACCTGGTGCTGGGCAACCAGCCCGCGGGCTGGCTCGACGCGGCCCTGCGCTCGGCCGTGCTCGGCTTGGCCGCCTACGGCGTCTACAACCTCACCAACCTGGCCATCGTGCGCGACTGGCCGCTCGGGCTCAGCCTGATCGACTGGACCTGGGGCGGCGTTGTCTCGGCGCTGGCCGGCAGCGCCGGCTACTGGGCGAGCTGGGGCCGCAGCTAGCGCCCCGGGTCAGCGCGCCGCGACCCGCGGCGGGCCACCGGTGACGCGCCAGATCGTGTTGCCGACATCGTCGGCGACGAGCAGGGCGCCGGTCCTGTCGATGGCCACGCCGACCGGCCGGCCGAAGGCGTCGCCGTCGGCGCTGAGAAAGCCGCTCAGCACGTCGATCGGGTCGCCTTGTGGCCGGCCGTCGACGAACGGCACGAAGATCACCTTGTAGCCGCTGTGCGGGCGGCGGTTCCAGGAGCCGTGCTGGCCGACGAACATACCGTTCGCGAAGGGGGCCGGCAGACTCGTCCCTTGCGACGACGCGAGGCCGAGCGAGGCGGTGTGCGGACCGAGCGCGTAGTCGGGCGCGATCGCCTTGACCACCATCTCCGGGTGCGGCGGCTGGACCCGCGCATCGACGTTCTGGCCGCAATAGCTGAACGGCCAGCCGTAGAAGGCGCCGTCGCGGACCGAGGTGAGGTAGTCGGGCACCAGGTCGCTGCCGATCTCGTCGCGCTCGTTGGCGACCGTCCAGAGCGTCGCCGACCCGGGCGCCGCGCCCGTCCAGGCCATGCCGTTCGGGTTGCGCAAGCCAGACGCGAAAATGCGGTGCGTACCGGTGGCGCGGTCGATCTCCCAGATCGCGGCGCGACCCTCTTCGGCGGCGAGGCCGTTTTCGCCGACGTTGCTGTTCGAGCCGACGGTCGCATAGAGCTTCGTGCCGTCGGCGCTGGCGATCAGGTTCTTGGTCCAGTGGTGGTTGATCGGGCCGGCGGGCAGGTCGACGAGCTTGGTGCCCGTGCCGTCGAGGTGCGTCTGGCCGGACGTATAGGCGAAGCGAACCACCGCGTCGGAGTTGGCGATGTAGAAGTCGCTGCCGACCAGCGCCATGCCGAACGGCGAGCTGAGGTGCTCGAGGAATACCGTCTTCGTTTCCGCAGTGCCGTCGGCGCGCAGGCCGCGCAGCAGGGTGATGCGGTCGGCACTCGGCGTGCCGGCGCCGGCCCGCTTCATGACCTGGCGCATGACGAAGCCGCGAATGCCCTTGCCGTCTTCTGGCTTCGGCGGCGCATTGGTCTCGGCGACGAGCACGTCGCCGTTCGGCAGCACGTAGATCCAGCGCGGGTGGTCGAGCCCGGCAGCGTAGGCGAGCACCGACAGGCCAGCCGCCGCGACCGGCCGGGCGCCGTCGCTCCAGCCCTTGGCTGGCGCGATGTTCATCGTCGGCAACAAGGTCTTGTGCGGCGCCGGCAGTTGCGGCGACGGGCCGAAGCCGGCGGCCACCGGCAAGGTCGCGGTTTCGCCGCAGCCGGCAAGCAGCACAGCGGCGGCGAACGGGAGGATCGGGAAGAGGCGGGGCGACGGTTTCATCGACGGGATCCGGAACGAAAGTGCACGACTGTCGCGCGAGGCCCGGCCCCGCATCGTAGGTCGGCGCCGGTTTCGCCTGTCGGTGGTGCCCGCCAACGGGGCGCGGCGGCGGCCCGCGAAGAAAGCGTCGCGTCCGCGAACGAGCGCACGAACCGCGCCAGCGTCGCGCGCCCGCCGATGCCACACTCGATGCACGATCTTCAGGAGTCGCCATGCCGCGCAGCCCCCGACCCTCCGCCCGTCCGCTGAAGCTCTACGTCGCGGGCCACGCGTCGCTGCTCGCCGGTGCCTGGGTCATGCACGTCTCGGGCTCGACGCTGCCGATGGCCCTCGGCGCCTCGGCCTGCCTGATGCTGACCGTCCCCCTGGTTCGTCACTTCATGGCGAAGAAGGCGCAAGCGCGACGCGTGTAGGAGCGAGCCGACGACGCGGGCTCCGCCCAGACGACCGGCGCGTGGCACCCAGGCCGCTACGACGGCGTGGCCGGCTGCGCCAACCTTCGCTTCCTGATTTCACCCACCAGGAGCGAAAAGATGGCCACCCACCACAAACCCATGCTGACCGGGCTGTTCCGCGACCGCGACAGCGCCGAGCGCGCCTACCAGTCGATCTCGGACCGCGGCTACGGGCGCGATGACGTCGACCTCGTGATGTCCGACGACACACGCCAGCGCCACTTCACGAGCACCGACGGCCGCCAGACCGAGCTCGGCAACAAGGCTGCCGAAGGCGCCGGTATCGGCGGCGCGATTGGCGGCAGCCTCGGCGCCATCGCCGCGGCGATCGCGGCAGTCGGCACGACCATCGCCTTGCCCGGCCTCGGCCTCGTCATTGCCGGTCCGCTCGCGGCGGCGATCGCCGGCGCCGGCGCGGCCACCGGCGGCATCGTCGGCGCGCTGATCGGCTGGGGCATTCCGGAAGAACGCGTCAAGGAGTACGACAAGGGCATCCGCGAAGGCGGCATCCTGATGGCGGTGCGCCCGCGCAGCGACGAGGACGCGAGCTTCTTCGAGGAGTCGTGGAAGGCCAACCGCGGCGAGCACGTCTACCGGTAAACGTCGGCCCTGCGTTCGGCGATCTTCCGTTCGACCAGGGCCTTCAGCGCCGCACCGCTCGGTGACGGCGCGGCAGGCGCGATGCGCAGGGCAGGCGGCAGGTAAGGGTCGCCGCCCTGCGCGAGTGCGCTCCGGTCTTCGGATTTTGTCGGCGCGGCAGGGACGACGCGCGTCGGCGGCACACGGACCTTCGGCACAGGCGCGGTCGCCGACACGGCGGCGGAATGCGCGGCTGCAACCGCCGTGTCGGCGACGGCCATCGGCGGCGCTGCCGCGATCATGGCGGCGACGTCGGCCTTGATGCGCGGCCGCGAGCCGTCGTCGAGATAGGTCATGTGGCCGCCCGCATAGACGCGCAGGGCGAGTCCGGGTTGCGCGCCGAGCCGGGCCGCATCGAGCTCGGTCTGGCGGAACGGCGTTGCCAGGTCGTGATAGCCGGCCAGCGACAAGGTTTTCAGGCTCGGGCGCTGTGCGATCGCGGCAGCGAGATCCGGAATGGTATCGGGCAGCGCCCGACCGTCGTGCGAGAAGTCCCAGCTGTCGATCGCGTTCGAGAGCAGCGTGTAGCCGGCGGTCGCCGTGTATTGCAGCTCGTTCGTGAACAGGCTGTTCGCCGCGGCGGCGAAGGGCGCGGCGACGAGCGTCGACGACGGATCGCCGCCGGCCGCCAGCGCGCTGCCGGTCGGCGCCGCGATGCGCGCGTCGTAGCGGCCGAGCAGCTGGCCGGCGATGAGGCGATTGCGAAACGTCGTCGCGTCGAGGTCGACGTTGGTCGTCCACGCGTCGAGCGGGGCGCCGGTGAGGTCGACCAGCTGATTCAGCAGCGCCGGCGAGGCCGGCTGGCGAAATTGCACCCAGGCCGTCGCCGCCGGTCCGAAGCTGGCGACGCTGAAATCGCGCAACTGCTGCGCGTAGGCATCGGCGTCGGTCGGCACGGGATGGGTCAGGGAGAACCATGAGCCGACCATGCCGTAGCTCGGGAAGCTGCCTTCGCAACTGATTGCTGCGGGGATGCCGTTCACATCGCAGTTCGAGTTGTAGTCGAGCACCGACGACTGCAGCACGACGCCGTCGAGGCGCATCGCCGCGGCGACCATCAGGTGGGCGAGCACGGCCGAGCGCGTCGTGCCGTAGGACTCGCCGAACAGATAGGTCGGCGAGGCCGTCCGCTGGTTGACGGCGGCGTAGCGGGCGATGAAGTCGCGCATCACGGCGGCGTCGCTGTCGACGCCCCAGAAGCTCTGGTTCTGGAACGGCGCGATCGCTTCCGAATAACCGGTGCCGACGGCGTCGACAAAGACGAGGTCGGCGATGTCGATCAGGCTTTCGGCGTTGTCGACCAGCGAGAACGGTTGCGGCACGTTGCGCGACGGGGCGTGCGTGACGATGCGACGTGGCGCGAACGAGCCGAGGTGCAGCCAGACCGTCGCCGAGCCGGGCCCGCCGTTGTAGAAGTAGACGACCGGCCGGTTCGGACCGGACAGCGCCGGCACCGTGTAGGCGACGTAGAACATCGAGGCCTCGAGCGCACCGCTGACCGGCGCACGCGCAATGAGATGGCCGGTCGTCGCGGTGTAGGCGATCGGCGTGCCGGCGATGGTGACAGTGTGCGTCGTCACGGCGGCCGCCTCGTCGGGGGCGGCGAGCGAGGCGCCGGCTGCGGTCGAGTAGGGCGTCGTGTCGACGAGGCCGGCCGGCGTGCCGTTGCTGCTGGCATTGCCGCCGCCTCCGCCGCCGCAGTCGGCGAGCCCCGCCGCGAGCAGCGTGGCGGCGCAGAGCCGGGCAAACGGACGCAGCGTCATGAGGTGCCTCAGCGCGGGTTGATCTCGAGCAACTCGATCTCGAAATGAAGCGTCGCGTTGGGCGGGATCACGCCGCCCGCGCCGCGCTCGCCATAGGCGATCGATGCCGGGCAGACCAGCTTCGCCTTGCCGCCGACCTTCATGTGCTGCACGCCCTCGGTCCAGCACGGGATGACGCGGCCGAGCGGAAAGGTCGCCGGCGCATTGCGCGCGTACGAACTGTCGAACTCCTTGCCGTCGGGAAAGGTGCCGCGATAGTTCACCTTGACCGTGTCTGCCGCCGTCGGGCTCGGCCCCTTGCCTTCGCGCAGAGCGGTGTAGACGAGGCCGCTCGGCATCGTCACGCCGCTCGCGGCAGCGGGCGCGGTCATCTGCGCCATGGCCACGGCCGTTGCGCCGAGCGCGAGCGCGGCCACGACGGCGAGGCCGATGCGGCGCGGAAAAGTGAAGGATCGACCGGTCATGGAATTGTTCATTTGCTCCAGGTGTCTCTCAGGGTGGTGATTCGGTTCAGCACCGGCCGGCCCGACGCGTGGTCGAGGCGATCGGTGACGAAGTAGCCATGCCGCTCGATCTGGAAGCGCGCGTCGGGCTCGGCGTTGGCGAGCGCCGCTTCGACATAGGCCGTGACGACGCGCAGGCTCTGCGCATTGAGGCTGGCCTTGAAGTCCTTGCCGCCGGCATCGGGCTGCGCGTCGATGAAGAGGCGGTCGTACAGGCGCACCTCGGCGGCGATGCCGTCGTCGGCACCGACCCAGGTGATGGTGCCCTTGACCTTGACCGCATCGGCGCCCGGCGTGCCGCTCTTCGTGTCGGCGACGACGCGGGCCAGCACGGCGACGACGCGTCCCGAGGCATCCTTCTCGCAGCCGGTGCACTCGACGATGTAGCCGTACTTGAGGCGCACGCGGTTGCCCCGGAAGAGGCGAAAGAATCCCTTGGTCGGCGCTTCGGCGAAGTCGTCGCGCTCGATCCAGACGCGCGGGCCGAGCTGGAAGCGTCGCTCGCCGATTTCGGGCCGTTGCGGGTGCAGCGGCGCATGGCAGTCCTCGCGATGCGCGTCGCTGCCGAACAGCTCGGCCCAGTTGGCAAGGCGCAACTCGATCGGGTCGAGCGCAGCCATTGCACGCGGCGCCTTCGGGTCGAGGTCGTCGCGCAGCGCGATGTCGAGGCTGGCGTAGTCGGTCCAGCCGCCGGCCTTGCTCGTGCCGGCGCGCTCGCAGAGCATGCGGATCGATTCGGGCGTGTAGCCGCGGCGGCGCAGGCCGGCGATCGTCGGCATGCGCGGGTCGTCCCAACCGGCGACGATCTTGTCGTCGACCAATGCCTTCAGCTTGCGCTTGCTCGTGATGACGTAGGTGACGTTGAGCCGAGCGAACTCGTACTGGTGCGGCCGCGGCTGGGCGAGCAGGCCGAGCTTGCAGAGCCAGTCGAGCAGCCAGTCGTAGAACGGACGCTGGTCCTCGAACTCGAGCGTGCAGATCGAGTGCGTGACGTTCTCGAGCGCGTCCTCGATCGGATGGGCGAAGGTGTACATCGGATAGATGCACCAGCGGTCCCCCGTGTTGTGGTGCGTGGCCCGCTTGATGCGGTAGAGCGCCGGGTCGCGCATGTTGATGTTCGGGCTCGACATGTCGATCCTGGCGCGCAGCACCGCGGCGCCGTCGGCAAGCTCGCCGTTCTTCATCTGGCGCAGGCGCGCCAGGTTCTCCTCTGGCCTGCGATCGCGGAACGGGCTGGCCGTGCCCGGTGTCGCGAAGTCGCCGCGATGCGCGCGCATCTCGTCCGCGCTCTGCTCGTCGACGTAGGCGTGGCCGGCCTCGACCAGCGCTTCGGCGGCGCGGTACATGAAGTCGAAGTAGTCGCTCGCGAAATAGAGGTGGCTCGTCGTCGCCTCGAACGGGCGGGCCGGCTCGGGCGCATGCCAGTCGAAGCCGAGCCAGCGCACCGCGTCGATGATCGCGTCGACATATTCCTGCTCTTCCTTTTCCGGATTCGTGTCGTCGAAGCGAAGATGGCAGATGCCGCCGTATTCGGCGGCCAGGCCGAAGTTGAGCGTGATGCTCTTGGCATGGCCGATGTGCAGGTAGCCGTTCGGCTCGGGCGGAAAGCGCGTGCGGATGCGTGCCGGGTCGGGCGGCCCGCCGGCGTGATGCATGGCGTCGCCGGGCGTGCCGGCGAATCGGCGCGACGCGTAGGTGCCCGCGGCGAGGTCGCGCTCGACGATGTGGCGCAGGAAATTGCTGGCCGGCGCGGCCGGTTCCTTCGGAGTGTTCATGAGAGGCGGGAAGCGAGCGGCATTCTAGGAGGAGGGGCATGCCCCTCCTTTACGTTGCGCAACAGTGAATCCGTCAACGAGGCCCCGGTGTCGTCGCGTTGTCGATGCATGCACGCTTCGTCGCGTGCGCAGCTGGAGAGAGACAAATGAATCGCTCACTCGTTCTTGCAGCCGCTGCGGCGGCGGCCTTGTTCACGGCCACGGCCGCGAACGCCGCGCGGTTCGAATGGTCGATCGGCATCAATGTGCCGCCGGTCGCGACCTATGTGTCCAATGCACCAGCCTACTACGGTGCGCCGGCCTACTACGCACCGGCGCCGGCCTACTACGCGCCGACGCCGTCCTACTACGAGCCGGCGCCCTACTACGCACCGCGCGTCGTCGAATACGCGCCGCGCCCGCGCATCTGGCTGCCGCCCCCGCCGCGCCCGGCGTGGTTCCATGGTCATGACCGCTGGCACCACGACGGCGATCACGATCGCGACGACCGCCGTTTCGACCGCGACGACCATCGTGGCGATCGCGAAGACCGCCGCGGCGATCATCGCGACGGCCGGGTCGACTGGCGGCGTTGAGCCGCAACATCCGGGCCGCTTCCGGGAGCTTGCGAACGGGATGCGGCCTTGGCCTACGAACAGTGTCGGCGATGCCCGGCCGTTCGCAGGTCAGGCGTCCGACCCGCATCGCGGGCACGGCTTTGCATGATGGTGGCTCCAGGGCGTGGCCGAGTTCGCGCCGTTTCGTTCACAGGGCGTTCGCGCCGGGAGAAACCATCATGCCAATCCGAACCACCCTGCTTTCGACCGCGGCGCTGAGCGCGCTCGTGCTGGTCACCGCGTGCTCGTCGGCGCCGCCGCGGCGCGACGACCGCATCGCCGAGGCGCCGATCGTCAATGCGCCGGTCTACGGCGAATACGGCCAGGTCACGAGCATCGACGTCATCGCGGTCGCTTCGCGTCCGTCCGGCGCCGGCGCCATCATCGGCGCGGTGCTCGGCGGCGTCGTCGGCAACCAGTTCGGCGCAGGTGCGGGCCGTGCGCTCGCGACCGGTGCAGGCGTCGTCGGCGGTGCCGTCGCCGGCAACGCCGTCGAGAACCGGAACAAGCGCGACGACGAGGTCTTTCGCGTCGGCATCCGCCTCGACAACGGCGCGCAGCGCTTTATGGACTTCCATCGCATCGACGACCTGCGCGTCGGCGAGCGCGTCCGCTTCGACAACGGCCAGCTCTATCGCAACTGACGTCTCGCGTGACTTCGCGTCGCGCGCGACTTCGCGGTCCGACGGCGCACGCAGCGCCTCGGGCCGCCTTCGCTTCTAGCCCTTCTCGCGCAGGCGCGCCATCTCGCTCGCCACCATGCGCTGGCGCAGGCCCTCGCCCTGCAGCGAGAGCAAGGTGACGATGCCGTGGATGGCCAGGCCCAGCCCCCAGCCGAGCAGCGGAAAAACCGCCCAGCGCGGGCCGCCCGTGTAGGCGTTGACGGCGAAGAGGCCAAGGTTGACGAGGACGAAGACGAGCAGGTGGACGAGAAATCCCATCTTGATGCCGACGCGCCGGCGTGCGCGGCGCTCGAGTGCGCGTTCGTCGTCGACAGGTTCGTTGCGGTTCATGATGCGTTCTCCCTGAGGTCGTGGCCTACATGGCCTTGAATCGGTGCGCGTACAGGCGGCTGACGACCAGCTTTTCGGGCCGTCCCTGCAGCTTCAACGTGACGCGGCCACTCTCTTCGCGTTCGGCCGAGGCGATCGCTTCGGCGCGCACCACGGTGCCGCGATGGATCTGCCAGAAACGGCTCGCGTCGAGGCGCGGCACCAGCTCGCGCAGGGAGGTGCGTATCAGGTGCTCGCGCGTCGCCGTGACGACGCGCACGTATTTGTCGGCGGCCTCGAAGTAGGCGACGTCGTCGATGCGCACCATGTGGATGGCGTTGCCGACGCCGACCTGCAGAACGTGCAGCGGCTCGCTGTCGGCGGCCATCGTCGCGACGGCGCCGGTCGCGCCGAGCAGGCCGCGCAGGCGCTCGACGACGGCGCCGAGCTCTTTGGCCGGCGCCATGTCGGAGCGGGCGGCAAGCGTGCCCTGCAGGCGCTTGACGGTCGCCTGGAGCCGCGCCGTCTGCACGGGCTTGAGCAGGTAGTCGACCGCGGCACGCTCGAAGGCCTGTAGCGCGTACCGGTCGTAAGCGGTGACGAAGACGAGCAGCGGGAACGGGCCTTCGTCGTCGGGCCAGTCCTCGGCCAGCGCCTGCGCCGCTTCGAGGCCGCTCATGCCGGGCATGCGGATGTCGAGGAAGACGACGTCGGGCCGATGCGTCAGGGCTTGCGCGACCGCGGTCTCGCCATCGCCGACGACGGCTGCGATCTCGAGCCCGGGCCAGAGTGCGGCGAGCTCGATGCGCAGCGCCTCGGCGAGCAGCGGCTCGTCTTCGGCGATGACGGCGCTGGCCTTCACGGGCGGGGCTCCTCGGCGGTGTGCTGGGCCATGTCGAGGGGCAGGCGGATCGTCGCCAGCGTGCCGCCCTCGGCATCGTCGGCGGGCGCGAGCGTGAACGAGGCGCGGTCGCCGTAGAGCGTGGCGAGTCTTTCACGCACATGGGCCAGTCCATAGCCATCGCCCGGCACGGCGACGCGCGACAGGCCGGCACCGCTGTCGCGTACGCGGAGCACCAGCGTATCGCCCTCGCGCGCCGCGCCGACGTCGATGCGCCCGCCGGCGACGTGCGGCTCGAGGCCGTGCTTGATGCTGTTCTCGACCAGCGGCTGCAGCAGCAGCGGCGGCAGCTGCGCGCCGGCCAGCTCGGGCGGCAGCTCGAAGCGCGTCGTCAGGCGTGCGCCCATGCGCACCTGCATCAGTGCCAGGTAGTCGCGCAGCCGGCCGAACTCGGCCTCGAGCGGATGCAGGCTGGCGCGCGAGCCGGCGAGCGAGGCACGCAGGAAGGCGATCAGTTGGTCGAGCATCTGCTGCGCCCGCGCCGGGTCGACGCCGATCAGCACGCGCAGGTTGGCCAGCGTGTTGAACAGCATGTGCGGCTCGAGCTGCGATTCGAGCAGCTTGAGCTGCTGCTCGGCGGCCTGGCGCTGCGCCGTCTCGACCTCGGTCTTCTGTGCCGCGATGACTTCGCGCGACTGGAAGAAATAGGTGATGACGATGGCCGGCAGCAGGGCGAGCACGAGCAGCGACAGCGTGTCGCGAAAGCCGGAGTTGAAAGGGCCGGGCGAGTTCAGGCCGGTGAGCCGGTTGGCGATCTCGTTGCCCGCCGCGTAGCCGAGCACCGCGCCGACGGCGACGATGACCAGCATCCAGATCCAGCCCGGCCAGGCGCCGCCGGCCGAGGCGGCGCCGAACAGCGGGATCGACGTGCGCGTGGCGACCAGGTCGCGGCCCAGGTCGATGAAGAGCCAGCACATCGTCGAGATGCAGAGCGAATAGACGATCGTCGTGCCGAAGTCGTGGCGTGCCAGCGCCCAGATGCAGACCGCGATCAGCAGCGCCGCGGCCCAGGTCTTGACGCCGCGCATCGCGAAGCCGCGCCAATGGCCGGGGCGGTGAAAGGGGCGGGCGGCAATCGACGGCATGGGACGATTCTGAAGGCGAGCGGCGAGGGCAGGCGATTCCGTCGCTTGGGTCTGCACTGTCGCGGCGCCGGCATCCCGGTTGCCAGTGCCATGCGACGAAGCGAAGGGCAGGGGCGCGAAGCGGCTCCAGCGCGGCGCCAGGTGGCCTTGTGCCGCCGGGGGGTTTGGCCTGGGCCCGTGCCTGCGCGGGGGCTATATTGCCCGGCCGCGCCGGCTGGAGGCGCTTCGGGAGTCTGGATGCAGAGGATGGTGCGGTCGCCTGCGCGGCGCTGGCTGGCGGTGGCCGGCCTGATCGGTTTCGGCGCGTGTTCATCGCCCATGCCGAGGTACGTGGTGCCGCCGCCGTCGTCGGTCGCGGCGGTGCCGTCGCTGGTGCGGCCGCGGGCCGCTGCGCCGTCGGTCGACGCTCCCGCACCGGTTTCAAACCTGGCGCCAGCGCCGGTCGTCGTCGCGCCGACACCGGACGTCGTCTCCGTGCCGGCGATCTCGCCCGCCGTCGCGGCGCGCTTTCCGGAGCCTGCGGTCAGCTTCGCGACGCCGGCCTTCGAACCGGGCCGCACCGCCTTCACACGCAACGACGAGCTGCGCGCGATCCTGCACGGCCTGGTGCGCGCCGGCGACGGCTCGGCGCGCGGCACGGCGATCGACGTGCTGCCGCTCGGCAGCTCGCAGCGTGGCGCGCCGCTCGAAGCACTGGCGTTCACACGGCAAGCCGATGCCGCGCCGGCCGCTGCCAGCTCGGCGTCGGCACCGCCCGCGGCGCCCGCGCGTCGACCGGCCGTCCTGATCGTCGCCGGCCAGCATGGCGACGAGCCGGCGGGTACCGAAGCGCTCGTCGTCGTCGCCCAACAGCTCGCCGCCGGTCGCTTCGACCGCGTCCTCGACCAGATCGACGTGTTCCTGCTGCCGCGCGCCAATCCCGATGGCGCGGCGCTCGGCCAGCGCAGCGCCGCCGACGGCAGCGACATCAACCGCGACCACCTGCTCCTCGCCACGCCGGAAGCGCAGGCCCAGGCCCAGCTCGAGCGCGACATCGCGCCCATCGTCGTGCTCGACCTGCACGAATACGCCGTCGACTCGGCCCTCTACGTCGCCAAGTTCGGCGCCGTGCAGCGCTTCGACGCGCTGCTGCAGTACGCGACCACCGGCAACCTCCATCCCTTCGTCACCAAGGCGGCG
>JANXXS010000413.1 GCA_025350505.1 Burkholderiales bacterium
CTTGTACGGGTTGTGGACCGGCCCGCTCGCGGAGGTGTGGCTGCCGCCGGACAGGCAGAACTGTTCGCAGTGCGCCTTGCCGACGATCGTGCCGCCGGCGTCGAGGATGCGCGTCGCGACCGTGGCGTCGACGTCGGGAACATAGCCTTCGAGCGTCGAGGCGCCGTTCATCATCGGCACGCCGGCCAGGCAGATGTTGTCCTTCAGCACCACGCGCTTGCCGGCGAGCGGCCCGTAGGGCGCGCCCTTGATGTCGGTCTTGACGTACCAGGCGCCTAGCGGATTCTCGGCCGCGGAAGGCCGCGTTCCGGGCGTGCGCGGATAGCGCACCTCGGGCAGGTAGTCGGGCAGCTGGTCGACGCGGTCGTAGGCCTGCATCGTGCCTTCGAGCACCTCGAGGTACTCGCCGACTTCGTGGTCCGACATGCTCATGTGCAGCTTGGCGACGATGGCCTTCATCTGCTCGAGCGTGGGGCGCTTGACCATCGACATGTTGTCACCTCGGGAAAGTGGTGCCGGCGCAGGCGGCGAGGAACGGGAGCCGTTGCGCGCTGGCCGTGCTGCGGCCGGCGGCGTGAGCGCAGTCAAGGACGCCGGCGCGGCCGATCGTGACGATGCCGGCGGCACCGCCGCCCCCACCGCGGTCGCGACCTGCGCCGCCGGCCGTGCCCCCGCGCCGCCGGGCCGGGTCATGCGCATCGCACCCATGCCGAGCAACTCGGCCAGGCCGCCGGCCTGCACGACGTGGGCGTCGACCTCGCGCTCGATGCGGCCGCGCTCCATGACGACGATGCGGTCGGCGACGTCGAGCACGAGGTCGAGGTTCTGCTCGACGACGACGAGCGAGAGCCTGTCGCGCTTGCGCAGGCCGGCGAGGATTTCGCCGATCTCCTGCACGATCGAGGGCTGGATGCCTTCGGAAGGCTCGTCGAGGAGCAGCAGCCAGGGCAAAGGCATGAGGGCGCGGCCGAGGGCGAGGATCTGCTGCTCGCCACCCGAGAGCGCGCCGCCCTTGCGGTCGAGGATCGCCGAGAGGCGCGGCAGCGTCGCGGTGATGCGCTCGATCGCGGCGCTCTCGGTGTCGCCCGAGTCGGCGGTCCAGGCGAGTCGCAGGTTCTCCAGCGCGGTGAGGCCGGGCAGGATGCCGCGGCCCTGCGGCACGTAGCCGATGCCGAGCCGGCTGCGGTCGTGCGCCTTCATGCGCGTCACGTCGATGCCGTCGATCGAGATACGGCCGGCGGTAACCGGCACCAGGCCGATCAGCGTCTTCAGGAAAGTGGTCTTGCCGACGCCGTTGTGGCCGACGATGCCGACCGCCTCGCCGGCGTGCAGCGCGAAGCTGATGCCGTGCAGCACCGGCACGTGGCCATAGGCCGCGCGCAGGCCGGCGACGTCGAGCACGACGTCCGGGCCGGTGGCCTCGGCGGCGAGCGTGGAGTGGGACTCGATCATTTGGCGCGACTTCCGATGTAGACCTCGCGCACCTTGGCGTCGGCCAGCACCTCGTCGACAGGCCCTTCGCGCAGCACCGCACCCTGGTGCAGCACGGTGACACGGCCGCCCAGCATGCGCACGAACTGCATGTCGTGATCGACGACGACGACGGTCGCCGTCAGGTTCACCTCGTGGATGATGCGCACCAGCGCCTCTGCCTCGGCGCCTGTGATGCCGGCGGCCGGCTCGTCGAGCAGCAGCAGCCACGGCCGCTGCGCCAGCACGATGCCGATCTCGACGAGCTGGCGCTGGCCGTGCGCGAGCTCGCCGACCAGGCGGCGGGCGATGCCTTCGAGCGAGACCTGCCTGATCACTTCGGCGACAGTCGCCTGCGCCGCATCGCGGTGGTTGACGCGGCGCGCCGAGAGCCAGAGGTTTTCTTCGACGTTGAGGCCGTTCATGACCGAGGGCACCTGCGTCTTGATGCCGACGCCGAGACGCACGATCTCGTAGGCGCGCCAGCCGGTCACGTCCTGGCCCTTGATGAAGACGCGGCCGTGCGAGTGGTCGAGCCGGATCTGGCCGGTCAGGCACTTGAAGAAGGTGCTCTTGCCTGCCCCGTTCGGGCCGATCAGGCAGCGTAGCTCGCGGTCGCGCAGCGAGAAGTTGACGTTGTTGACCGCCTGCACGCCGCCGAAGCGCATCGACAGGTCGCGTGTGTCGACGACGGTATCGCTCACCCATCGCTCCGGTTGCCGCGCCGTCGCCGCGTGCTGCTCGCCTGCCGCCTGCTGACGCTGGCCCGGTCGCGGCGTACGCGCCAGCGCGTCAGCGCCGGCAGCAGGCCGCTCGGCAAGAGCAGGACGACGAGCACGAGGATGAGCCCGAGCACCAGCGAGTTGTCGATCAGCGTCTGCTGGCCGAGGAGCAGCTTCAGGTAGCCGAGCACGATCGCGCCGATGATCGGCCCGGCCAGCGTGCCCAGGCCGCCGACGATGGTCCAGATGATCACCTCTGCCGACTGGCCGAGGCTGAAGACGCCGGGCGTGACGATCTCGGCCCAGTTCGCGAAGAGGCACCCGGCCAGCCCCGCCATCGCCGCGCTGATCGTGAAGATCGCCGTCTTGTAGAGCGGCGCGCTGTAGCCGAGCAGCTCAACCCGTGCTTCGTTCTCGCGAATGCCGATCAGGACGCGGCCGAAGTACGAAGAGAGGATCCAGCGGCAGAGCAGGTAGCAGAGCATCAGCAGCACGGCGACCAGGTAGTAGAACGGCGTGCCGAAGATCTGGATGCTGGTGTCACCCGGCACGTTGAGGACGGGAAAGGCCGGAATGCCGTTAAAGCCTCCGAGCCGCGCTGTACCGATCTTGTAGGCGTCGCCGGCGGTGGCGTTCATGAACTTGAACAGGATCAGCGTGACGACGAGCGTGATCACCCCCATGTATACATCGCTGATGCGGCCGTAGAACATCATCGCGCCGATCACCGCAGCGAAGGCCGCGGGAACGATGATGGCGAGCAGCAGCGGGCCCGTGCTTTCGCCGACATTGGTCGAGGCGATCGCGTAGGTGTAGGCGCCGAGGCCGAAGTAGGCGGCGTGGCCGAAGCTCAGGATGCCGGCAAAGCCCCACATCAGCCCGAGCGAGAGCGCGAACAGCGCCCAGATCAGCAGCAGCGTCGGCGTGTTCGTGCCGGTCACTGCCGGCAGGAGCAGCAAGATCAGCGATCCGACCATGAACCAGGCCCAGCGGATCCGCCCGACGCCGAAGTTGGGGCCGCCCGTCATGTCGAGTTCTTGAAGAAGCGGCCGGTGATGCCCTGCGGCATCAGGCGCAGCAGCACGATGGCCAGCGCCAGCATCGCGATCTCGCCGATCACTGGCGTCGAGCCGAACGAGACGATCTGGTTGACCGTGCCGAAGATGATCGAGCTGGCGAGCGTGCCAGAGATGATCGCCGCGCCACCGGTGATAACGGTGATGAAGGACTTGGCGATGTAGAGCGACCCCGACGACGGCAGCAGGCCGGTCAACGGCGCCATCACGCCGCCGGCCAGGCCGGACAGCGCGGCGCCGGCCGTGAAGGTCCACATGTAGATCTTCTGCGGGTTGTAGCCCAGCGACGAAGCGACGTCGGCGTTCTGCATCGCGCCGCGCGCGACCAGACCGACGCGCGTGTACCGCAGCACCAGCCAGAGCGCGAGCATGAGCAGGATGGCGACGGCGATGATGAACAGGTTGTAGCCGCCCATCTGGTAGGCGCCGACCTGGTAGGACTGGATCGGCGCGGTGACGCTGACCGGGGTGTTGCCGAAGATCAGCGTCACCAGCCCGACCATGAGCAGGCTCAGGCCCCAGGTGGCGAGCATGGTGTCGATCATGCGGCCGTAGAGATGGCGGATGACGATGCGCTCGACGACGAGGCCGAGGATGCCGACGACCAGTGGCGAGAGCACCAGCATCGAGAAGAAGATGTCGATGCCGGCGCGGGTGCTGGCGATGGTGACGTAGCCGCCGATCATCACGAACTCGCCGTGGGCGAGGTTGATGACCCGCATCATCCCGAACACGACCGCCAGCCCCGCGCTGGTGAGCACGAGGAAGGCGATCATGTACAGGATCTCGAGGAAGACGACGGCCGCGTAATCCACCGTAGGGTCAATGCGAGGCCGGCCGGCCTTGAAGGCCGCGGCGTTGCGAGACGCGACGCCTCCTCGTGCCGTCCATGCCAGCGCAGGCCGGCATGGAGCCGCGGCACCCGGCCCCCTCGGGGGGCAGCGAACGAAGTGAGCGTGGGGGCATTAGATCGTGACCTCGAACTGCTTGTTCTCGTTCGGGTTCTTCAGCAGGTTGCAGGAGGCTGCGGTATCGCTCGGCGGACGCTGCTTGAACGCCTGCTTGATCGTCAATTTCTGGTTCTTCACCTCCATCACCTTGATGTCGAGCGAGGCGTGGTGCGTCGCCGGATCGATCTTCACCAGGCCGCCGGGCCCTTCGACGCTGATTCCCGATTCGATCGCCTTCAGCATTTTTTCGCGGTCAAGCGAGCCGGCCTTCTTGACCGCCTCAGCCCACAGCTTGATGCCCTGGTACTGCGAGACCGCGATCTCGTGGACGATCTTGGTGTCGCCGAAGCGCTTGGCCCAGCGCGCCAGGAAGTCCTTGTTCGCCGGCGTTGTCTCCTCCTGGCTGTAGTTGCCTGCGATGAGAATGCCGTCACCCTCGGCTGCCGAGAGCGCGAGGTGCTCGTTGCCGACGCCGAACGTCGTCGAGCAGAGCGGGATCTTCTTGTTCATTCCCGAGGCCGCCCATTGGCGGAAGAACGAGAGGTGGGCACCGCCGACCAGCGCCGCGCAGACGTAGTCCGGCTTGGCCGCCTGGATCTTGGCGATCGTCGAACCGAAGTCGGCGACGTCGAGCGGGAAGAAGTCGGTCTGCAGCACCGTGCCGCCGAGCTTCTTGGCGTAATACGCAAGCCACTTGGCGGTGATCTGTCCGTAGTTGTAGTCGGCGGCCAGCACGTAGACCTTCTTGCCCCACTGCTTGCTCGCTATCTCGACGATCGGCTCCATCACCTGCGCCGGCGTCGTGCCGGTGACGACGCAATTGCGGTCGCAGACGCCTCCCTCGTAGAGCACGTCGTAAAAGTAGAGGATGTTGGAGCGCCGGAAGGTCTGCCTGATGGCTTCGCGCGAAGCCGACGTGATGCCGCCGTGCACCACGTCGACCTTGTCGTCGCGGGCGAGCTGTTGCGCGTACTTGGTATAGAGCGCGATGTCGGACTGGGTGTCGTACTGGATGACCTCGATCTTCCTGCCGAGCAGGCCGCCGGCGGCGTTGATCTCCTCGGCGGCGAGCGTCGTCGCCTGCACCATCGGCTTGCCGTAGCCGTCGAGGTTGCCGGAGTTGTCGAGCACCGAGCCGAGCTTGATCGGCGTGCCCTGCGCGAGCGCCTGCATGAAGGGAAGGGCGGTGCCGGCCGCTGCGCCGGTGGTTGAAACGATGAATCGACGACGTGAAACAGTCATGGTCTTCTCCAGAGTTTTATGGGGCGCCGGATGGCAATGAAACGATGGCGACGCCGGCCTCATGCCTTGGGCGTTGCCTTGTCGCCTGCGGGAGCGCTCGCATCCGGGCCTCCCACCTTCTTCGGGCTGACCGCCGAGGAAAGATCCACGCCGATCGAATCGCCGATGCTCTTCAGGGCCGGCAGCTGCAGTGCCATGCCCAGGATGCTGTCCATCACCTGTGTCACCGGCGCGCGCGTGTCGGCGGCGCCGCCGCTGCCGCCGGCTCCGCCTGGCGTCGACGAGCCGCCGAAGCCGGTGACCTGGTGAATGCGGATGCTGTCGATCTTCTCGGCCGGCTTCATCATCTGGGCGATGATTTCGGGCAGCCGGTCGAGCCGATGCTGCTCGAGCTGCATGTGCATCAGCTCGCCGCTGCGCGAGTTCTCGGCCGAGATCATCGCCCGCGTGCCCTCGGACTCGGCGTTCAGGCGGATGCGATGCGCCTCGGCGCGCGTCGTCGTCGCCGCCGCTTCCGCGCGCGCCGTCATCAGCAGCACCGCGGTCTCGCTCTCGGCCTTGGAGGTCTCGACCTCGCCGCGCTCCTGCTCGCGCTTGAGCGCGATCTCGCGCGATCGCTCGGCCACGGCGCGCTCGCGCTGCGTCTGCAGCTGCTCCTGCGCCAGCACGATCTCGATCCGCGCAAGCTCGGCCTGGCCTTGCGCGCGCGCCTCTTCGGCATGCTTGGTCGCCAGCGCGATCGAGCTGTCGACTTTCCTCACCTCGGCGCTGAGCTGAGCCTCGATCTCGAGCTTGCGCAGCTCGCGCGCCTTCTGGATCTCGGCGATCCGGGTGTCCTTCTCGCGATCGATGCGTGCGTTCTCCGAGGCCACTGTCGACTGCTCGCGGGCGCGCGCCGTGTCGGCGTCGCTGGCCGCCTTGAGCTTTTCGATCTCGAGGCGCTGGCCGATCTGCGCTTCCTCTTCCTGGCGCGAAAGCACGAGACGCTGCTTGATCGCCTCGAGCTGGGTCTGGCGCACCGACACGTCGGCGTCGGCCTCGATCTCGGCGCGCTTCTTCTTGCTCGTGGCGATGATCTCGGCGAGCTTGCGCAGGCCGACCGCGTTGAAGGCATTGTTGTCGTCGAGGGCGGCGAAGGCGGCCTGGTCCATGCGCGTCAGCGAGACCGACTCGAGCTGTAGGCCGCTGTGCGCCAGGTTGTCGCGCACCGATTCGCGGATCGTGCGCACGAACTCGGCGCGCTTGTCGTGCAGCGAGTCCATCGTCAGGCCGGCGGCAGTGGCCTGGATCGCGTCGATGAAGCGGCCCTCGAGGAGGTTGCGCACGCCGTCGGGGCTGAGCGACTTGGAGCCGATCGCCTGCGCCGCCGTCGCGACGCCGCCTTCGGTCGGTTGCACGCGCAGGTAGAACTCGAGCTCGACGTCGACGCGCATCCGGTCTTCGGTGATAAGCGACCTGGCGCCGGCGCGCGTCACCTCGATGCGCATGGTGCGCATGTTGACCTCGTCGACCTTGTGCAGAAAGGGCAGGGCGAGGCAGCCGCCCGAGAGGACGATCTTCTGCCCGCCGAAGCCGGTGCGGATGATCGCGACGTCGCGCGAGGTCTTGCGATAGAAGCGGCTCAGGAACGCGACCGCCACGGCAATCGCGACGATCAGGACGATCAGGCCGAACAGCCAGGCCAGCAAGGTCATGGGGCTTCCTCCCTCGACGACTCAGGGGCTGCAAGCACCGGGCAGGAGCCGCAGCGTCCGTTTACTTTCCGTGGAAACTATAGCAGCGGATTGCAAGTTCCATGCTCGCGCCTGTGCGTCGTGCGACGGCGCGGCGCGGGCAGAACCTGCGCCTAGAGAGCGAGGGGTTGCTGGAAGAGGTGCCCGCCGGCTTCTGCGAGATAGACAGGATGCGAGCAACGCTCGTTGCCGAGATAGCGGATGCCGCGCACCGACTTGAAGGTGAGCGGCGAGGGCAGCTGGCCGAGCAGTTGCGCGTCGTCGTCGGCGGCGCGCTTGGCGAGCGCGGCCATGAAGTGCACGCCCTCGTAGGTCGATTGGCCGAGCGCGTTCAGGGTCGGGGCGCGCTGGCCGAAGTGGTTGTAGTAGCGCTCCTTGAACGCCATGTTGGCGTCGCTGGCGAGCGAGGCGAAGTAGCCCGAGGAAACGAACAGGCCCTCGGTGTTGTCGGCACCGATGGCGAGCAGGCCGTTCTCCTCGATCGCGCACGACAGCCGGAAGACGTCGCGCGACAGGCCCGAGCTGCCGAAGTCGCGGTTGAAGTGGACCGCGTCCTGGCCGACCAGCGAGAGCAGGATCGCGTGCGGTTTCAGGCGCGCGATCTCGTCGAGCAGCTCGGCATAGTCTTCCATGCCGAACGGCAGGTAGCGGTCGGCGAGCAGCTGGCCGCCGCGGTCGCTGACGTAGCGCGCGGCCAGGCGGTGCGAGACGCGCGGCCAGACGTAGTCGTGGCCGATGAACATCCAGCGCCGCGCCCGATAGCGCTCGATCAGGTAGTCGATCGCCGGGCGCAGCTGCTGCTCGGGTGTCTCGCCGATCGCGAACACGCCAGGCGTGCTCTCGCCGCCTTCGTAGAGCGGCGTGTAGACGTAGGGGATCTGCCGCGCCACGTCGCGCAGCACGCGTTGGCGCACCTGGCTGGTGTGCATGCCGACGATGGCGTCGATGGCGCCCGAGTGCATCAGGTCGGCGGTGACGCTGCCGACGTCGAGCGCCTCGTCGGACGAGTCGATCACACGCAGCCGCACCTGCCGCTCGAGCAAGCCGCCGCTGGCGTTGATCTCGGCCTGCGCGAGCTGCGCGCAGGCGATCGACGAGGGACCCCAGATGCCGGCCGTGCCGTTGATCGGAACGAGTAGCCCGACCACGAAATCGCCGTTCGCGTCGGGCGCCGCGTAGCGCGCGCCGCGGCGCCGCGGGTGCTTCGGCGGCGAGGCATTCCTCGCGCCAGCGCCGCCGACAGCCGTCGTCTGCTGCATGTGACTCCCTGCACGAGAAACCCGCGCCTGTGACAGGCTCTGCGGCCCGCTATGCTTTCCCGGGAAAGCAACTTCTACAATAGCACAGCATGAGCCGCCCCACCCCCCATCTCGGCCTGCTGCTCGAGCGTGCGGGCCGGGTCGTCGGCGAGCGGCTGAGCCGCTCGATCGGCCGCGAGGGCACCACCTCGGACCACTGGCGCGTGTTGCGTCATCTGGCCAACGAAGCCGGCCACACGATGGGCGAGATCGCCGAGCGGCTGGAGATGAATCCGCCGACGCTGACCAAGCTGGTCGACCGCATGGTCGACAAGTCGCTGGTGCAGCGTGCCGCCGATCCCGAAGACAGCCGCCGCGTTCTCGTTTACGTCACCGACGCCGGGCTGGCGCTGCTGCAGGAGCTGCAGTCGAAGGTCGACCGCCACCACGCCGCCTTGCAGACCTTGCTCGGCGAGCGCAACGCCCGCCAGCTCGAGCGCCTGCTGACGATGCTGGTCGACGCCGCCGAGCGGCCGTCGGCCTGAGCCCGCCGCCCGCACAGAGGGGCGAGCGGCGCGACGCCGCTCAGAGCCGTGGGTGCCGCCGGTGCCAGTCGGTGGCGCGCTGGAAAGCCCGGCCGACGCGGCAGATCTGCGCTTCGCCGAGATGCTTGCCGGCGAACTGCACTGCGACTGGCAGGCCCTTGACGGTGAACGCGGCCGGCACGGTCAAGGTCGGCAGGCCCGACATGGCAAAAGGCACGGTGTAGCGGATCAGCGCGGCCAGCTCGGCGGGAACGCGACCGAGCGTGGCCATGCGCTCGACGGTGGGCGCGGCGAAGGGCTGCGCCGGCACGAGCATGACGTCGACCGGCGCCATCGCTTCGAGCGCCCGGCCGGCGAAGGCCTTGCGCCGCAGCAGGATGCGCTGGTAGTCGAGCGCCGAAAGGCCGCGGCCGAGCTCGATCAAACCGGCCAGGCCGGCGCCGTACTCGGTGCGCCGCGCCGGGTAGGTCGCCTCATGCGCCACCGCGGTCTCGACGGCGCAATTCGGTCCCCAGTCCGCCGCCATCGCCGCGACGTCGGGAAAGCGCAGCGCGACGATCTCGGCGCCGAGGGCGCGCAAGGTGGCCAGCGCCGCGTCGATGGCTCGGTGCGTGTCGGCATCGACGCCGTCGAGGGCGTAGCGCTCGTCGAAGCCGATCTTCACGCCGCGCAGGTCGGCGTCGTGGGCGGCCAGGTAGTCAGGCACCTCGGCGCGCAGGGTCGTCGGGTCGTCGGCGTCGATGCCGGCGATGGCGCCGAGCATGATCGCGGCGTCGGTCGCGCTGCGGCACATCGGGCCGATGTGGTCGAGCGAGGCGGCGAGCTCGAAGCAGCCGTAGCGCGAGACCCGGCCCCAGGTCGGCTTCAGCCCGGTCGTGCCGTTGGCCGCCGACGGAAAGCGGATCGAGCCGCCGGTGTCCGAGCCGAGCGAGCCGAAGCAGAGTCCCGCCGCGGTGGCCACGCCCGAGCCGCTCGACGACGCCCCCGACCAGTGGTCCCGGTGCCAGGGGTTGACCGGCGGCGTGACATCCGGATGGTGATCGGCAAACGCGCCTTCGGTCATCTGCAGCTTGCCGAGCAGCACGGCACCGGCCTCGCGCAGCTTCTTCACGACGGTGGCGTCGACCGTCGGCACGAAGTCGCGGTGCAGCGGCATGCCCGCGGCGGTGGCGACGCCTCGGGTGAAGCAGAGATCCTTTACGGCGATCGGCACGCCGTGCAGTTGAGAGAGAACCTGGCGCCGGCCGATCATCTGCTCCGCGGTGCGCGCCTGCGCCAGCGCCAGCTCGGGCGTGACCAGGGCATACGATTTGAGTCCCGGTTCGAGACGCTCGATCCGGCACAGCATGTCCTCGGTCAGCTCGACGGGCGAGACCTTGCGCGAAGCGAGCAGGCGCGAGAGCTCGGAAATCTCGAGAAAGGCCAGCTCGTCCATGGCGTCATTCTCGACCAGACTGCTCACCCGGGTCGCATCGGCGCTCATTGCCAGCCGAAGCGGCGGATGTAGATGCGCTTCATGACCGTGGTCAGCGCGCAGTAGCCGAGCAGGATCGCCACCAGCCAGGGGAAGTAGGCGAGCGGCAACGCCTGCAGCTTGAAGTCGCCGGCCAGCGGCCCCATCGGCAGGAAGACGCCGAACGCCATGATCGCCAGCGTCATCGCCAGCAGCGGCGCCGAGGCGCGGCTTTCGATGAAGGGCAGCCTCGGCGTGCGGATCATGTGCACGACGAGCGTTTGCGTCAGCAGCCCGACCACGAACCAGCCCGACTGGAACAGGCTCTGCCGGGCGATCGTGTTGGCGCCGAAGACGAACCACATCAGGGCGAAGGTGGCGATGTCGAAGAGCGAGCTGATCGGTCCGAAGAAGACCATGAATCGGCCGATGTCGCCCGGGTTCCACTTGAGGGGCTTTGCCACCAGCTCCGCGTCGACGTTGTCGAACGGGATGCCGGTCTGCGCGATGTCGTAGAGCAGGTTCTGCGTCAGCAGCTGCAGGGGCAGCATCGGCAGGAAGGGCAGGAAGGCGCTCGCCACCAGCACCGAGAAGACGTTGCCGAAGTTCGAGCTCGCCGTCATGCGGATGTACTTCAGCATGTTGCAGAAGGTGGTGCGGCCTTCGACAACGCCTTCGTCGAGCACGAGCAGGCTCTTCTCGAGCAGGATGATGTCGGCGGCTTCCTTCGCGATGTCGACCGCCGAGTCGACCGAGATGCCGATGTCGGCGGCGCGCAGCGCCGGCGCGTCGTTGATGCCGTCGCCCATGAAGCCGACGACGTGGCCACCGGCGCGCAGCGCGCGCACGATGCGTTCCTTGTGCAGCGGCGCCAGCTTGGCGAACTGGCTGTGCTGCTCGACGGCGAGCGCCAGGGCCGCGTCGTCCATGGCCTCGATCTCGGCGCCGAGCAGCACCCGGTCGGCGCCCAGGCCGACCTGCGAGCAGACATGAGCCATGACGAGCTCGTTGTCGCCGGTCAGCACCTTGACCCGGATGCCGTGCGCGGCCAGCGCCTTCAGCGCCGGTGCCGCCGATTCCTTCGGCGGGTCGAGAAAGGCGATCGTGCCGATCAGGGTCAGGCCGGTCTCGTCGGCGACCGAGTAGGTGGATTGGTCCGGCGGCAGCTCCTTCATCGCCACCGCGACGACGCGCAGCCCTTCCTCGTTGAGCGCGCAGCTGACCCGCTTCACGCGGGCCAGCATGGCGGCGTCGAGGGGCAGGTCGCTCGCGTCGCCGGCCTCGGGCCGCACGCGGGTGCAGATCGCCAGCACTTCCTCGACCGCGCCCTTGCAGATCAGCTCGTGATGGTCGTCGCGCTCGGAGACGACGACCGACATGCGTCGGCGCTCGAAGTCGAACGGAATCTCGTCGATCTTGCGGTAATCCTGCTCGAGCTTCAACTGCGCCGCCAGCTCGACGTGCTCGAGCACGGCGCGGTCGAGCAGGTTCTTCAGGCCGGTCTGGTAATAGCTGTTCAGGAAGGCGAGGTTCAGCACCTCCTGCGACGGACGGCCGAACGGATCGTCGTTGCGGGCGAGGGCGATCTTGTCCTGCGTCAGGGTGCCGGTCTTGTCGGTGCAGAGGATGTCCATCGCGCCGAAGTTCTGGATCGCGTCGAGGCGCTTGACGACCACCTTCTTGCGCGACAGCCGCACCGCACCCTTGGCCAGCGTCGAAGTGACGATCATCGGCAGCATCTCCGGCGTCAGGCCGACCGCGACGGAAAGGGCGAAGAGCAAGGCCTCGGTCCAGTTGCCCTTGGTGTAGCCGTTGACCAGCAGCACGATCGGCGCCATCACCAAAGCGAAGCGGATGAGCAGCCAGCTGACGCTGTTGACGCCGGCCTGGAAGGCCGTCGGCGCCGGATCGGTGGCCATGACCTTGGCCGCCACCGCGCCGAAGTAGGTGGCGTTGCCGGTGGCGACGACCAGCGCGGTGGCCGACCCCGAGACCACGTTCGTGCCCATGAAGACGAGGTTGCTCTGCTCGAGCGGCACGGTGGCCTCGCCTCGGCGATCGGCGAACTTCTCGACCGGCAGCGATTCGCCGGTCATCGCCGCCTGGGCGACGAAAAGGTCGCGCGCCGAGAGCACGCGGCAATCGGCCGGGAGCATGTCGCCGGCGGACAGCAGGACCAGATCGCCGCGCACCAGGCTGCGCAACGGAATCTCGAGCCGTTTCGATGCCGCATGCGGGCTGCCGGTGTCGCTGCGAAGCACCGTGGCGGTGTTGCTGACCATCGCCCTCAGGCTCTCGGCGGCGCGGTGCGAGCGGCCTTCCTGGACGAAGCGGATCACCGTGCTGAGCACCACCATGACGACGATGACCGTGGTCGACTTGGCGTCGTGGCCGATCGCCGATACCACCGCCAGCGCCGTCAGCAGCAGGTTGAAGGGGTTGCTGTAGCAATGCCACAGGCGCAGCCAGCCGGGCAGGGGTTTCTCGTGCGCCACCTCGTTGGGACCGTCTCGCGCCAGGCGGGCTTCGGCCTCCGCGACGGTCAGGCCGCCGTCGCGCGAGGCGAGGCGGGCCAATGCGTCGGCCGGCGCGTCGCGGGCGACGAGCAGCAACTCGTTCGCCAGATGCGCCGGCGCCGCCTGGATCGGCCCGTGACCGGCAAGCGCTTCTAGCGCGGGCGGCCGACCGAAGCGCCGCAAGACGCGGCGGCGGCGCAGAAAGCTGCTGAACGGCTGCGTCAGGACCTTGTTCATGCCGTCCCCGCCTCCTGCCGTCGAGGCCTCGCGAGTATCGGCCTGCCAGCCGCTCCGCACTGTGCGCTATCGCGCATAGGGGACCGGCCACGCCTGAAGCGTGGCCGGCGGCGGAACAATCGGGCCGATGGACGATGAAACCTTCATGGTCGAGGCCTACCGCCTCGCCGCCAAAGGCTACGGCGAGGGCGGCTGCCCGATCGGCGGCGTGCTCGTGCGCCACGGCAGCGGCGAGATTCTCGGCCGCGGCCACAACGCGTTGGTGCAGGAAGGCAATCCGATCCTGCACGGCGAGATGGCGGCGCTGCGCGACGCCGGCCGCCTGGTGAATCGCCACGACACGACGATGTACACGACGCTGCAGCCCTGCTTCATGTGCGCCGGCACGATCGTGCAGTTAGGCATCCCGCGGGTCGTCATCGGCGACGTGCTGAACGCATCGAGCGACGAGACGATCCGCTTTATGCGCGGCAAGGGGGTCGAGGTCGTCGTCATGGATCCGCAGGCGAGCGCAGCGGCGCGCGACTGCGTCGCCTTGGTCAGGACGTTTCGCGCCGAGAAGCCAGATCAGTGGCTCGAAGACTGGGGCGGCGGCCCGAACCCGGCGTTGAAGCCCGCTTGACGCGAGCGCGCCGCGCCGGCGTTCAGGGCGTGGCGGGAAGCGCGTGCAGCAGGCCGCGCGTCTCGATGAACGCCACCACCTCGTCGAGGCCGTCTTTCGTCTTCAGGTTCGTCATCACGAAGGGCCGCGTGCCACGCATGCGCAAGGTGTCGGCGCGCATCACCTCCAGGCTGGCGCCGACGTAAGGTGCGAGGTCAGTCTTGTTGATGATGAAGAGGTCGCTCTTGGTGATGCCCGGTCCGCCCTTCCTCGGAATCTTCTCGCCGGCGGCGACGTCGATGACGTAGATCGTCAGGTCCGAGAGCTCGGGGCTGAAGGTGGCGGCCAGGTTGTCGCCGCCGCTCTCGACGAAGACGATGTCGGCATCGGGAAACTTCTCGAGCATGCGGTCGATCGCCTCGAGGTTGATCGACGCGTCTTCGCGGATCGCGGTGTGCGGGCAGCCTCCGGTCTCGACGCCGACGATGCGCTCGGCGTCGAGCGCGCCGGCGACGGTGAGCAGGCGCTGGTCTTCCTTGGTGTAGATGTCGTTGGTGACGACGACCAGGTCGTAGCGGTCGCGCATCGCCTTGCAGAGCATCTCGACCAGCGTCGTCTTGCCGGAGCCGACCGGGCCGCCGACGCCGACGCGCAAGGGCGGCAGGCGCCGCGTGCGGCGGGCGATCGAATGAAGCGGTGTCGTGGTCATGCGAGAGGTCTCAGGAACGGAACAGGCGCGAATACTGGGCCTCGTGCTGCGAGGAAAGGATGGCGAGCATCGGCGTAAAGGCCTGCATCTCGCCGATGGGCAGGGCGAGCGCGGTGTCAACCGCCTCGGCAATGGCGCGCGACAGACCGGCCAGCACGCGCTGCCCTGCGGCCTGGCCGAGCGGCACGGCCTTCATCGCCGCCTGCACCATGTTCTCGGCCCAGCCGGCGGCAAACGCGATCAGCACCTCGCGGATCGGTGCGCCGGTCGCCATGCCGGCCAGCGCGAAGGCGATCGGCCAGGTCGGCGCGGGGTGGAGCGCTTCGAGTGCGGCCAGCCGCGGCTCGGGCGGATCGCGATGGCGCAGCCACTGGCCGAGCGAGCGGCCCATCTGCTCGCTCTGCTGGCGAAACTCAGCGGTCTCGCGCGTCGTCGCAAACCAGGTGTTCAGCTCGGCGACACGCTCCAGATCGCCACGCTGCCAGGCGCGTGCCGCCTTGGCGACGACGGCGAGGTCGCTGCGCGCCAGGGCGAGGCCGAGCTGGTCGAGCAGCCAGGCCAGGGTCTGCGCTTCGGTCGTCACGAGGCCGGCCTCGACCGCCGCTTCGAGACCTTCGGAATAACTAAAGCCACCGACCGGCAGGCTCGGCGATGCCAGCCGCATCAGTTGCAGCAGGGTCGAGGCGGTGAGGCAGTCTCTGACTGGCGCGAGGCGCCGGCGCGCCCTCATGAGTGCGAATGCCCATCGTGGTCGTGCGCGTCGTGGTGGCCGTGATCGTGGTCGTGTTCGACGTGATCGTGATCGTGATCGTGATCGTGATCGTGGTCATGCCCATGCGCGGCATGATCGTGACCCGCGCGGGCCGAGCCGTAGGCGCCGGCCTCGGGCTCGAAAGCGGCCTCCGCCGCGTCGACATGCAGACCCATGCGGCGCAGCATCTCGGCGAGCACGTGGTCGGGCTCGAGCTGCAGGCGCGCGGCGCTCACCTCCAGCGGCACATGCCGGTTGCCGAGGTGATAGGCGGCGCGCAGCAGGTCGAGCGCCGAGCCGTGCGCGCCGGGCGTGACGACGAGCACCGGCTGCGCCTTCGCCTGCACCGCGATCAGCGAGCCGTCTTCGGCGACCAGCACGTCGCCACCGCGCACGACCTGGCCGCGCGCCAGGAAGACGCCGATCGATCGGCCCTGCGAATCGACGGCGTCGAAACGGCTTTTCTGCCGCGTGTCCCAGTCGAGCGCGACGGTTGCGGCGCGGCGCACGAGCACAGGTGCGAGACCGGTGCCGGCGGGAATCAGCTTGCTGGCGATGAGCATGGTGCACTGGCCGGCCGGCGGCGAGCGTCAGAACAGGAAGTACCGCTGCGCCATCGGCAACACCGTCGCCGGCTCGCAGGTGAGCAGCACGCCGTCGGCACGCACCTCGTAGGTCTGGGCGTCGACCTCGATCGTCGGCGTGCCGCTGTTCAGCACCATGCTGGCCTTGCTGATCGATCGCGTGTGCCGGACCGGGATCGCGCGCTTCTTCAGGCCGAGCTCGGCGGGCACGCCGGCGTCGATCGCGGCCTGCGAGACGAAGGTCACCGACGAGACCGCGAGCGCGCCGCCGAACGAGCCGAACATCGGCCGCCAGTGCACCGGCTGCGGCGTCGGGATCGAGGCGTTCGGGTCGCCCATCGCCGCCGCGGCGATCATGCCGCCCTTGACCACCAGCGAAGGCTTGACGCCGAAGAAGGCCGGCTTCCAGAGCACCAGGTCGGCGAGCTTGCCCGGCTCGATCGAGCCGGCCTCGGCGGCGATGCCCTGGGCGATCGCCGGATTGATGGTGTACTTGGCGATGTAGCGCTTGACGCGGAAGTTGTCGTTGCGGTCCTTCGCCTCGGCCGCATGCCGGCCAGTGGGCGGCGCCAGCCAGCCACGCTGCGCCTTCATCTTATGGGCCGTCTGCCAGGTGCGGATGACGACCTCACCGACGCGGCCCATCGCCTGGCTGTCGCTCGACATCATCGAGAACACGCCCATGTCGTGCAGCACGTCTTCGGCGGCAATCGTCTCGCGGCGGATCCGGCTCTCGGCGAAGGCCAGGTCTTCGGCAATCGCCGGGTCGAGGTGATGGCAGACCATCAGCATGTCGAGGTGCTCGTCGACCGTGTTGACCGTGTACGGCATGGTCGGGTTGGTCGACGAGGGCAGCACGTTCGCCAGCCCGGCGATCTTGATGATGTCGGGCGCATGGCCGCCGCCCGCGCCTTCGGTATGGAAGGTGGCGATGGTGCGGCCCTTGAAGGCGGCGACCGTGTCTTCGACGAAGCCCGATTCGTTGAGCGTGTCGGTGTGGATCGTCACCTGGATATCGTGGCGCTCGGCGACGCTCAGGCAGGTGTCGATCGCTTTCGGCGTCGTGCCCCAGTCCTCGTGCAGCTTCAGGCCGCAGGCGCCGGCCTCGACCTGCTCTTCGAGCGCGCGCGGCTGGCTCGCATTGCCTTTGCCCATGAAGCCGAGGTTCATCGGAAAAGCCTCGGCGGCCTTCAGCATCGAGTGGATGTGCCACGGCCCCGGCGTGCAGGTCGTCGCGAAGGTGCCGGTGGCCGGGCCGGTGCCGCCGCCGAGCATGGTCGTCACGCCGCTGGCCAAGGCTTCTTCGATCTGCTGCGGGCAGATGAAGTGGATGTGCGAGTCGATGCCGCCGGCGGTAACGATCATTCCTTCGCCGGCAATGATCTCGGTTCCCGGCCCGATCACGATGTCGACGCCCGATTGCACGTCCGGGTTGCCGGCCTTGCCGAGCCCGGCGATGCGGCCGGCCTTGATCGCGATGTCAGCCTTGACGATGCCCCAGTGATCGATGACCAGCGCGTTCGTGATGACCGTGTCGGCGACGTGCGCAGACGTGCGCTGGCTCTGCCCCATGCCGTCGCGGATCGTCTTGCCACCGCCGAACTTCACCTCTTCGCCGTAGCCACCGGCACGCAAGGTGTAGTCCTCCTCGACCTCGATGACAAGGCCGGTGTCGGCGAGGCGCACTCGGTCGCCGACGGTGGGGCCGAACATCTCGGCGTAGGCGCGGCGTTGGACGGTCGCCATCAGAGTGTCTTCGGTGGATTTGCGGGACGGTGTGAGGGTCGGTCGGCCTCGGCCACGGGGTGGCCCCCTCCGCTCATGTCCTCCGATGGCGGCCTGCGGCCGCCATCTCCTCCTTTACTTCGCTGCGGGGGCCACCCCATGCCCGAGGCCTTCGCATGCCTGGTCGTTGAACAGAGAAGACGGCGGCGGATCGGGACGGTGGGGCGCCCTGTGGAGCGAAGTAAAGGAGGAGAAGGCGCGCGCAGCGCGCCTTCGGGGGACATGAGCGGAACAGGGCGCCCCGCCGGCCCGATCCTTCCATCCGTGCGACCGGCTCGCGCGCAACGAACCACACAGTAAGCTCACCTCGCCATGGCCTTCCTTCCGACCCACGCCCGCATCGTCGTCGTCGGCGGCGGCATCGTCGGCTGCTCGACGGCCTATCACCTCGCCAAGCTCGACGAGAAGGACGTGCTGCTGATCGAGCAGGGCACGCTGACCTGCGGCACGACCTGGCACGCCGCCGGGCTGGTCGGGCAGATGCGGCCGAACCGCAACATGACGCGGATGAGCCGGTACGGCATCGAGCTCTACGCCTCGCTCGAGGCCGAGACTGGTTTGGCCACGGGCTGGAAGCAGTGCGGCAGCGTCAATGTCGCCGGCACGCCGGAGCGCATGAAGGTGCTGCGTCGCCAGCTCGCCCTGGCGAAGAGCTTCGGCGTCGAATGCGAAGAGATCAGCCCGGCGCGCGCCGGCGAGCTGTTCCCGGTGATGTGCACCGACGACCTCGCCGGCGCGATCTGGATCCCGGGCGACGGCAAGGCCAATCCGGCCGACCTCTGCATGTCGCTGGCCAAGGGCGCGCGGCAGCGCGGCGTGAGGATCGTCGAGGGCGTGGAAGTCGTGGGCGTGTCGACGGCAACACGGGGATCGCGCCGCCACGCGACCGGCGTGCGCGTTCGCCACGAAGGCGAAGAGATCGAGATTGCTTGCGAAGCCGTCGTCAACTGTGCCGGCCAATGGGCGCGCCAGTTCGGCGCGCTTGCCGGCGTCAGCGTGCCGCTCTGGTCGGCCGAGCATTTCTACATCGTCACCGACCGCATCGCGGGCGTGCATCCGATGCTGCCGGTGATGCGCGACCCCGACGGCTTCATCTACTACAAGGAAGAGGTCGGCGGCCTCGTCATGGGCGGCTTCGAGCCGCGGGCCAAGCCGTGGACCGTCGACCCGATCCCTTCGACCTTCCGCTTCGAACTGCTCGGCGAGGACTGGGACCAGTTCGAGCCGCTGATGCGGGCTGCCCTGCACCGCACGCCCTGCCTCGAGACGGCGCGGGTGAAGATGCTGCTCAACGGGCCGGAGAGCTTCACGCCCGACGGCAACTTCATCCTCGGCGAGGCGCCCGAGCTCGGCCACTACTACGTCGCCGCCGGCTTCAACTCGTCGGGCATCGCCAATTCGGGCGGCGCCGGCCGGATGATCGCCGAGTGGGTGATCGGAGGCAGCCCGCAGAGCGACCTCTCCGACGTCGACATCCGCCGCTTCGGCCCGTTCATGGCCAACCGCAAGCTGCTCGCCGAGCGCACCGGCGAGACGCTCGGCCTGCACTACGCGATGCGCTGGCCGCGCCAGGAGCTGGAGACGGCGCGGCCGCTGCGTACCTCGCCGCTCTACGACCTGCTTGCCGCCAAGGGCGCGGTCTTCGGCTCGAAGAACGGCTGGGAGCGCGTCAACTACTTCGTGCGGGCCAACGCGGACGGCGCTGCCGAAGCGAAGGCGATCGTTCACCCGCATACGCTCGACAAGCCGCATTGGCTGGCCGACGTCATCGCCGAGCAGAAGGCGACGCGCGAAGCGGTCGCGCTCTACGACCAGACCTCGTTCGGCAAGCTGCTGCTGCAGGGCCGCGACGCTCTCGCGGTGCTGGAGCGACTGTGCTCGAATGCCATCGACGTCGCGCCCGGGCGCATGGTCTACACGGCGCTGCTCAACGAGCGTGGCGGCTTCGAGAGCGACCTGACGATCACGCGGCTCGGCGTCGAGAGCTTCCTGCTCGTCACCGGCTCGGCGCAACCGACACGCGATGCCGACTGGATCGCGCGACACCTGCACGCGGACGAGTCGGCGGTGCTGACCGACGTCAGCGCCATGACGGCGGTGCTCTCGGTGATGGGCCCGAACGCCAAGACCCTGCTCGCGCGCGTCGGCGCCGCCGACGCGCCCGCGCGGCTGAGCGCGGACCGACTCGAGTTCTCGCACACGACCGACATCGACGTCGGCTTCGCCCGGGTTCGCGCTGCGCGCATGAGCTACGTCGGCGGGCCTGGCTTCGAGCTCTACGTGCCGATCGAGATGGCCCGCCACGTCTACCTCGCACTGCACGGCGCGAGCGAGGGCCTCGGGCTGGCCGACGCCGGCTACTACGCACTCGACGCCCTGCGCATCGAGGCCGGGCGGCGGGCGTGGGGGGCCGAGCTCGGCCCCGACGAGACGCCCTTCGACGCCGGGACGATGTTCGCCGTCAAGCTCGACAAGGCGGCCGACTTCATCGGCAGGAGCGCCCTTCTCGCGCGCCGCGACCGGCCCGCGGCCAAGCGCCTCGTGACGCTCGTCTTCGCATCGCCCGCGGCCTACGCCTGGGGCGGCGAAGCGCTGCTCATCGACGGCGAGGCGGCCGGCGAGATCACCTCGGCCGGTTGGAGCCCGAAGGCTGGCGCCTGCGTCGCACTCGGCTACCTGCGCGGCGCGGCGGCGACGCGGCCGCATGCGGGCAGCCCGGTCGAGGTCGATCTGTGGGGCGAGCGCGTGGCAGCGAAGGCGTGGGACGATGCAGCCCTCGCCCTGCGCACGCCGTGACCGAAGTGCCTGAATTTTCCCTGCGCCGGATCGCCGTTCCCGCGTTCGGGCCTTCGCTGCTATTCGGACTGGGTGAAGGCGCGATCCTGCCGATCGTCGCCTTGAGCGTGCGCGATCTCGGCGGCTCGGTCGCGCTGGCGGCGCTGATGGTGACGTTGATCGGCATCGGCTCGCTGGTCTGCAACATTCCGGCATCGATCCTGACGACGCGCTACGGCGAGCGCTGGGCCATCGTCGGCGCCGGCGTCTGGTGCGCGATCGCGATGGCGATCTGCATGCTCGTTCCGCACCTCGCCGCGTTCGCCGTCGGCGTGTTCATGATCGGCATGGCCGGCGCCGTGTTCGGCCTGGCCCGGCAGAGCTACTTCACCGAAGCGGTGCCCTTCCACTATCGCGCGCGCGCCCTGTCGACCCTGGGCGGCGTGATGCGCATCGGCCTGTTCATCGGCCCGTTCATCAGCGCCGCGGTGATCCCGTTCGCCGGCCTGCCGGGCGCCTACGGCGTCGGCTGCGTCGCCCTGATCCTCTCGGCCATCATCGCCTTGCGCATGCCGGAGTTGCCGGGCGACCGTCACGCCACGGTCATCACCGCCGAAGCGGCGCCGCCGCCGCCGACGATCCGCGCCGTGACCGCCGGTCACGCGAAGATCTTTCTCACCGTCGGCATCGGCGCGCTGCTGGTCAGCGCCGTACGCGCCTCGCGACAGGCCGTCGTGCCGCTCTGGGCCGAGCAGATCGGCCTCGACGCCGCCACCACCTCGCTGATCTACGGCCTGGCCGGCGGCATCGACATGCTCGTCTTCTATCCGGCCGGCAAGGTGATGGACCGGAAGGGCCGCAACTGGGTCGCCGTGCCGTCGATGATCGTCATGGGCGTGTCGTTGCTGGCGATGCCTTTCACGCACGGCACGAAGACGCTGCTGCTGGCGGCGCTGCTGCTCGGCTTCGGCAACGGCATCGGCTCGGGAATGATCATGACGCTCGGCGCCGACTATTCGCCGAGCGCGGGCCGCGCCCACTTCCTCGGCCTCTGGCGCTTCATGTCGGACCTCGGTTCGACCGGCGGCCCGGCGGTGCTCGCCGGCGTGACGGCGCTGTTCTCGCTCGCCTCGGGCATCTGGTGCACGGCGCTGCTTGCCTTCGCGGCGGGCGGCGTGCTCTGGTACTGGATCCCGCGCACCGCGAAGCGGCCGCGGGATTCTTCGCTGCGCTCAGGATGAAGTGGTCCTTTGTTATCCAGGATCTCAAGCGCCCGGCAAGCTCGTTCGCCAGGCTTCGTAGCGCGCCTTCGTCGCCTCGTCGGCGGGATAGAGGCCGGGCAGCGCCACGCCCGACTCGACCTCGCGCATGATCCAGCCCTCGAGCCGCTCCTGCTCGAGCGCGGCCTCGAGCACCTCGTCGAGCAGCGCCGCGGGAATGACGACGGCGCCGTCGCCGTCGGCGACGATCACGTCGTTGGGCAGCACGGCGACGCCGCCGCACCCGATCGTCTCCTGCCAGGCGACGAAGGTGAGGCCGGCCACCGAAGCTGGCGCCGCTGTGCCCTGGCACCACAACGGCAAGCCGGTTGCGAGCACGCCGGCGAGATCGCGCACGACGCCGTCGCTGACCAGCGCCGCAACCTCGCGCGTTGCCATGCGCGCGCACAGGATGTCGCCGAAGATGCCGGCGTCGGTCGTGCCCATGGCGTCGACGACGGCGATCACGCCGGGCGGCATCGCCTCGATCGCGGTGCGCGTCGAGATCGGCGAGGCCCAAGACGCCGGCGTCGCCAGGTCCTCGCGCGCCGGCACGAAGCGCAGCGTGAAGGCGCGGCCGGCGCGTCGCCGCGACGCGGCCGCCGCGCCGATCGGCCGCGCGCCGCGGATCCAGACGTTGCGCAGTCCCTTCTTCAGGAGCACGGTGGTCAGCGTCGCGGTCGTCACCGATTCGAGCGCTTCGACGGTGGCAGCGGCCAGGGGCAAGGGTTCGACGGTGTTCATGGCTGCGGTTCAGTGGCAAAGAGGAATTGTGAGCCGAGCGCCGCGAGCCGGAACGATGGCTCGGCACAATGGGTCGACGCGCCGGCGATGATCGACGCACGGACCGGAACGGAGACAGGCATGACTTACTCGATGCGCTTCGGCCTGGCGCGCTGGCTTGTCGGCACCGCCGCGGTCGCCGCCTGCTCCTGGGCGATGGCCCAGGACTACCCGAGCCATCCGGTGCGCGTCATCGTGCCCTTCGCGGCGGGCGGCCCCGCCGACGTCTACGCGCGCTTCCTCGCCAGGGGTCTGCAGGAGTCGATGGGCCAGCCCTTCATCATCGACAACCGGCCCGGCGCCGGCTCGCTGATCGGCACCGACGCGGTGGCCAAGAGCGCGCCCGACGGCTACACGCTGCTGCTGATGTCGAACACGCACACCGTCAACGAGTCGCTGTTCGCGACCAAGCCCTACGTGCTGCTGCGCGACTTTGCGCCGATCGCACCGATCAACGCCTCCGAGCTGGTGCTGGTGACACGCAGCACCCTGCCCGTGAACAACCTCGGCGAGCTGCTCAAGCTCGCCAAAGCCAAGCCGGGCTCGCTCTCCTATGCATCGTCGGGTCCGGGCACGCCGTACCACATGGCCGGCGAGCTGTTCAAGGCGATGGCCGGCGTGTCCATCGTGCACATCCCGTACCGCGGCAGCTCGGGCGCGCGCACCGACGTGCTGGGCGGTCAGGTCGACATGATGTTCGACGCCGTGCCGACGATGAGCGAGCACATCCGCGCCGGCAAGGTCAAGGCCATGGGCACCACCGGCACCACGCGCTCGGCGGTGCTGCCCGACGTGCCGACGGTGGCCGAGGCCGGCGTGCCGAAATACGAGGCGACGATCTGGCTCGGCCTGATGGCGCCCAAGGCGACGCCGCCGGCCATCGTCACCCGCCTCAACGCCGAGGTCTCGCGGATCGTCGCCCAGCCCGAGACGGCACGCGCCTGGACGGCGCAGGGCGCGGCGCCGATGGTCATGAGCGTCGCCGATTTCACGGCCTACGTACAGGCCGACATCGCCAAGTGGGCGCGCATCGTCAAGATCTCCGGCGCCAAGCCCGAGCAATGACGGCGTTCGGGAACGGCCGATGAGCCGCGCGCTGCGGGTCCTGTGCGCCGGCGCCGCTCAGGGCCTGGTGCGGGCCGTGCAGCCGCGCTTTGTCGAGCTGTTCGGCGCGGTGATCGAGGGCCGCTTCGGCGCCGTCGGTGCGATGAAGGAAGCGCTGATGAGCGGGGTGCCCTGCGACGTGCTCGTCGTCACCGATGCGATGCTGCGCGCGCTCTGCGCCAACGGCGCGATCGATGCCGAGCCGCTGTCGGCGATCGGCCAGGTGCGCACCGGCGTGGCAGCGCGCGCCGGCGAGGCGCTGCCGCGCATCGACTCGGCCGAGCACCTCGGGTCGACGCTGCTCGCCGCGCCGGCCCTCTATCTGCCCGACATCGTGAAGTCGACGGCCGGCGCCCACGTCGCCGCAATGCTCGATCGTCTCGGCCTGCGCGACGCGCTCGCACCCAGGCTGGCGATCTTCGCCAACGGAGCGACGGCAATGGCGGCGCTGGCCGAAAGCGGCCCGGCCGGCGCCCTGGGCTGCACCCAGGTCACGGAGATCCTTTACACGTCCGGCCTCGCACTGGTCGGTGCCCTGCCCGAGCCGTTCGGCCTGGCGACCGTGTACAGCGCCGGCGTCAGCAAGACCGCGAACGACCCGACGCTGGCGGCGAGCTTCATCGCCCTGCTGTGCGGGCCCGGGACGGCCGCGCTAAGGTGCGCCGGCGGCTTCGAATCCGTCGATCCCTGACTGGAACCGCCCGGCTTGCGGATCACACCGAGTCGGGATCGATCACCGGCTCGGGAAACGGCGGGATCGGCCGCTGCTCGCCCGGCTTCATGCCGGCCAGGTGGGCCAGCATGCCGGGGTAGCGATCGTCCTTCGGCGGCACGATCAGCATCGCCTCGCCGACCGTGCCGTCGGGTAATTCGGTGCGCAGATGCAGCCGCAACGTGCCGTCCTTGTCCATCTCGGCCATGCCAACGTCGCGCGGCGCTTCGTCGTCGAGGTCGAGCGGCGGCGCCGCGGTCGGCTTGGGGGCGATCGGATCGCTCATGGTTTGATCTCCGGCGAGGTCGTGGATCGTTGCGGCAGCGCTCAGATGCCCCAGGGGTTGTGGGCCCAGAACTCCTCGAGCTTGGGCCAGCGGCTCTTGCCGGAGAAGTGCATCGCGAAACTCTCCGCGAAGGTCTCCGAGGTCGCCCCCGAATCGTTGGCACCTTTCTCGGCGGTGGTCAGAAAGTAGTTGTCGGTGCCCGGGATCATGCCGCCCGGGTCGCCGGTGGCGATGTCGGCGCTGCGCGCCGCGAGGAACGCCGCGTTGGCCTTCTTGCCGCCGCCGTTGGCGGCGTCGAAGGCATGGCCCGCTTCATGGCCGAACAGGTCGGTGGCGCCGTGCGGCAAGGGCCCCTTGCCGGTGGGCGGGACCTCGCGCTTGCCATCGTCATCGGCCATCGTGCCGACGATCAGCTTCTTGTCGCCGCCCATGTAGACGCCCGGCACCTCGTCCCAGGTCGCGGTGTCGGGCCAGCCGCGCGGCTTGACGCCGGCCAGGCCGGGCGCCGCATCGGTGATCGGGCCGCGGCAGCATTGGGTGTTGATGCCGTCGGCGGTGAGCGTGTCGATCGCCTTCTTCGAGATGTTCTTCATGCTCTTGGCAACCGCCTTGGCATCGTCGGCCGAAGCGGTGCCGCCGGAGCGGATGTTCTTGCCGATGGCGCGCGCATGATCGGCGGGCAGGCCGCCATCCTCGAGCGACTTCTTGACGCGCGAAGACATGATCGCGTCCTGTTCCTCCAGGCCTTCGTCAGCGTAGCCGCCGGCGTCCTTGGCCATCTTCACTGCATCGTCGTCGCTGCAGTTCTCCTCGACCAGGAGCTTGAGCGCATAACGCGCCGTCTGCTCGACCTTGCCCTTGGGCACACCGCCTTCGGTGAGCTTCTTGCTCAGCGCCGGCAGCTTCTTCTCGACGCCGGCCAGCTTCTGGGCCAGGTTTTGCGCCTCGTTGCACTGGACCGCGATGGCCTTTAGCGCCGTCAGTGCCTTCAGGCTGCCGCCGTCGGCACGCTTGGAGAGATCGTCGGCGCTTTTCAGGTGGGCCTCGATCTGCTTGATCTCGGCGCCGATCTTGCCGGCCTGCCCATGCTTCTTCAGCAACTCGAACTGCGCTGCGACCTTGGCGCGCGCCGGCGCGTAGTCGCGATAGGCCGCGTTCGTGTCGCGAAGCGCCACGGCCTTGGTGACGACCTGGTTCAGGTGCCCGAGCGCCGCCTTGTAGCCGCGTATCGGACCGATCGCATCGGCGGCCCCCATGACGGCGGTCAGCTCGGCCATGCTCTTGTTGCCGGCAGCGTCGAGCATGCCGCCGCCCTTCATGCGCTCAAGCATCGCCTCGACCTTCTGGCGCTGTGCGACGTAGGGTTCGTAGTCGGTGCGATAGCCGTCGACGGCGGCGTCGAGGTCCTGGCAGGCGAAATGGACGTTGGCGATCGGCCGGACCAGGCCGTCGAAGTCGCCCTTGTCGAGACGCGTGTTCACCTCGACCATCGCCGCCTGGATGGTTTTCAGGCGCGGCTCGAAGACCTCTTTCCAGCCGCCGCTCAGCGCGTTGATCCTGGCCGTCAGGCGGGCCAACGGCTGCACGCACTGGTCGTTGACGTCGCGCAGGCTGTCGGCGCCGTCCTTGCGCATCCGCTCGGCGCGCAAGGCAAAGTTGCTGGCCGGCGAGTCGAGCTGCTCGACGCGCTTGGCGGCGGCCGCCGGCTCGAGCACATCGGCTTCCCGGCGTCCGCGCTGCAGCGTGGCGAGCTCGCCCAGCAAGCGGGTCTTCAAGGCCGCTACGGGCTGCCCTTCGACATCGACCTTGGCCTTGTCGAGCTGGGCGTCGACCCGCTTGGCGAAGGCCTCGAAGCGTTTGAACGACGCCGCCTTCGCGCGCTCGGCTTCGGCGGCCGCATCGGCTGGCGGTGGCGCGGCGTTGCCATTCGACGGCCCGGCCGCCGCATTCGCCCCGGGCTGCGCCGTCCCGGGCCGCACCGGAGTCGCCGGCAGGCGGCCAGCGGGGAGCTTCAAACGCAGCACGTCGAGCAATGGCATCGGTTCCTCCCGCGGATCGAGGTTCGAAGCGCGAATCGATGGCGCAGCATAACGCCGGGTCCGAGGCGATGGCACGCCGAAAGTGGCATGCCACACTTCGAGGCAACCCATTCCTCCACCGTTGATCCATGTCCCACGACCTCGCAATAGCCCGCGCCAGCCGCCTGCGTCCGATCGCCGAAGTGGCCGAGGCGGCGGGAATTCCCTTCGACGCGCTCGACCTGCACGGCAAGCACATCGCCAAGCTCGAGCGCGACTACCTGCTCTCGCTGCAGGGCCGTCCCGACGGCAAGCTCGTGCTCGTCACGGCGATCAATCCGACGCCGGCCGGCGAAGGCAAGACGACGACGACGATCGGCCTCGGCGACGCCCTCAATCGCATCGGCAAGAAGGCCGTGATCGCCCTGCGCGAGCCCTCGCTCGGGCCGGTGTTCGGAGCCAAGGGCGGCGCCACCGGCGGCGGCCGCGCGCAGGTCATGCCGATGGAGCGCATCAACCTTCATTTCACCGGCGACTTCCACGCCATCACCTCGGCGCACAACCTGCTCGCGGCGCTCGTCGACAACCACGTCTACTGGGGCAACGCGCTGGCCATCGACACGCGGCGCATCGCCTGGCGGCGCGTCGTCGACATGAATGACCGGGCGCTGCGC
>JANXXS010000019.1 GCA_025350505.1 Burkholderiales bacterium
GCTTGGAGCGAATCAGATCGTCGAGCACCTCGCGCTCATCGTCCGACAACACAATCTCCGGGGCAACTCGCACTCTCGATCTCCCCACCGATCCGTAGTAGACCATTGGTGTCGCGGGATTCATTTAAGTTCCCTCAAGAGTGCATCAGTCGACTAGCGCTCATGTTGTAGACGCCCTCGGAGCCGACGAAATCGTGCAGGCCCTCGATCGCGTCGCGCAGCGCGGCGCGAAATTCGGGCGTGCCCGGCTTGGCCTTCTTCAGCGCCTCGCGCGCGGCTTGCTGGACGATGAGGAGCGCGTCCCAGGCCGTCGCGGCGAACAGCGAGCGCGAGCCCGGTCCCTGCTTGGCTTCGAAGCGCTGCACGAAGTCGAGCGCCGCCTTCTTCATCGGGTTGGCGTCGGGCAGCTGGTCGGCGACGAGCACCGGCGCGACCGTCATGTAGCCGCCTTCGAGGTCTTTGCCGCCGACGCGCAGGAAGTCGTTGTTGGCGACCCCCTGGGTCTGGTAGACCAGGCCCTTGTAGCCGCGCCGCGCCAGCTCGATCTGCGGCAGCGCGCCCGGCGTGCCGGCGGCGAAGATGTAGATCGCGTCGGGGTTGGCGGCCAAGAGCTTGAGCACCTGCGCGGTGACGCTCGGGTCGGTCGGGTTGTAGCGCTCGCTGGTCAGGATGCGCACGCCGCGCTGCGCGGCGATCGCTTCGGTGGCCTTGAGAAAGCCTTCGCCGTAGCTGGTCGAGATGCCGATCGTCGCGATCGTCTTGCCCTTCATCTTCTGCAGGTGGTCGAACACCAGGCCGATCGAGATCGCCTCGGTGGGCGAGAGCTTGAACGCCCATTTGCGCGGCCCGTCCTGCGGCAGCACGATCGCGCCGCCGCCAGCCAGCGAGACGACCGGCACCTGCGCCGAGCCGGCGGTCTCGACCACTGCCAGCGAGGTCGGCGTGACCGACGAACCGATGATGATGTCGACCTTGTCCTCGACGATCAGGCGCTGCGTGTTCTTGGTCGCCGTCGTCGTGTCGGTGCCGTCGTTGAGGATGGTGAAGCGCAGCTTCTCGCCGGCCATCTCGGCCGGCCACATCTTCAGCGCCTGCTCGGCCGGAATGCCGAGCGATGCACCGGGGCCGGTGGTCGAGAGCGTGACGCCGATGTGGATCTCGGCCAGCGCCAGGGGCGCGGCGAGCCCGAGCGCAAGGACAGCCACGACGCGGCGCAAAGACGGACGATGGCAAGAGGTCGACGCGAACATCGCAAGCTCCTTTGGATCGGATTGCCCATCGTCGCCTGTGGCGGCGGGCATTTCCTCGGGACAGTCCCGGGGCCTCGGGTTTTCATGCACGTCTATGCTCGCGGGAGCTTCCGGAGCCGCCGCCATGTTCGTGCGCAACTGCTGGTACGTGATCGCCTGGGACCACGAGGTGCCGGCCGACGCCCTTTTCACGCGCACGGTGCTGGGCGAGGCGATCCTGCTCTACCGCACTGCCGACGGCACGATCACCGCCTTGCGCGATCGCTGTTGTCACCGCCTTGCACCGCTCTCGAAGGGCCGCAAGGAAGGCGACTGCGTGCGCTGCGGCTACCACGGCCTGCTCTTCGATGCGACCGGCCGCTGCATCGAGATCCCGGGCGCCGAGACGGTGCCGGCGAAGGCGCGCGTGCAGCGCTATCCGGTCACGGTGAAGAACAAGTGGGTGTTCGTCTGGATGGGCGATCCGGCCAGGGCCGACCTCGCCCTGCTGCCCGACAACTTCTCATGCGACTCGCCCGAGTGGGACTACGTGCCGGGCTACATGCACTACGAGACGCCGCAACCGCTCATCTGCGACAACCTGCTCGACTTTTCGCACCTCAGCTACGTGCACGAGAAGACGCTCGGCGGCTCGACCGCGATCGCCCAGGCGCGCGCCGAGATCGAGGCGGTGCCGCGCGGCATCCGCGTCACGCGAAAGGTGCACGACGTGCCGCCGCCGCCCTACTACCGCGCCGTGCGCGAGCTCGCGGGCAACCTCGACCGCTGGTTCATCTACGACTTCGTCCTGCCCGGCACGCTGCTCATGCATTCGGGCGGCCGGCCGATCGCCGACGCCGAGGGCGACATGCGCCGCGCCGTGCGCCTGCACAGCTGCCAGACCGTCACGCCCGAGACCGAGACGGCGACCCACTACTTCTTCCAGCAGTCGCGCCGCGTCGAAGAGGGCGACCATGCGATCGCCGAGGCGCTCTACCAATCGCTGCTGGTCGCGTTCGAGGAGGACCGGGCCATGATCACGGCGCAAAGCCGGGCCATCGAGGCCGACCCAGCGGCGCCGATGATGCTGCTGGCGATGGATGCAGCGGTGGTGCGCTTTCGCAAGCTCGTCGCCGAGACCGTTGCTGCCGAGCGCGTGGCGGCGACGCCGTCGCCGATTCAGCCGGCGCGCGACGCGCGATCGATCGCCTGAGTCGCCAGCATCTCGGTCGCCACCGACCGCTCGAGCGGCGAGCGCGACAACCCCGACTGTGCGTAGTGCATGTTCTCGTAGAGCTCGGCGCTGTCGGGGTGGGCGCGCAGGATCGCCTCGAGCGCGGCCTGCGGCAGCGGCGCCGACAAGGCGCCTTTCAGCTGGCGAACCAGCGCCCGGTATTGATCGGCGCCGATCTTGACGCCGGTCGCCTCGACGCGCTCGAGCAGGCGGGAAAGCGCAATCACGATTTCGATGCGCGACTGGATCGGTTCGAGTCGAGGGGCAGCCATGGCAGTGTCCGAATCGCCCGGCAAGGTGCAAGGCGGTAGCGGGTAGCTGAGGCCGCGCCCTCCTGTTTCAAGCCGGCGTCTGCCAGTCGCCGCCGAGCGCCTTCCGTCGAGATTCGAGAGGCCAGGGAAGAGGCAAGACCGGCATCTTGTTCACCCGGTCGCGGCGCTGCCTGGCCGCGTCAGCAAAGTCTTACTGCGCGCCGCCGGCTTTTCCCACAGACTCGCCAATGCACATGCCCTACCTTTCCGGTGTGGCGCACCGCCCGACCGAGCCAGCCTCAACACCCTTGCCCGAAAGCACCCCATGTCCACTACCACCACCGCCACGCCGACCGGCTCGACATCGACGCACGACAGCGAATTCGGCAGCGAAGACGAGTCGACCGTCACGGCGCGCCTCGAGTCGAACCGCGTCCTGGAAAAGCTGCGCGAGAAAACCGACGCCGTCGTCGACAGCATCCAGCCGAAGATCGCCGCCGTGACCAGCTATGCGCGCAACGAGCCGACCAAGGCGGTGCTGATCGCCGCGGCCTCGGGCGCGGCGCTGATGGCCCTGGTGGCACTGCTCGCCCGCTCGCGCCGGCCGTCGAGCCCCGGCGCGCGCACCATGGCGGCGATCCGCGACGCCGCGATCGACCTTGCCGACCGCGCGCACAGCGTCGCCAGCGATGCCATCGCCAGCACGCACAAGCACGCCAGCGATGCGCAGGAGCGTGTCGAGGCGGTGCAGAAGCGCGCCGGCGAGGTGGCCGACAGCGTCGCCGAGACCTGGGCCAACCTGCGCGAGCAGGCAGCACCGGTGGTCGAGCGGCTGAAGCCGCAGCTCGACGCGGTCGCCAGCTACGCCAAGGAAGACCCGGCCCGCGCCGCGCTCGGCGTGGCCACGGCCGGCGCCGTGCTGTTCGGCCTGCTCGCGCTGATCCGCCGTTCGGGCAGTTGATCGGCGTTCCGGCCGATTCCGAGGCGCCGACCGACGCGTTTTGACACGCGCCGGCACGGCACGGGCGCAATCGGTCGTCCTTTTGCGCCTGTCGAACCGACGAACGGTCGCCCGAGGTTTCGCCGCGCCCGACCCCTTACAAGGGCCTTACAGGTCCCGCGCCGGCACGGCCGCAAAGTCTCTCCAGCGTTTGAAGGCTCGGGAGGCCGGCGTGAGAACAAGTGCCTGGATCATGATGGTGATGGGCGGCGTCGTCGCCGCGTGCAGCGCCAGCTGCGGCAGCGGCGACGACGGCTCGGCTTACCGCGCCGGGCCGGGCCCGCTGGGCGGCGCCGCGCTGTACGGCGATTTTCGCGCCGGCAGGATGCTGGTGTTGCGTCAGGCCGAGCTCGTCGTCGTCAGCCCGGCCGACTTTCGCGACCGGTTGGCGACGATGGAGGCGGCACCCGGTGCCGTCGACGGCGTGTTCCTCCATTTGCCGGCCACTGGTGACGCGCTCCTCGGCGGCACGCTCGTCCCGGCCAGCGCCATCGCCGAGGATCTCGAGCCGCTCTACGCGCTCAGGCCGACGCGGCTCAGGTACAACTTCGCGGTCGTCTCGATGCCGCGCGACCTCGACGCCTTCGACGACTGGTCGACGGCGTTCGCCAACGTCACGGCGCTGTCCAGGGTGGCGCGGGAGGCGGGACTGGTCGGCATCGTCGTCGACGACCGGAGCCGGGCGGGGCTGCGCGTGAACCATGCACACGGCCTGCGATTGCCGACCCGGACCCTCGAGGACTACCAGGCCCAGAGCCAGCTCGTCGGCAGGAAGATCATGCAGGCGATCGTCGCCGGCTTCCCCGACGCGGCGGTCGTGGTCTTGCGCGGCGCCGACCGCGCCGCGTCGGCCGCGCCGGTCGACCCGGCGAGCCGCGACGCCGATTCGGCACAGCTGCTCGGCTCTTTCTTCGCCGGCTTGGTCGAGGGCCGGGGCGCCCGCTCGCTGCTCGTCGACAACGCCCTGCCCGACGACGCGACGCTGTATGCCGGGGCCCAGCGCTAGGGCCGGCAAGCGACCTCGCACGCCTTCCGCGCTATAACGGTCTCCATGTCGCCGCCGCGATGGCCGGCGACGCCACGATGGAGACGCACATGTACGTTCGCAACGCCTGGTACGTCGCCTGCACCGCCGACGAGATCGGCGCCGGCACGCTGCTCGGACGCACAGTCTGCGGCGAGCGCATGGTGCTGTTTCGCGCCGAGGGCGGCGCCGCCTCGGCGCTCGAGGACTTCTGCCCGCATCGCGGCGCGCCGCTCTCGCTCGGCGCGCTGCGCGACGACGGCCGCATCGTCTGCGGCTACCACGGCCTGGTCATGGGCGGCGACGGCAAGTGCGTGAGCATGCCGGGGCAGCGCGTCAAGCCGACGATCAAGTCGTATCCGGTGCTCGAGCGCTACGGCTTCGTCTGGGTCTGGCCGGGCGACAAGGCCAAGGCCGACCCGGGCAAGCTCCATCCCCTGCCCTGGGCCGAGAGCCCGGAGTGGGCGTACAGCGGCGGCCTGTTCCACGTCAAGTGCGACTACCGGTTGATGATCGACAACCTGATGGACCTGACGCACGAGACCTACGTGCACGCCACCAGCATCGGCCAGCCCGAGATCGAGGAAGCGGCGCCGGTGACCAGCGTCGAAGGCGACTCGGCGATCACCCGGCGCTTCATGCACGACATCCCGGCGCCGCCGTTCTGGCGCGCCGCCCTGCGCGGCAACCACCTCGCCGACGACGTGCCGGTCGACCGCTGGCAGATCTGCCGCTTCACGCCGCCCAGCCACGTCATGATCGAGGTCGGCGTGGCGCACGCCGGCCACGGCGGCTACGACGCGCCGGCCGAGCGCAAAGTGTCGAGCATCGTCGTCGACTTCATCACGCCCGAGACCGACACCTCGATCTGGTACTTCTGGGGCATGGCGCGCAACTTCAACGTCGACGACAAGGCGCTCACCGAGACGATCAGGAGCGGCCAGGCCGGCATCTTCGGCGAGGACGTCGCCATCCTCGAATCTCAGCAGCGCAACCTCACCGAGCAGCCGAACCGGCACCTGATGCGGCTCAACATCGACATGGGCGGCTTCGAGTCGCGGCGCATCCTCGAGCGGCTGGTCGCCGAGGAGCGCAACGACCTGCTCGGGAACTGAATCCGCCGGGCCGCCGATCATGCTCATCGCCTGCCCGCATTGCCTCACGACCAACCGCGTCCCCGAAGCGCGCCTGCAGGAAGCGCCGACCTGCGGCCACTGCAAGAAGGAACTGCTCGGCGCCGCACCGGTGCCGCTCGACGACGCCAGCTTCGACAAGGTGATCGCGAAGACCGAGCTGCCGATCGTCGTCGACTTCTGGGCCGAGTGGTGCGGCCCCTGTCATGCAATGGCGCCGCAGTTCGCGCAGGCGGCGGCGCAGCTCAAGGGCCGGGCCCTCTTCGCCAAGGTCGACAGCGACGCCAGCCCGCGCACTTCGGCGCGCTTCGCCGTGCGCAGCATCCCGACCCTGCTCTTGATGAAAGGCGGCCGCGAGGTCAAGCGCCAGGCAGGCGCGACGCAGGCGTCGCAGATCGTCGACTGGGTCGGCCGCGGCTAGCCCGACGCGCCACCGCGATGGCGCGCCCACTCCTGCTTCAGCACCCAGGCCGCCCAGCCGATCGCGGTCAGCACGATCAGCGTTCCGGCCGCGTGCACCAGAGCGCCGAGGCCGTGCGCGCGACCGAGCAGGCCGACCGACCGAAGCAGGTAGATCCAGTCGTGCCCGCCGTCCTCGCCGATCCGGCCCGACAGCAGCATGAGTTGCGGATCGAGCGCATCGTAGACGTAGGGAGCGATGTCGAGCAGCGACACGCCGAACAGCCAGAAGGCGAGCGCCGCGCCGAAGGGATCGCGGTTCTTCCAGAGCAGCGCGCCCATCATCAACGCCGGCATGATGAGCTGGCCGAGCGTGCCGCCGAGCACCATCATCCATTCGCCGCCGAGCCTGAACACGAAGTGCCCCGCCTCGTGAAAGATGAGCAGCGGGCCGTGGATCACCGAGCTGCCGAGCGCGCCGGTCCGGTGGTCTAGGAACGCGAGAACGATGCCCCAGACGGCGAACGCGGCAATGAGCGCCGCGCGCAGCCAAAGCATTTGCCGAGGGCGAAGAGCACGTTGCCGGTCGGCGCGGCGTAGACGACCTTGGTAGAGGCATCGGGCATCGGCGCATTCTCGGGCTGGCGCGAAGGTTCGGCAGCGCGTTCGGCGGTGGCGACAGAATCGACACCCGCAGGAGACATGCCATGAAGACTCTCGCCACCCTCGCCTTGCTGGCGGTCGCCGCCGCCATGCCCGGCGCCTCGCGCGCCCAGCCAGCAGCGTCGCCGGCCCCGACCGAGCTGAAGGTGATCGCCTTTGCCGGCGGCTGGAACCTGCCCATCTGGGTCGCGCAGCGCCAGGGCTTCTTCGAGCAGCAAGGGCTGGCCGTGCAGCTCTCGTACACGCCTAACTCCGGCTTTCTGGTCAACGGGCTGATGAGCGGCCGCTTCGATCTCGCCCTCGCGGCGATCGACAACCTGGTCGCCTACCAGGAGGGCCAGGGCGACGGGCCGCCGCTGCAGGATCCTGACCTCGTCGCCGTGATGGGCGTCGACAACGGCTTTCTCAGCATCGTCGCCCAGCCGGGAATCACGACGATGGCCGAGCTGCGTCAGCGCAAGCTCGCCGTCGATTCGCTCAACACCGGCTTCGCCTTCGTGCTTCGCGAGCTGCTGCAGAAGAACGGCATCGCCGAGTCTGAGGTCAGCTTCGTGCGCGGTGGCGCCACCGAGCTGCGCTTCCAGGGCCTGCTCGCCGGCCTGCACGACGCGACGCTGCTGCGCACGCCGTTCGACATCCTCGCCGCCGAGCGCGGCTTTCACGTATTGGCCACCGCCGACACGCTCGGCCCGTACCTCGGCACGAGCGGCATGGTGCGCCGCTCGTGGGCGCGCAGTCACGAGCCGACGCTGATCGGCTTCCTGCGCGCCTACCTCGGCGCCATGCGTTGGCTGCGCGACCCGGTGAATCGCGGCGTCGCCGAATCGCTGCTCGTCGCCAACATCCGCGACATGACGCCGGCGCTCGCCACGCGCTCGGCCGAGATCCTGCTGGCCGAGCGCGGCGGGCTGCTGCGCGATTTGCAGCTCGATCCGGCGGCGCTGCGCACGGTGCTCGCCCTGCGCTTCAAGTACGGGCAACCGCAGCGCGCGCTCGGCGACGTCGATCGCTACGTCGATATGTCGTTCCGCGCCAAGGCGCTGGCTGCGCACGGCATGTAGCGGCCTTCCGGCTTGGGCTTCGCCCGCGGACTGCCGTCGGGGTTCAGCCGGGCGTGCCGTTGCCGCAATGCGAGCGAAGGCGCGCGCGACAATCGTCGCCATGAGCACGCCCCTGCCCCCCATCGAGGTCACGCCACGCGACCTCTCACGCTACCGCGCCGGCAACACCGGCATCGACTACGTGCATTGCTTCGAATCGGGCCGGCCCGGCCCGCACGTGATGATCAACGGCCTGACGCACGGCAACGAGTTCTGCGGCATGGTCGCGGTGTGCCACCTGCTCGACAGCGGCGTGCGTCCGAAGATCGGCACGCTGACCTTGAGCTTCGCCAACGTGGCCGCCTACGAGACCTTCGATGCGGCGCAGCCCTTCGAAAGCCGGCTGATCACGCACAACCTGAACCGCATCTGGTCGAGCGCCTGGCTCGACGGCACGGAAGACAGCGTCGAGTTGCGCCGCGCGCGCGAGATGCGCCCGGCGGTGGCCGCGGCCGACCACATCCTCGACATCCACTCGACGAGCCAGGACGTGGTGCCGTTCTGGGTCTACCCCGCGTACGAACGCAACGCCGCCGTGGCGCGGGCGCTGCCGAAGCCGGGCGTGCACCTGGTGATGCCCGCCGGCCTGGGCTCCGGCACACCGCTCATTCAGCACGGCGCGCACGCCAGCGCCGACGCACCCGGCGCGGCGCTGGTGGTCGAGTGCGGCCAGCACTTCAAGCAGGCGAGCGCCGAGCTCGCCGTCGAGGTGGCGATGGACTTTCTCGGCCACTTCGGCCTGATCGAGCGCGAGGTCGAGCCGGCCGCGACGGCACCGCGCCGCTTCCAGCTGCTGCGCACGCACGTGATCCAGGACGAGCGCTTTGCCTTCACTCGACCGGTGATCGGCTTCGAGACCTTTGCCGAAGGCGAGCTGATCGCCACCGACGGCCCGCACGAGATCCGCGCGCCCTGCGACCGCTGCACGATCTTCATGCCGGCGCGGGTGACGATCGTCGGCCGCGAGGGCGTGTACCTGACGAAGCCGCTGGACTGACGAGCTCGCTGCCGACGGCCTGGTAGAGGAGGCTGGGCGCGTGGGGCATGTAGGGCCCGATGCTACGGGCGAGCGACAGCGTGCGCCCTCGAGCCTATCGCGGGCAGCATAAAGATTCTGTCAAGACGCGATCACGTATAACCGCGCCCTTCCCTCTCGTCGGGCGCTCCATGACCACCCATCGACAAAACTTCGGGGTCTTGACCCTTGCAGCGTTGGGTGTCGTGTACGGAGACATCGGCACGAGTCCGCTGTACACCATGAAAGAGGTGTTCAACCCGGCGAACTCCGTACCGCTCGACGCCCTCAACGTGGTCGGGGCGGTGTCGACGATCTTCTGGGCGCTGATGGTCGTCGTGACGCTCAAGTACGTCGTCCTCATCCTGCGCGCCGACAACCGCGGCGAGGGCGGAATCATGGCCTTGACGGCGCTCGCGGCGAAGGCCGCGGGCCGGACCCCCGAGCGCCACCGGTTGCTGTTGCTGACCGGCGTGCTCGGCGCCGCCCTCTTCTACGGCGACAGCGTCATCACCCCGGCGATCTCGGTGCTTGGCGCGATGGAGGGCCTCGAAACGATCACGCCCAGCTTCAAGCCCTATGTGCTGCCGCTCTCGACGGCGGTGATCGTCGGGCTGTTTCTCGGGCAGCGCTTCGGCACTGCGGTCGTGGGCAAGCTGTTCGGCCCGGTGATCGCGGTATGGTTCGCGGTGCTGGCCCTGACCGGACTGCTGCAGATCGTCCGTCATCCCGACATCCTCGCTGCGCTCAATCCGCTGCGCGCCGTCGAGTTCCTGCGCCTGCGAGGCTGGGGACTGTTCGTCGTCATGGGTTCGATCGTGCTGGCGCTCACGGGTGCCGAAGCGCTCTACGCCGACATGGGCCACTTCGGCAAGAAGCCGATCCGCCTCGCCTGGAACACGTTCGTGCTGCCGTCGCTCGCGCTCAACTACATGGGCCAGGGCGCCCTTCTCATCAGCGATCCGGCGACGCTCGAGAACCCCTTCTTCCGCATGTTTCCGACCGCCTGGCTGGTGCCGATGGTGATCCTGGCCACCCTGGCGTCGGTCATCGCCTCGCAGGCGGTGATCTCCGGCGCCTATTCGCTCACGAAGCAGGCCATGCAACTGGGCCTGCTTCCGCGCATGCGGGTGCTGTACACGTCCGAGAGGGAGGCCGGACAGATCTACGTGCCGCTGGTGAACTGGATCGTCATGGTCGCGGTGCTACTGGCCATGGTGAGCTTCGGCAGCTCGTCGGCGCTCGCCTCCGCATATGGAATCGCGGTGACGGTGACCATGTTCATCACCACCCTGCTGACCTTCTTCGTGGTGCGCTACGGGTGGGGCTACCCGCTGTCGGTCGCGCTGGCCGCGACGGGCCTGTTCCTGGTCGTCGACGCCGTTCTCGTCGCCTCCTGCGCGCTCAAGTTCCTGCAAGGCGGCTGGTTCCCGCTGGTGCTTGGCGGCGCGATCTTCGCCGTCATGGCGACCTGGCGACGCGGCCGCGAGCTCCTCATCGAGCACATCAAGGACGACGATCCGGAGCTCGTGCCGTTCATCACCGACCTGACCCGGGACGAGTATCTGCGCCACACGCCGAGAACCGCGGTCTATGCCGTGGCCAATCCGGACACCGTGCCGCAGGCGTTGCTGCACAACCTGAAGCACAACCAGGTCCTGCACGAGCAGAACATCATCCTGACGGTCCGGTTCCAGGAAGTGCCGTATGTCGCGGAAGAGAGTCGCCTGCTGGTGGAGCCGCTCGTCGCCGGCTTCTGGAAAGTGCAGGTCGACTACGGCTTCATGGACGAGCCCGACATTCCCCAGGCATTGCGGCTCTGCCTCGGCAAGGGGCTGGTCATCGACGAGTCCGCCGTGTCCTACTTTCTCAGCCGCGAGATCGTCGTGCCGACCCGCGGCGCCGGAATGATGCATTGGCGCGAAGCGCTCTTTGCGACGATGTCGCGCAATGCCGGCAGCGTGGTCGAATTCTTTCGCTTGCCGGACAACGGGGTCGTGGAGCTGGGGACCCGGGTTCAGATCTGACGGTCGTGCGGCAGCTCGCCCGGGTTGCGCGTGGCCAGTGATCGTCGAAAGCGCAGGTAGTCGTCTGCGCTTTGGCGCGGCCGCTCGATCATCGGCAGATGACCGATTCCCGGCATGACGACGACCTGCGAACGCGGCAGCAGTTTGCGCAGGATGCCGGCGGTCGCGACATGGAGTGCGCGATCCCGATCGCCCCACACGATCAGGGCCGGCGTCTCGTTGCCGGCAATCCGCGCTTCGACGCTGTCTGCCGCGATCTGATCGAAGATGCGCTGCTCAAGGGCGAAATTGCGGATGCGCTCTTGCGCCATCACACCCAGCATCGGCCTCGGGATGAACGGTGGGTCGCTCATGGCGAAGCGGAAGACCTGTGCGAACTCGGCTTCGCTGCGCGCCATCAGCGGGTTGTGCCCGGTCTCGCGGATGATCCGCCGCAATTCGCTTTCCGGAGCCGTCCACACTCCGGCGGCATCGAGCAACCAGAGACTCTTCACCTCTGCGGGATGGAGCGCCGCGTAGGTCTAGGCGATTTGTCCGCCCATCGAGCTGCCGCCCAGATGCAGGTCTCGAACGCCCAGCGCCTGCGCCAGGGCGCGCAGGCGCTGCACCTGCGCGGTCGGCGCATAGTCGGCGTCCGGCAGGTGCGAGGACTCGGCGAAGCCGATGTGGTCGGGCGCAATCACGCGGTAGTGTCCGGTCAGGAAACGCGCCACCCGGGTGAAGTTGTCCTTGTCGGCGCCGAAGCCATGAAGAAGCATCAAGGCCTCGCCCTGGCCGCCCTCCAGATACGCGAAGTGCAGCCCGCCGGGCAGGTCGATCTCTTTGCGAACCAGACCGGCACGGCGGCGCTCGAGATCGATCGCGAAGCGCGTCGCGCGCTCCGGCGCCAGGTAGACAAGGCCGATCGCCACGAGGGCAGTCACGGCCAGTATCGCGACGACGACGAGCGCAAGGTCACCGAGTCGCATGACACATCTACAGGGTCAGGTGGAACGCGGCGCCGGCGGCACGACGCGGCGCTTCACGTCATCGAGGTACAGCGCCTCCAGGTCCTGCGCCGCGGCGAGTTGCCGGCGCTCGAACGGCCGGGTGTGCAGCAAGGAGCGCAGCGCGAACAGCCAGCGCACCCAGCCGGGCACGAACACGCGCCGCCGGCGCGCCAGGATGCCCTCGGCGATCAGCGGCGCCGCCACCTCCAGCGGCGTCTCCCTGGCCATCGGCCCGGTCAAGGCCTGGCGCAGCCGCGCGAAGGCCCGGCTCGACCGGCCTCGCTCGACCATCGGCGTGGTCACCCAGAGCGGGTGGATGCAGGTCACGCCGACGCCGTGGTGGGCCAGCTCGATGCGCCAGCTGTCCCACATCGCCTCGCCCGCCGCCTTGGACGCGGCATAGGCGCTCATGCCGGGCGCATGGCCGAGGCTGGCCACCGAGGCGCTGACCGCCACCTGCCCCCGCCGGTCGATCAACTGCGGCAGCGCCGCCTGAACGGTGTGCAGCACGCCGAACACATTGACCTGCACGACCCGCATCCACTCTGGCGCGTCGGCATGGCGCAGCGGTGCCAGCGTGCCGATGCCGGCGTTGGCCCTGCACAGGTCGACGCCACCGAAGCGCTGCACCGCGGCGGCCACGGCGCGCTGGCAGTCCTCGGGCCTTGTGACATCGCCGACGACGGTGAGCACCTCGCCACTGCCGAGCTGCGCGGCGGCCGCTTGCAACGCCGGCTCGGTCAGGTCCATCAACGCCAGCTTCATGCCGCGGCGCTGCAGGAGCGCTGCCACCGCCAGGCCGAGCCCGCTCGCACCTCCGGTGATGAAGGCGACGCGGCCTGTCGGGTCGAACGAAGTCATGGTGATTCGCTTGGCTTTTGTAGTGTCATTCGAGCTGCCGACCTGCTCTCCGTCGCTGCCCGTGCGTTCCTCGACGCCCATTTCACTTGCAGGCCACTAGTCGACTGAACCAATGAGATCGCACCTACTCGAAGGTGCATGGAACACATGAACTTGACGATAGCCGAGCGCCAGTAGTGTCCGGTTAGAAGTCGAACAAGATCAATTGGTTAGCGGGATCGCTCGGTTCTGGCGGAGAGCGATCGGGCTGCAAGGCGCATGAAACCTCCGTTTTCTCGAAGACCGAGACCGACAGGATCTGTAGGCAGGTAT
>JANXXS010000058.1 GCA_025350505.1 Burkholderiales bacterium
GTCGCCGCCAACATCCAGCACATCTTCGCCGTCACAGAGCAGACCGGCGAAGGCACGCGCTCGACGGCGCAGATGGTGCGCGAGCTGTCGCGGACGGCCGAGGAGCTCAACCAGTCGGTGGCGCGGTTCAAGATCGCCTGATCGCCTGACCGTCTCCGTCACCTTCTGACTCGGGCGCGCGCGCTCCTACTTTTTTCAAGCTTGCCGAGGCGCCGCATGGACAGCACGCTCGACGAATCCGCCGCCACTCCTGCGCCTGCGACCGGCGACGACCTGAGCGCGATCGCCTGGGTCCAGGAAGAGCTGCGCCGCTCGCTCGACGCGGCGCACAAGGCGCTGCGCCGATTCCTCAAGGACGCCGAAGCCGTCACCGGCTCCGACCTCGACCACGTCGACCCCGGCGTGCTGCGCACCGCGCGCTCGCAGATCCACCAGGGCGTCGGCGCCCTCGAGCTGGTCGGCCTGCCGGCGGCGGCGATCGTGCTGCGCGCCAGCGAGGCGGCGGTGCAGCGCAGCATCGCCCGGCCGCAGGCGCTGACGCCCGAGCTGGTCACCGACATCGAGCGCTCGTCGTTCGCGCTGCTCGACTTCCTGTCGCGCGTGCTCGGCGGCAAGACCGTCTCGCCGCTCTCGCTGTTCCCGCAGTACCGCGCCGTGCAGGAAGCGGTCGAGGCCGAGCGCGTCCACCCGGCCGATCTCTGGTCGATGGACTGGCGCTGGCGCGAGATCGAGAGCGACGCCAACGTCGTGCCGCGCAAGCCCGACGCCGACGTTCGCGGCCAGCTCGAGAGCCATCTGCTGCATCTGATGCGCGGCACGCAGGCGCTCACCGCGGCGGCGCGGATGAGCGACCTCTCGGCCGGCCTCGCCGCCGACTCGTCGCATCCGCAGGTGCGCAGCTTCTGGAACCTCGCCGCGGCGATGTTCGAGGCGCAGCACCACGGCCTGCTCGGCTTCGACGTCTTCACCAAGCGCGTCGCCTCGCGCCTGCTTGCCCAGTTCCGCATCCTGCAGCGCGGTGACTCCGACGTGTCCGAGCGGCTCGCCCGCGACCTGCTCTTCTTCTGCGCGCAAGCGGCGCCCGGATCGCCCGGTCTTCGCCTGCCGCGCCTGACCGCGGCGCGGGCCGCCTACGGCTTGCCGGTGCAGACGCCGACCGACTATTCGCTGAGCGTGCTCGGCCGCTTCGATCCGGCCATCATCACGCACGCCAAGAAGCGCGTCGTCGCCGCCAAGGAAGCGTGGTCGGCGACGGCGGGCGGCGAGATGCATCGCATCTCCGGCCTGGCCGAGCAGTTCGCGCTGGTCGGCGATTCGCTGCGCAAGCTCTTTCCCTACGGCGAATCGTTCGCCGCCGAGCTGCAGACGGCGGTATCGCAGACGCAAGCCGCCAACGCCGCGCCACCGGCGCCGCTGGCCATGGAAGTGGCGACCAGCCTGCTCTACATCGAAGCGGCGCTGGAGGACGGCGACTTCGACGATCCCGACCACGCCGACCGCGTGCGCCGCCTCGGCGAGCGCCTCGCCGCGGTGCGCCAGGATGCACCGCCCGAGCCGCTCGAGCCGTGGATGGAGGAGCTCTACCGCCGCGTCTCCGACCGGCAGACCATGGGCAGCGTCGTCCAGGAGCTGCGCGCCTCGCTCAGCATCGCCGAAAAGGCGATCGACGACTTCTTCCGCAATCCGGCCAACCCCGGCGTCCTGGTCGACGTTCCCCAGCAGTTCGCTTCGATGCGCGGCGTGCTCTCGGTGCTCGGCATGGACCAGGCGTCGCAGGCCCTGCTGCGCATGCGCGACGAGGTGCATGGACTGGCGTCGACCGAAGTCGATCCGGCGCGCGTCGCCCAGGCCGGCGTGTTCGACCGGCTCGCCGGCAACCTGAGCGCGCTCGGCTTCATGATCGACATGCTGAGCGTGCAGCCGCAGCTCGCCAAGTCGCTGTTCGTGTTCAATGCCGAGGCCGGCACGCTGGCGCCGGTGATGGGCCGTGCCGATCCAGCCAAGGCGGCCCATTCGGGACCGGCACCGGTCGAGCCGCGCCTCATCGAACAGGCGCAGATGCTCGCCTTCAGCTCGGTGCGCGAAGACGTGCCGCTGCAGGAGGTGACGCGCGAGCTCGAGCGGCTGTCGCACGAAGCGCAGGCCGCCGACCAGCCGGCGCTGGCTGCCGCGGTGCTGAAGGCGCAGGAAGCGATCGTCAACGCCGCCGACGATCCGGTCAAGGTCACGACCGCGCGCGGCGAGCTCTCCGAGGCGCTCGTCGACTTCGTCGCCACCGCCACCGAGCCGGCCGGATTCGAGCTGGTGAGCGAGCCGATGCCGCTCGCGCCGATGAAGCCGATCGCCCTGATCGGCGACCTCGAGCACGACGACGAGATGCGCGAGGTCTTCCTCGAGGAAGCGCACGAGGTGATCGAGGGCGCGCAGGCGGCCTCGACCGAGCTCGCCAGGTCGCCCGGCGACCTCGGTCTGCTGACGACGGTTCGGCGCGCTTTCCATACTTTGAAGGGCAGCTCGCGCATGGTCGGCCTGAAGGCCTTCGGCGAAGCGGCCTGGGCCGGCGAGCAGGTCTTCAACTCGCAGCTTGCGGAGCAACGCGCCGCCGAGCCGCCTCTGGTCGAGTTCGCGACCTGGGTGTTCGGCCAGCTCTCGAGCTGGGTCGAAGACATCGCCGCGCACCGTGACGAAGGGCGCAACGAGGGCGAGATCAAGGTCGCCGCCGACCACGTCGCGCGGCGGCTGCAGAGCGGCGAGGCGAGTTCCGACATCGCCCTGCCGATCGGCTTGCCCGACGATCTGCCGAGCGCCTCCGACCTCGAATTCGACAGCCCGCCGCGGGCCGACGCGAAGTTCATGGAGCCGGGCTCCGAAGTGGCCTTCGAGCTCGACCTGTCCGGACTCGAGCGGCGCGAAGACGCGCCCGCCGCGCCAATCGATCTGCCGACGATCGACCTTGCCGCATCGGCGATGTTCGACCGCTTCGACGACGCGCGCGACGACGCGATGCAGACGACGCTCACCAACGCCCAGTTCGACGAGGTGCCGAGCGGCATGATCGACCTCGATCTGGGCAGCCCGTCGGCAGCGGCGCCGCTGTTCGAGCTGCTCGCGCCGACCACCGGCGATACCGGTGCCGACTCGGGCCACGACCTGCTGCTGGACCTGTCGAGCGGCGAGGCCCTGCCGGCGGCGACGCGCACCGCGGCGTCGCGGCCGATGCCCCTCGTCGATCTCGACGTCGCGCCCGATGTGACCCCGGCATTGCAGCCAGCGCCGGCCGCTGCGGCCACGATTGACGCGGCGAACGAAGCCGCGGCGAGCGACGAGCACGTCAAGATCGTCGGGCCGCTGCGCATCGGCATCCCGCTTTTCAACATCTATCTGAACGAGGCCGACGAGCTGTCGCGCCGCCTCATGACCGAGGTCGCCGAGTGGGCGATGGAGCTGCACCGGCCGCTCGGTGAGACGCCGATATCGCTGGCCCATTCGCTCGCCGGAAGCTCGGCGACGGTCGGCTTTGCCGATCTCTCGCACCTGGCGCGCGCGCTCGAGCACGCGCTCGCCCGCTCGCAGGCGATCGGCCACGGTACTGACGAAGAGGCGCGCCTCTTCGTCAACTCCGCCGAAGAGATCCGCCGCCTGCTGCACCAGTTTGCCGCCGGTTTCCTGAAGGAACCCGAGCCCGAGCTGCTAGCGCGGCTGGCCGAGCACGAGCTGAGCTCGGCCAAGCGTCTCGAGGCGGTGACCGCGGCGTCCGAGCTTGCCGGGGGCGTCGACAGCGAGTCGCCCGCCGACGCCGCGCTGTCCGTCGACACCCTGCTCAGCATCGACGACGACGAAGCCCGCGTCGAAGCCGCGACGCATGCCGAGCCCATCGCACCGGCGGCGACGCCAATCATCGACGAGCCCGCGGTCGCCGAAGAAGCGCCTGCGACGCAGCCGGCCGCGCTCGACGAAGTCGCGCCGCCGACGGCCAGTGCCGTCGCGCCGCCACCGGAGGCGCCGCCCGAGGCGACGGCCGCGACCGAAGCCGACACAACACCCATGCCCGAGGAAGTCGCGGCGCGTGAGCAAGCCCCCGCGGTCGAGGCTGCGGTCGAAGACACCGCCGAGGCGGGCTTGTCCGCCTTCGGCGCCCTGGCACCGTTCGGCACGCTCGGCGTCTCCGAACTCAAGCCGCTCGCTGCGGCGCCGACCGGTGCGGCGCGGCCGGCGCACTTGGCGCACGCTTCGACCTTCGGCGACGTCGACGACGACATCGACGCCGTCGATGCGGTCGACCTCGAGCTGTTCCCGATCTTCGAGGAAGAAGCGCTCGAGCTGTTGCCCAAGCTCGCCGCCCAGTTGCGCGACTGGGCGCGCCAGCCGGCGACCGCGTCGCACGCCAACGCGTGCATGCGCACCCTGCATACGCTCAAGGGCGGCGCCCGCCTCGCCGGCGCGATGCGCCTGGGCGAGATGGCGCACCGCCTCGAGACGCGGATCGAGCGGCTGACCGCCGGCGAAGCCGTCGTCGATGCCGCCGACGTCGAGACGCTGCAGACGCGTTCCGATGCCATGGCGCACGCCTTCGATGCGCTGCGCAGCCGCGATGCCCAGGCCTATGCCGACGCCGTCGCCGCCGCCGTTGCGCCGGTCGCGCCTAGCGCGTCCGCGATGCCAGCGACGGCAATCGCCGCACCCTTCGTGGCCGCGCTGCCGCATGAGGCGCCCGCATCCATCCCGGCAGCGGCGGTCGCGGCCGCGCCGTCGACGTCGGCTCTGGCCGAGAGCAGGAAATCGGCCAAAGGCGGACGCGGCAAGGCCACCGTCGCCGAAGCGGCGCCGGCCGGCACCTCGACCCCGACACGGACGCCGGCCGAGCTTCCCGCCATCGACTGGTCGCGTTTCACCGGTGCGGCGGCAAGCGCGCCGGTCAAGCCCGCCGAGCGGGCGCAGGCCGCCACCCAGTCGGCGGTGCGCGTGCGCGCGCCGCTGCTCGACCGCCTGGTCAACCAGGCCGGCGAGGTCAGCATCACGCGCTCGCGCATCGAGTCGGGCGTCGGCCAGATCAAGGGGTCGCTGTCGGACCTGACCGAGAACCTCGAGCGTCTGCGCGGCCAGCTGCGCGACATCGAGCTGCAGGGCGAAGTGCAGATGACCTCGCGCCTCGAGGCGGCCAAGGCGGCGTCGCAGGCCTTCGACCCGCTCGAGTTCGACCGCTTCACGCGCTTCCAGGAGCTGACGCGGATGATGGCCGAGTCGGTCAACGACGTCGCCACCGTGCAGCGCACCTTGCAGCGATCGCTCGAATCGACCGAGGACGAGCTGGTGGCGCAGGCGCGCCTCACGCGCGACCTGCAGGACGATCTGCTGCGCACGCGCATGGTGGAGTTCGAGGGCCTCTCGGACCGTCTCTACCGGGTCGTCCGCCTGACCGCCAAGGAAACCGGCAAGCAGGTGCGTCTCGACATCGTCGGCGGCTCGATCGAAGTCGACCGCGGCGTTCTCGACCGCATGACCGGCGCCTTCGAGCACCTGTTGCGCAACTGCGTGACGCACGGCATCGAGCTGCCCGAGGCGCGCAGCGCGGCCGGCAAGGATCCGGTCGGCACCATCGTCGTCGCGCTCTCGCAGGAAGGCAACGAAGTCGGCGTCGAGTTCCGCGACGACGGCGCCGGCCTCGACATGGCGCGCATCCGTGCCAAGGGCGCGGCGATGAAGCTGATCGACCCGAACGTTCCGCACGACGACGCCGAGCTCGCCAACCTCATCTTCACGGCCGGCTTCACGACCGCCGAGAAGGTGACCGAGCTGGCCGGCCGCGGCGTCGGCATGGACGTCGTGCGCTCCGAGGTGATCGCCATGGGCGGCCGCATCGAGACCGCGACCGCCGTCGGCCAGGGCACCTCGTTCAAGCTGATCCTGCCGCTCACCACGGCAGTGACGCAGGTCGTGATGCTGCGCTCGGGCGACAACATCGTCGCCGTGCCGTCGACGCTGGTCGAGATCGTGCGCCGCGCCAAGCCGGAAGAGATCGCCGCGGCCTACGCCAGCAGCACCTACGAGTTCGGCGGCGCGACCTTGCCCTTCTTCTGGCTCGGCGCGCTGCTGCAGATGGGCGGCCAGGTGCTGGACGCGCAAGCGCGGATGCGCGCCGTGGTCGTCGTGCGCAGCGCGCAGCAGCGCATCGCGGTGCACGTCGACGAAGTGCTGGGCAACCAGGAAGTCGTGGTCAAGAACCTCGGCCCGCAGCTCTCGCGCCTGCCCGGCCTGGCCGGCATGACGCTGCTCGCCTCGGGTGTCGTCGCCCTGATCTACAACCCGGTCGCGCTGGCCACGCTCTACGGCGACGAGGCTCGCGCCGCGACGCAGGCGGCGTTGCGCCGTGCCGACGCCTCGGCGCCGGTGCGGCCGGCGGCCGAGTCCGGACCGCCGGTGGCGCCGCTGATCCTCGTCGTCGACGATTCGCTGACGGTGCGCCGCGTCACGCAGCGCCTGCTCGTGCGCGAGGGCTACCGCGTGACGCTCGCCAAAGACGGCCTCGACGCGCTCGAGAAGCTCGCCGAGGAAGTGCCGCAGGTGGTGCTGTCGGACATCGAGATGCCGCGCATGGACGGCTTCGACCTGGTCCGCAACCTCCGCGCCGACGCCCGCTGGCGCGCCTTGCCGGTGATCATGATCACCTCGCGCATCGCCCAGAAGCATCGCGACCACGCTGCCGAACTCGGCGTCGACCATTACCTCGGCAAGCCGTACTCGGAAGAGGACCTGATGGCCCTGATCGCCCGCTACACGGCGCGGGTCGAGGCCTGAACTACCTTGTCACCCTGAGTGCAGCGAAGGGTCTCGTCCAGCGCGGTCGAGAGATCCTTCGCTGCGCTCAGGATGACAGGGGTTTCTTCGCGTCGCGCACGGCCGCGTAGCGTTTCAAGGTCTTCTCGCGCGCCTCGGCGTGGTCGACGATCGGCTTCGGGTAGTCGCGGCCGAGCACGATGCCGGCCGCCTGCAGGTCGATCGGCCCGGCTTCCCAGGGCGCGTGGATCAGGTCGTCGCCCAGCCGGGCCAGCTGCGGCAGGTAGCGGCGGATGAAGCGGCCCTGCGGGTCGAACTTGCGGCTCTGTGTCAGCGGATTGAAGATGCGAAACCACGGTTGCGCGTCGCTGCCGGTCGATGCCGCCCACTGCCAGCCGCCGTTGTTCGAAGCCAGCTCGTAGTCGATCAGGTGCTCGGCAAACCAGGCCTCGCCGCGCCGCCAGTCGATGCCGAGGTCCTTGACCAGGAAGCTCGCCGTCACCATGCGCAGCCGGTTGTGCATGTAACCGCTCTGGACGATCTGCGCCATCGCCGCGTCGATCAGCGGATAGCCGGTGCGGCCCTGGCACCAGGCGGCGAAGGCTTCGTCGGCGTGCTTGCCATGCTCGAAGCGGATGCGGTCGTATTCGGGCTTGCAGCTGTGCCCGACGACATGCGGCACGTGGTGCAGCAGCTGCTGGTAGAAGTCGCGCCAGACCAGCTCCGAGAGCCAGACCTGGGCGCCGCGGCTGGTCGGCCGCGCCACCGCCTCGCGCGCCAGGGCGCGAATCGAGACGGTGCCGAAACGGAGGTGCACGCCGAGGTAGCTCGGCCCCTTGATCGCGGGGTAGTCGCGCGCCGTGTCGTAGTCGTCGACGCGGCCGAGAAAGTCGTCGAGCAGCGCCTGCGCGGCGGTGCTGCCGCCATGCACCTTCAGCGCGTCGAGGTTGGTCGGCAGGAAGCCGAGCGCGGCAAGCGTCGGCACGCCGCGCGCCCCACCCGGCGGCGCGGGCGCGAGCGCCGCCGCGTGGCGCTCGACCGGGTAAGACCTCAGGTAGAAGTCGTCGATCTTGCCCATCCAGGCCGTCCGGTACGGCGTGAACACGCTGTACGGCTTGCCGCTGCCGGTGAGGACCTCGTTGCGCTCGAAGACGACATGGTCCTTCGAGGTGTGCAGCGCCACGCCGCGGCCGGCCAGCGCCCCGCGCACCTCGGCGTCGCGGGCCAGCGCGTAGGGATCGTCGTCGTGGCTCGCGTAGACCGCCTGCACATGCAGCTCGCTCGCCAGGGCGACGATCTCGTCGGCACCGCGGCCGTGTCGGACGATCAGGCGCGCGCCGTCGACACCGTGGCGGCGGGCGAGCGCCGCCAGGTCGGCGTCGAGCGTCTCGACGCTTTGCCGGATGAACTCGACGCGACGGTCGGCGCGCGGCAGGGTATCGAGGATCTCGCGGTCGAAGACGAAGGCGCACCAGACCCGGCGCGCTGCCTTCAGCGCGTGGTAAAGCGCGGCGTTGTCCGCGACGCGCAGGTCGCGCCGCAGCCAGACCAGCGCGCCGTCGAGAGCCTTGTCCATCGAACCGGAGTGTGCCGAAAAGTTTGAAAGGGGGAGTCGGCTTCTCGCCGGGCCCGCGCGCGGAATAAAATGTCGGCATGGCGGCGCAATCGATCAACCTGACGAATCAGTTCCTGATTGCCATGCCCGGCATGGGCGACGGCACCTTCGCGGGTACGGTCGTCTACCTGTGCGAGCACACCGAGAAGGGCGCGCTCGGTCTGGTCATCAACAAGCCGATCGACATCACGCTGAAGAACCTGTTCGAGAAGGTCGAGCTCTCGCTCGACCGCGAAGACCTGGCCGAGGCGCCGGTCTATTTCGGCGGCCCGGTGCAGACCGAGCGCGGCTTCGTGCTGCACGAGCCGTTGGTCGAGGGCGAGGGCGTCCCTGGCGGCTACAACTCGTCGCTGAAGATCGAGGGCGGCCTGGAGATGACGACGAGCAAGGACGTGCTGGAGGCCCTTTCGAGCGGCGCCGGCCCGAGGAAGGTGCTGGTCACGCTCGGCTACAGCGGCTGGGCCGCCGGACAGCTCGAGGACGAGATGAGCAACAACGGCTGGATCAACGTCGAGGCCCAGCCCGGCATCATCTTCGACACACCGGTCGGCGAGCGCTACGACAAGGCGCTGTCGCTGCTCGGCATCCACGCCGGCATGCTCAGCTCGGCGGCGGGGCACGCGTGAGGCCCACTCTGGCGCCTTCACCAGCCATCCTCTCCTTTCTGGCTTTCGATTTCGGCACGAAGCGCATCGGCGTTGCGAGCGGAAATTCGCTGACACGCAGCGCGGCGCCGCTCGGCGCGATCGTGACTGCGGGCGAGGCGCGTTTCGAGGCGATCGGCCGGCTCATCGCCGAGTGGCAGCCGGCGGCGCTGGTCGTCGGTGTGCCTTTTCATCCGGACGGCGCCAGCCACATCAACACCGAGCGGGCGCGCCGTTTCGGCCGGCAACTGCGCGCGCGCTTCGGGCTGCGCGTGCACGAGGTCGACGAGCGCTACACGACGACCGAGGCACGTGCCGGCGGGGCCGGCGACCTGGATGCCGGCGCCGCGGCCGTCATCCTCGAGCAGTTCCTGGCGGGGCCGATATGACCGGTATCGACCTCGACGCCGAAGCCCTCTACGAAGGCCTGCTTGCCGGCGTGCGCGGCCTGCTCCAGGCGGAAGGCGCGCTGGTCGGCATCTGGTCCGGCGGCGCCTGGCTGGCCGAGCGGCTGCAGCGCGACTGCGGCCTCGCCGGCGAGCCGGGCGTCGTCTCGAGCGCGCTGCATCGCGACGACTTCTCGCGGCGCGGCCTCACCGCCGGCGCCGACCACACGAGGCTGCCGTTCGAGATCGAGGGTCGTCGCATCGTCCTCGTCGACGACGTGCTCTACACCGGGCGCACCATCCGCGCCGCGATCAACGAGCTCTACGACTTCGGCCGGCCGGCGAGTGTCTCGCTCGCCGTGCTGGTCGACCGCGGCGGCCGCGAGCTGCCGATCGAGGCGACCTTCGTCGCCGCGAGGATCGAGCTGCCGGCGTCGCGGCGACTCTCGCTGGCGCGCGACGAGACGGGGCGCTTCAGCTTCGAGATCGGGTAGCGCGGGACCACGCGCGCCATGTTCGTCCGCCGCAACCCCCAGCTCAACCGCAACGACGAGCTGATCCACCTGCTGTCGATCGAGGGCCTGCCGACGTCGATCGTGACCCATATTCTCGACACCGCCGGCACCTTCCTCAGCGTCAACGACCGCGAAGTCAAGAAGGTGCCGCTCTTGCGCGGCAAGAGCATCTTCAACCTCTTCTTCGAGAACTCGACGCGCACGCGAACGACCTTCGAGATCGCCGCCAAGCGTCTCTCCGCCGACGTCATCAACCTCGACATCGCGCGTTCGTCGACGGCCAAGGGCGAAAGCCTGCTCGACACCATCGCAAACCTGTCGGCGATGCATGCCGACATGTTCGTGGTTCGTCATTCGGAGAGCGGCGCGCCCTATCTCATCGCCCGCCACTGCGCGCCGCATGTCCACGTCATCAACGCCGGCGACGGCAGGCACTCGCATCCGACGCAGGGCCTGCTCGACATGTACACGATCCGCCACTACAAGAAGGACTTCAAGAACCTGACGGTGGCGATCGTCGGCGACATCGTCCATTCGCGCGTCGCCCGCTCCGACATCCACGCCCTGACGACGCTCGGCGTTCCCGAGATCCGCGCCGTCGGCCCGAAGACGCTGGTGCCCGGCGATCTCAAGGAAATGGGCGTGCGCGTCTGCCACGACATGACCGAAGGCATCCGCGGCGCCGACGTCATCATCATGCTGCGCCTGCAGAACGAGCGCATGGGCGGAGCGATGCTGCCGAGCGCCGGAGAGTTCTTCAAGACCTTCGGTCTCACCGCGGAAAAGCTGGCCTTGGCCAGGCCCGACGCGATCGTCATGCATCCGGGCCCGATCAACCGCGGCGTCGAGATCGACTCGAGCATCGCCGATGGCGCGCAGAGCGTCATCCTGCCGCAGGTGACCTTCGGCATCGCCGTGCGCATGGCGGTGATGTCGATCATCGCGGGCAACAGCGCATGAAGCGGGACGACCGACGATGAAGACGCTGATCACGAACGCGCGCCTGGTCGACCCGCTCACGGCTCGCGACGAACCGGGCGCGGTCGCCATCGCCGACGGACGAATCGTCGCCAGCGGCGTCCCGCCGCCCCGCGACTTCACGCCCGAGCGGACCATCGACGCTGGCGGTGCGGTCGTCGCGCCCGGCCTGGTCGATCTGTGCGCGCGGCTCGGCGAGCCCGGCCACGAGCATGAAGGCATGCTCGAGTCGGAACTCGCCGCGGCGGTGGCCGGCGGCGTCACCAGCCTGGTCTGCCCGCCCGACACCGACCCGGTGCTCGACGAGCCCGGCCTTGTCGAGATGCTCAAGTACCGCGCCAGAAGCCTCGACCTGGCGCGCGTCTATCCGCTCGGCGCGTTGACGCGCGGCCTGGCCGGCGTGGCGATCACCGAGATGGCCGAGCTGACCGAGGCCGGCTGCGTCGGCTTCGCGCAGGCCGACGTCGCGGTCAAGGACACGCTGGTCCTGCATCGCGCGATGCAATACGCGGCGACCTTCGGCTACACCGTCTGGCTGCGACCCAGCGATGCATGGCTCGGCGAAGGCGTCGCCGCCAAGGGCCCGCTCGCCACGCGCATGGGCCTCTCGGGCGTGCCGGTGATCGCCGAGACGATCGCCCTGGCGACGATCTTCGAGCTGGTGCGCGACACCGGCGCACGCGTTCACCTGTGCCGCCTGAGCAGCGCCGCCGGCGTTGCCCTGGTGCGCCAGGCCAAGGCCGAGGGACTGCCGGTGAGCTGCGACGCCAGCATCCACCAGCTGCATCTGATCGACGTCGACATCGGCTACTTCGACGCCGCGATGCGCCTCGTGCCGCCGCTGCGCCAGCAGCGCGACCGCGACGCGATCCGCGCCGCGCTCGGCGACGGCACCATCGACGCGCTGGTCAGCGACCATACCCCGGTCACCGAGGACGCGAAGCAGCTGCCCTTCGCCGAGGCCGAACCCGGTGCCACCGGCCTCGAGCTGTTGCTCGGCCTGGCGCTCAAGTGGGGCGAGGCTTCGGGACTCGGCCTGGCGCGCACGCTCGCCGCGGTGACGAGCCGGCCGGCCGCGGTGCTGGCGCGGTCCAGCCTGGCCAAGCTCGACACGCCGCAGGGCCTGGCCGTCGGTGCGCCGGCCGATCTCTGCGTATTCGATCCCGGCCGCTCGTGGCAGCTCGATACGGCCTTGCTCGTCAGCTGCAGCCGGCACACGCCATTTGCCGGCAGCGAGCTGTTCGGCCGCGTCCGCTGCACCCTGGTCGCCGGCCGGGTCGCGCACGAAGGGCGCGAGGCGGATTCGCCGCGCGACTGACGGTCGCGCGAGCCGCATGCGCCGCCTTCGCGCCGTCGCGCGCCTGTTCCGCTGCGTCGTGCACGGACTGCACGGGCTCTGGATCGTGCTGGTCCGCTTTCCGTCGCTCGACGAGGCCGAGCGGCAGGCGCGCATCCGCTGGTGGTCGCAGAAGATGCTGCGCTTGATCGGTATCGAGCTCTGCGTCGAGGGCACGCCGGCCGCAGGCGGCAGCCTGCTCGCCGCCAACCACATCTCCTGGCTCGACATCATGGTCGTGCATGCCGTCGTGCCCGAGGCGCGCTTCGTCTCGAAGGCCGATGTGAAGTCCTGGCCGCTGGTCTCGCGCCTGGTCGACGCGGCCGGCACGCTCTACCTCGAGCGCGAGCGAAAGCGCGACGCCTTGCGCGTCGTTCACGACATGGCGGCGGCCCTGCGCGCCGGCCAGACGGTGGCCATCTTTCCCGAGGGCACGACCTCGACCGGGCACGGCCTCTTGCCGTTCCACGCCAACCTGTTGCAGGCGGCGATCGCCACGGCGACGCCGGTGCAGCCGGTGGCGCTGCGCTTTTCGGATTCGAGCCACGCGGTGAGCAAGGCGATGGAGTTCGTCGGCGCGACGACGCTGCTGCAGAGCCTGTGGCTGTCGGCGTGCGGCGACGGCGTCGTCGCCAGACTCGTGTTCCTGCCGCCGCGTGCTTCGGCCGGCGCGGACCGGCGCGCGCTCGCCGCGCAACTGCGCGCCGACATCGGTGCTGCGCTCGGAATCGCTCAGCCGCCCGAGGCCTGACGCGCGACGGCCGCCGCCGCAGCGGCCGCCGCTTCGGCGTCGCCGAGGTAGTAACTGCGCAACGGCTGGAGCGCGTCGTCGAGTTCGTAGACGAGCGGGATGCCGTTCGGGATGTTCAGGCCGACGATGTCGGCGTCGGAGACGCCGTCGAGGTATTTCACGAGCGCGCGCATGCTGTTGCCGTGTGCCGAGACGAGCAGCCGCTCGCCGGCGCGGATGGCCGGCGCCAGTGTCCTATGCCAGAACGGCAGGACGCGGGCGACGGTGTCCTTCAGGCATTCGGTGAGCGGCACCTCGCCGTCCGTCAATGCCCGATAGCGCGGATCGTTGCGCTCGCTGCGCGGGTCGCCCGGCTCGAGCGCGGGCGGCGGTACGTCGTAGCTGCGTCGCCAGGCGAGGACTTGTGCGTCGCCGTACTTGCGTGCCGTCTCGGCCTTGTCGAGCCCTTGCAGTGCGCCATAGTGGCGCTCGTTGAGTCGCCATTCGTCGCTCACCGGCAGCCAGGTCCGGTCCATCTCGTCGAGGGCGTACCAGAGCGTCCAGATGGCGCGCTTGAGGACCGAGGTGTAGCAGCGGTCGAAGTCGTAGCCTTCCTGCTTGAGCAGCCGGCCGGCCGCGCGTGCCTGCTCGACGCCCTTGGCGGTGAGCTCGACGTCGGTCCAGCCGGTGAAGCGGTTCTCGAGGTTCCAGGTCGATTCGCCATGACGAACGAGAACGAGCTTGTGCATGGCGGGCCCGGTGAAGAGTGAAAAGTGCCGACGCGCCGCAAGGCGATGCAAAGGGGGCCGCGCGGCGCAAGGAGGCGGAATTCTATAATTCGCGTTTTCTTCGAGCGAGCGCGAACGCGTCTCGGCCGCCCCTTGAATTTCGTTATCGAGAACTGGTATCTGTTCGTCGCGGCCCTGGTCTCGGGCGGCATGCTGATCTGGCCGATGCTGACCCAGGGCGGCGGCACGGCCCGGGTGTCGGCCGCCGATGCGGTGCAGATCATCAACCGCGAGCGGGGCGTGCTCATCGATGTCAGCGAGCCGGCCGAGTATGCGGCGGCGCATCCGGTCGGCGCGAAGAGCGTGCCACTGGCCAGCCTCGAGGCGTCGCGCGACCTGCCCAAGAACAAGTCCTTGCCGCTCGTCGTCGTCTGCCCGACCGGGACACGCGCGCCGCGCGCCCTGGCCGTGCTGAAGAAGCTCGGCTTCGAGAACACGCGCGTGCTCGCCGGTGGCCTGGCGGCCTGGCGCGCTGCCAACCTGCCTGTCGAGAAGACTGCCTCAGCATGAGTGTCGCGATGCAACCGGTGAAGATGTACAGCACGGCGACCTGCCCGTTCTGCATTCGTGCCAAGGCGCTGTTGCGCCAGCGCGGCGTCGAGACGATCGACGAGATCCGTGTCGACGATCGGCCGGGCGAGCGCGACGCCATGATCCGCCTGACGCGCCGGCGCACCGTGCCGCAGATCTTCATCGGCGACACGCACGTCGGCGGCTGCGACGAGTTGATGGCCCTCGATCGCGCGGGTGGCCTCGAGCCGCTGCTCGCCGGCACGCCATAATCGCCCGCCCCGGCTGCCGCCCGGGCGCATCGCGTCGCGCCTGCGCGCCCGCATCCACCTCATCCGCAAAGAGCTTCGCATGGCCGACGACAACGCAAACGCCCCCCTGTTCCAGATCCAGCGCATGTACCTGAAGGACCTGTCGCTCGAGCAGCCGAACTCGCCCCAGGTGCTGCTCGAACAGGGCCAGCCGCAGGTCGAGATCAACCTGACGCTGGGCGCCGAGACGATCAGCGAGGCGATCTACGAGGTGACCGTGATGGCCACGGTGCAGACGAAGATCAACGACAAGACGCTGTTCCTGGTCGAAGCCAAGCAGGGCGGCATCTTCGAAATCCGCAATATTCCCGACGAGCAGCTGAAGCAGATCCTCGGCATTGCCTGCCCGGGCATCGTCTATCCGTACCTGCGCGCGATCGTCTCGGACGTCTGCACCCGCGCGGGCTTTCCGCCGGTGGTGCTCTCGGAAGTCAACTTCCAGTCGATGTACGAATCGCAGCAGGCGGAGTTGGCGCGGTTGACCGAAACGACCAACGTCAGCGGCACGATCAACTGACGAAGGCAAGGCGCCGGCGTCGATGAACCTGACGGTGCTCGGCGCGGGAGCCTGGGGCACGGCGCTCGCCGTGCATGCCTCGGCCACGCATTCGACGCGCCTTTGGGCGCGCGACGCCGACCAGGCGGCGCAGATGCGGTCGCTGCGCCGCAATGCGCGCTACCTGCCCGGCATCGCACTGCCGCCGGCGCTGCAGATCACGAACGACTTCGGCGCCGCGGTGCGCCATGCGCAGGGCGGCCTGATCGTCATCGCGACGCCGATGTCCGGCCTCGACGAGATGCTGCGCCGCCTGTCGGCCGACGCCTCGACCGGCGTGCTCTGGCTCTGCAAGGGCTTCCAGGAGGGCACCGGCTGGCTCGGCCACGAGGTGGCGCGAGCGGCGGCGCCGGGGGCACGGGTCGGCGTCCTGTCCGGTCCCAGCTTCGCCATCGAGGTGGCGCGCGGCCAGCCGACGGCACTCGTCGCGGCGAGCAGCGACGCGGCGCTGCGCGAGTCGGCGGTGCAGGCCTTCCATGCCGGCAACCTGCGCATCTACACCTCGACCGACCCGGTCGGCGTCGAAGTGGGCGGCGCGGTGAAAAACGTCCTCGCCATCGCCACCGGCATCGCCGACGGCATGCAGCTCGGTCTCAACGCGCGCGCCGCGTTGATCACGCGCGGCCTGGCCGAGATGACCCGCCTCGGCCTGGCCCTCGGCGCCGAGGTGCAGACCTTCATGGGCTTGTCGGGCCTCGGCGACCTCGTCCTCACGACCACCGGCGATCTCTCGCGAAACCGCACCGTTGGCCTGCGCCTGGCCGATGGCGTACCGCTGGCGCGCATCCTTGCCGAGCTCGGTCACGTCGCCGAAGGCGTGACGAGCGCGCCGATGGTGCTGCAGCGCGCCCACGCGCGCGGCGTCGAGATGCCGATCGTCGACGCCGTCGTGCAGGTGCTCGACGGCCGCATCGCCGCGGCGCAGGGGCTCGAGCATCTGCTGCGCCGCGACGCCCGCGCCGAGGGCGTCTAGACGGAGAGCCAGCTTCCGCCGGCGTAGCCGTTCTGCCGCCAGGCCTCGAACACGACGACGGCGACGGCGTTGCTCAGGTTGAGGCTGCGCTGGCCCGGTCGGAGCGGCAGGCGGATCTGCTGCGCCGCCGGGATCGCGTCGCGGACCGAGGCCGGCAGGCCGGACGTCTCGGCACCGAACACGAGCCAGTCGCCAGGCTTCCAGGCAACGTCGGCGAAGCGCGTCGCGCCCTGGGTGCTGAAGGCGAAGAGCCGCTCGGGCGCCGGCGCCATCGCGGCGACGAAAGCTTGCCACGACGCGTGCCGCCGAACGTCGGCAGTCTCGTGATAGTCGAGCCCGGCGCGGCGCAGCAGTCGGTCCTCCATCGAGAAGCCGAGCGGCTCGACGAGATGCAGGCGCGCGCCGGTGTTGGCAGCGAGCCGGATGACGTTGCCCGTGTTCGGCGGGATCTCGGGCTCGACGAGGACGATGTTGAACATTGCGCTTCTATTGATCGCCAGGCCGCAGCGTCCGCGCGAAGACCCAGGCCTCGACACGCGCGGCGCCGGCGCCTTTGAGCAGGCGCGCGATCTCGGCCAGCGTGCTGCCGGTCGTCATGACGTCGTCGACGACGGCGATCGTGCGACCGCGCACTTCGCCGAGCCGGCGCGGCTCGACCGCGAACGCGCCGCGCACGTTGCCTGCGCGTTCCTCGGGCGGCAGGGCGAGCTGGTGTGGCGTGTCGCGGATGCGCAGCAGCAGGCGGGCATCGCCCACGCAACGCAAGCGCCGCGCGATCCTTCGGGCCAGCTCCCAGGCCTGGTTGTAGCCGCGCTCGCGCAGGCGTGCGGCACTCAGCGGCACGGGCACGACGAGCACCGGTGCTCCGCTCGCATCACGTTTGGTGCGGGCTTCGACGATGGCTTCGGCGAACACCGGCGCGAGGTCGAGCGCCGCGTGGAACTTGAACGACGGGATCAAGCGGTCCCAGGGATGGGCGTAGTCGACACGTGCGAAGGCCGCATCGAACGGAGGCGGCGCGGCGAGGCAGGCGCCGCACACGAGGACGCCGGCCGCCACGGGCAGGGCGCACCGCTCGCAGCGGGGCACCGGCTGCGCGAAACGCGTCAGGCACTCGGCGCAGACGCGACCCGTCCCCCAGCCGCGGCAGACCGCGCACAAGCCCGGCCAGCGCCGCGGCACGGCAGCGCGCGTTCCGCTTTTCGCAAGCATCGGCTCAATATACTTCCCGCCATGAAGGAGGACGATCGCCCCAGCCTTCCGCACGGCCGCCCGGAGGAGGGTTCGTCCCGCTCGGCGGCATGGCGCGAAGCGCCCAGGGTGCACTGTTGACCGGCCGACGCCTCGACGCGCTTGCGGTCGATATGGCGCTGCGTCGCATGGCGCGCCAGGACGAGCCGCCGTGGCTGCACACCGAAGCGGCGCGACGGCTGGCCGAGCGGCTGCTGCCGATCCGCCTCGAGCCGGCCCGCGTGCTTGACTGGTGGGCCGGTGCGGGCGGCGGCGGAGCGGCGCTGCGCAAGCGCTATCCGAAGGCAGAGATCGTCGCGGTCGAGCCCGGCGCCGGCTGGCTCGCGCGCCGCGCACGCAGCGTCGAACGCCCGTGGTGGGCCTTTGGCAAAGCGCCTGCCATCGCGGCGCGCGACGTGGCCGACAGCGACGCCGCGATTGGCCGGGCGCAGCTGGTCTGGGCCAACATGGTGCTGCACGGCATCGTCGATCCGCCGGCACTTTTCTCGCGCTGGCATGCCCTGCTCGGCGCAGGCGGCTTCGTCGCCTTCTCGTGCCTCGGCCCGGGCACGCTGCGGGAGCTGCGCGATCTCTACGCGGTGCTCGGCTGGCCGGCACCGACGCCGGGCTTCATCGACATGCACGACCTCGGCGACATGATGGTCACCGCCGGCTTCGCCGACCCGGTGCTGGACCAGGAAACGCTGACCATCAGCTGGCCGGATGCCGAGGCGCTGCTGCGCGAGCTGCGCCAGCTCGGCGGCAACGCCGCGCCCGATCGCTTCCCCGGATGGCGCACGCCGGCGTGGCGGCGCCGTCTCGTCGACGCGCTGGGCGCGCGCGCCGGTGCAGATGGCCGGATCGCGCTCGGCTTCGAGATCGCCTACGGCCACGGCTTCAAGTCCGCGCCGCGCCTTCAGGAGGGCGAGGTCACGGTCTCGCTCGACGACATGCGCGCGATGGTCAGGCGGCCACCCCGACCGCGCTGAAGGCGTGGGCTAAAATCCCGGGCTTTGGTCGAGGCTGTCCGGCGCCGGGGGTGACTCCGCGCCGCCGTCACGCCGAAGACAAGGGTTCACGGCGCATCGACAGGCCCATTTCAGGCGACTCACCGCAGGATGTCAGCTCTCAGTGTTCACGCTCCTCGCGGCGCCGCCGCGCCGGCTCCTGTGCCCCGCTTTGCGAGCGCCGGCGACGAGGCAGACGGCGCGGTGCGCTGGCTGATGAAGCGCAACTGCTCGGTGGCGCCGCGCCAGCTGCTGGCGTTCTACCTGAGCCTTTGCCTGCTTGCGCTGGCCATCGTTGCCTTTTTCTGGATGCGCGGTGCGCCCTTCGTCCTGCCCTTCGCCGGCGCCGAGTTGCTCGCCCTCGGGGCGGCCCTGCTGACCTATGCGCGCCATGCCGTCGATCGCGAGAGCCTGGTGCTCCGGCCGGGTCGCTTCACGGTGGTCTGCACGCTCGGCCGCAGAACCGAGCAGGTCGAGTTCGCGCCCGCCTGGGTGCGCGTCGAACCGCAGCACGGCGACGGTTCGCTGATCGAGCTTTCCGGCGAAGGCCGGCGCGCCGCGGTCGGCCGCTTCGTGCGGCCCGAACTGCGCCGCGCCCTGGCCGACGAATTGCGTACGGCATTGCGCCGCTCGTGCAGCATGGCCGCGGCCTGACAACCAAGACGACTACGAAAACGTGGCACCACCGATGATGACGATGCAATCACTTTGGCACCGTGCGGCCCTTCGGCTTGCCCTGATCCTTGGCGCGGCGCTGGCGTTTCCGGCCTGGGCCGTCAACGACCTCAAGGGCGGCCCGGCCGTCAACCAGTTCAACCTGCATCCGCCGGCTTCGGCGATCGCCGACGACCAGCAGTGGCTGCACAACTACATGCTGGTCATCTGCACGGTGATCTTCATCGCCGTCTTCGGCGTCATGTTCTATTCGATCTTCAAGCATCGCCGCTCGAAGGGTGCCAAGGCCGCCAACTTCCACGAGAGCACGACGGTCGAGATCGCCTGGACCATCGTGCCCTTCATCATCGTCATCCTGATGGCGCTGCCGGCGACGCGCGTCGTCGTGGCGATGAAGGACACCAGCTCGGCCGACCTCACTGTCAAGGTCACGGGCATCCAGTGGAAGTGGGGCTACGACTACCTGAAGGGCGAGGGCGAGGGGATCGGCTTCGTCTCCACACTCGATCCGGTGCAGCGCGAGATGTCGAATGCCGGCAAGCCCGAAGGCGACGACTACCTGTTGCGCGTCGACAACCCGCTGATCGTGCCGGTCGACAAGAAGGTGCGCCTGATCACCACCGCCAACGACGTCATCCACGCCTTCTACGTGCCCTCGCTCGGCGTGCAGGAAACGGCGTTGCCCGGCTTCGTGCGCGACGCCTGGTTTCGCGCCGACAAGGTCGGCAGCTACTACGGCCAGTGCTCGCAGCTGTGCGGCAAGGAGCATTCGTACATGCCGATTCACGTCAAGGTGGTTTCGCAGGCGGACTACACGGCCTGGGTCGACACCGAGAAGAAGAAGGCAGCGGCCAAGGCCGACGATCCGAACAAGGTCTGGGATCTCGCCGGCCTGCAAGCGCGCGGCGAAGCGGTCTACACCGCGAACTGCCAGGTCTGCCACCAGGCCAACGGCAAGGGCGGCGGCGCGATCAAGGCGCTCGACGGCTCGCCGACGGTGCTCGATGCCGACAAGACCAAGCAGATCCACGTCCTCCTGGAAGGCCAGAACAAGGGCGCGATGCCCTCGTGGGCGCAACTGAGCGACACCGAGATCGCGGCGGTCGTCACCTACACCAAGAACCACTGGTCGAACGCCACCGGGCAGGTCGTGCAGCCGACCGAAGTCGCGGCAGCGCGCAAGTGACACGGACCCCGCAGAGGACCCAGCAATGAGTGCAGTCATCGGAACCCACGGAACGGTCGACGCCGGCGGCCACGCCCACGACGATCACCACGATCACGACCACGGCGCGCCGAAGGGCTGGAAGCGCTGGGTCTATGCGACCAACCACAAGGACATCGGCACGATGTACCTGGTGTTCGCGTTCACGATGTTCATGGTCGGCGGCGTGCTGGCGTTGATGATCCGCGCCGAGCTGTTCCAGCCCGGCCTGCAGTTCATCAACCCGCAGCTGTTCAACCAGCTGACGACGATGCACGGCCTGATCATGGTGTTCGGCGCGATCATGCCGGCCTTCGTCGGCTTCGCGAACTGGATGATCCCGCTGCAGATCGGCGCGCCCGACATGGCCTTCGCGCGCATGAACAACCTGAGCTTCTGGCTGCTCATCCCGGCGGCAATCATGATCGTCGGCTCGTTCTTCATGCCTGGCGGCGCGCCGGCCGCCGGCTGGACGCTCTACGCGCCGCTGACGCTGCAGATGGGCCCGTCGATGGATGCCGGCATCTTCGCCCTGCACATCCTGGGCGCGAGCTCGATCATGGGCTCGATCAACATCATCGTCACCGTGCTCAACATGCGCGCGCCCGGCATGACGCTGATGAAGATGCCGCTCTTCGCCTGGACCTGGCTGATCACCGCCTACCTGCTCATCGCCGTGATGCCGGTGCTCGCCGGCGCGATCACGATGACGCTGACCGACCGCCACTTCGGCACCAGCTTCTTCAACCCGGCCGGCGGCGGCGACCCGGTGATGTACCAGCACATCTTCTGGTTCTTCGGCCACCCCGAGGTCTACATCATGATCCTGCCGGCGTTCGGGATCATCAGCGCCATCATCCCGGCGTTCGCGCGCAAGCGGCTGTTCGGCTACACCTCGATGGTCTACGCCACGGCGTCGATCGCGATCCTCAGCTTCATCGTTTGGGCGCACCACATGTTCACGCAGGGCATGCCGGTGACCGGCCAGCTCTTCTTCATGTACGCGACGATGCTGATCGCGGTGCCCACCGGCGTGAAGATCTTCAACTGGATCGCGACGATGTGGCGCGGCTCGATGACTTTCGAGACGCCGATGCTCTGGGCGGTCGGCTTCATCTTCGTTTTCACCATGGGCGGCTTCACCGGCCTGATCCTGGCGATGGCGCCGATCGACATCCAGATCCACGACACGTACTACGTCGTCGCCCACTTCCATTACGTGCTGGTCGCCGGCTCCTTGTTCGCGATGTTCGGCGGCGTCTACTACTGGGGTCCGAAGTGGACCGGCGTGATGTACAGCGAGACGCGCGGCAAGATCCACTTCTGGGCCTCGCTGATCTTCTTCAACGTCACCTTTTTCCCGATGCACTTCCTCGGCCTGGCTGGCATGCCGCGACGCTATGCCGACTACCCGATGCAGTTCACCGACTTCAACATGCTGGCGACGATCGGCGCGTTCGGCTTCGGCTTGTCGCAGGTGTACTTCCTGTTCTTCGTCGTCATTCCCATGATGCGCGGCAAGGGCGCGCCGGCGCCGCAGCAGCCTTGGGAGGGCGCTGAGGGCCTCGAATGGGAAATCCCGTCGCCGGCGCCCTTCCACACTTTCGAGACGCCGCCCCGCCTCAATGCCGCGGGCACCAAGATCCTCGGTTACGGCGCGCCCGGAGCCGACGCTGCGGCGCATGGCGCTCACGCCTGAGCAGCGACGGACAGCCACGATGGCCGGCGATCAACCGCAGCGCAAGGCGAACCTGAAGCTCGCGCTCGTCCTCGCTTCGATCGCGGTCGCGTTCTTCGTCGGCTTCATCGCCAAGAGCGCCATCTTCGGCATCTAGCGGGATGAAGGTCTCGCGCGCCCGCGCCCTCCTGGTCGACAACCGCCGCATGGTCGGCAAGCTGCTTGTCGTCGCGCTGTTCATGTTCGGCTTCGGCTATGCGCTGGTGCCGGTCTACAAGGCGGTGTGCAGCGCGCTCGGCATCAACGTGCTGTCGCTGAAGGAGTTGCAGACCGGTGCCGGCCCGACCATGCCGGTGAACGGCCAGGTCGACCTGGCCCGAACCGTGACGATCGAGTTCGACGCCAATGCCCGCGGTCCCTGGGACTTCAAGCCGGAACAGGCCTCGGTCGAGGTGCATCCCGGTCAGGTAACGACGGTGATGTACTCCTTCCGCAACCGGCAGGACCGGGCCATGGCGGTGCAGGCGATCCCGAGCTACGCGCCGAACGTGGCGATGTCGCATTTCAACAAACTCGAGTGCTTCTGCTTCACCGAGCACGTGCTGCAGGCGGGCGAGTCGAAGCGCTGGCCGGTGGTCTTCGTCGTCGACGCCAAGCTGCCGAAGGACGTGAAGACCATCACCCTTTCGTACACCTTCTTCGAGGTCGGCGGCAAGGTACCGGCCGAGCCGGCCGCCCAGGCCGCCCGCGTCGATGCGCCGGCCACGGCAGGAGCCCGTTCGTGAGCCAGCCCGTCGCCGCCGATGCCGAGGAGAAGGCGCTGCACCGCAAGGGCTCGCTCCGGCGCACGCTGAGCGCGGTCGGCTGGTCGTTCTTCGGCGTGCGCAAGGCGCGCGACCTGGAACGCGACGCGGCACAGCTCAATCCCTTGCACGTGGTGATCGCCGGCGTCGTCGTGGCGGCGCTCTTCGTCGCCTTGCTCATCGTGCTCGTCAACTGGGTCATCGCGAGCGGAATCGCCGCATGACTTCATCGCTTCGAAATTTGCAGGAGATCAAGCCATGTCGGCAGTGACGCCGGGCGCAACGCCCTACTACTTCATTCCCGCGCCCTCGCGCTTCCCGGCGTCGGTGGCGTTCGGCTTCCTGCTCATCATCTTCGGCGCGAGCCAATGGATCAACGGCGCCGAGTGGGCGAGCTGGGTCGTGCTGGCCGGCTTCGTCGCCTGGCTGTTCACCCTGCAGCAATGGTTCCGGCAGGCGATTTCCGAAAGCGAACGCGGCGAGTACAACAAGCTCGTCGACATCTCGTTCCGCTGGAGCATGAGCTGGTTCATCTTCTCGGAGGTGATGTTCTTCAGCGCCTTCTTCGGCGCGCTCTACTGGGTTCGCCTGCACGCGCTGCCCAACCTCGGCAGCATCGAGGACGCCGTGCTCTGGCCGGACTTCAAGGCGGTCTGGCCGAGCGTCGCGCCCGGCTACACCGGCTCGCCCGCAGGCATCGTCGACCCGTTCGCGACCATGGGACCGTGGCCGATCCCGACGCTCAACACCGCGATCCTGCTTTCGTCGGGCGTCACCGTGACGATCGCGCACCACGCGCTGGTCGCCAACCACCGCGCCCGTGCCATCTTCTTCATGTGGTTCACGGTGCTGCTTGGCATCGCCTTCCTGGGCTTCCAGGCCTACGAATACCACCATGCCTACACCGAGCTCAACCTGAAGCTCAGCTCGGGCGCTTATGGCTCGACCTTCTTCATGCTGACCGGCTTCCATGGCTTCCACGTGTTCGTCGGCATGCTGATGCTGCTGTTCATCACGATCCGCATCATGCGCGGCCACTTCACGCCGGACCGCCACTTCGGCTTCGAGGGCGCAGCCTGGTACTGGCACTTCGTCGACGTCGTCTGGCTCGGCCTCTACATCGTCGTCTACTGGCTCTAGGGCGAGGACCGGGGCGGCTTCGTCAGCGCCCGAACGGTATGCCGGTCGGGTGGATCCAGCCCAGTCGCCAGGCGACCAGGATGCAGACGAAGAGCGCCACCGACACAGCGACGCGCACGGCGAGGGCGCGCATCATGCGGCCGCTGCGCGAAGCGCCGTCGCCGCCGCGCAGCATGAAGACGCCGGCGAAGATCAGGGCGCCGATGATGACGGCGAAGGCCATGCCTGCGAGCAGGTTCATGGTGGGCGATTATCGGCGTGGGGGTCGGACAGCGCTCTCGGCCAAAGCAGCGTGAGCGCCGCGGACGAGCCGTCCTCTTCCGGCGCGTCGGTGGCGTCGACCCGGGCGCCCTGGCGCGAGGCGATCGTCTTGCTCGTCGCGCTGGCCGGCGTCGCGCTCGCCGTCCGGCTCGGCGTCTGGCAGCTCGACCGGGCGGCGCAGAAGATCGCCCTGCAGGCATCGCTCGAAGCGCGCGCCGACGAGCCTGTGCTTGCCGGGCCGTCGTTGGCGCGGCGCGTCGAGGACGTGGCGGCGCAAACCTTTCGCCGCGTTCATCTCGCGGGTCGCTGGGCCGCAGGGCGCACCGTCTTTCTCGACAACCGGCAGATGGACGGCAAGGTCGGCTTTTTCGTCGTCACGCCGCTGCTCCTAGACGGCTCGCGCGAGGCAGTACTCGTTCAACGCGGCTGGGTGCCTCGCCACTTCGACCGACGCACGAACTTGCCGACCATCGTCAGCGCAGCAGGCCGCGTCGACGTCGAAGGCGGCGTCGCCTTGGCGCCGTCGCGGATGTTCGAGTTCAGCGCCGCGGCGAGCGGGCCGATCCGGCAAAATGTCGACGCTGCTTCATTCGCACGCGAGACGGGGCTCGATCTGCTGCCGCTCGCGGTGATCGAAAGCGCCGACGGCAGCAATTCCTTCGACGGCCTCGAGCGACATTGGCCGCCGCCCGCCACCGATGTGCAGAAGCACTACGGCTACGCCTTCCAGTGGTTCGCCATCGGCGCGGCGATCACCTCCCTCTATGTCTGGTTCCGAATCCTCCGCCCCCGCCGACGCCGCCGCACCGAGTGACGCGGCGACGCTGCTGAGCTTCAGCGTCCATTCGCTGCCTTCGCCGGACGCGGCGGCGCGCGACCCGCGGCGCACCCAGCGGGGCCGCTGGCAGATGCTGGCGATTCTGCTCGTCTGCGCCGCGCCGGTCGTCGCGGCCTATTTCGCCTACGCCGGCATCCGGCCGCAGGCGCTCACCAACTACAGCGAGCTGGTCCTGCCGCCGCGCCCCCTGCCGGCGGCGCTGCCGCTCGCTGAGCTCGGGGGTGCCGCGGTGGCGCCGCTCTCGCTGCGCGGGCAGTGGCTGCTTGTCGTCATCTCCGGCGGTGCCTGCGACGCCGCCTGCGAGCGTCATCTCTGGCTGCAGCGCCAGTTGCACGAATCGCTGGGCCGCGAGAAGGACCGTGTCGACAAGGTCTGGCTTATCGACGACGGCGGAACGCCGCGCTTGCAGACATTGGCCGCGATCGGTGCCGGGGGCGGCGCGAAGACGCCCGGCCTCGCCCCGGCGACGGTGCTGCGCGCTGCGCGTGAGCCGCTCGCCGCCTGGCTGGCGCCGGCGGCCGGGCGTACGCTCGAGGACCACCTCTACATCGTCGATCCGCAAGGCGACTGGATGATGCGCACCCCGCCCGATGCCGATCCGGCGAAGCTGAAGCGCGACATCGAAAAGCTCCTGCGCGCCTCGGCAGGATGGGATCGGCCGGGCCGATGAACGTCGGCCCGCCTGCTTACGACCTGGCACCGCTGCTCGCCGTGGCCGGCGTCGGGCTTGCCCTCGCGCTCGGCCCGCTCGCCTGGTTCTGGCTGCGTCGCCGGCACGCGGCACCGGCCGCGCGGCTGCGCGGCTTTGCCCTGCTCGTGCTCTTTCTCAGCTTCGACCTCGTGCTGCTCGGCGCCTTCACGCGGCTCAGCGATTCCGGGCTCGGCTGCCCCGACTGGCCGGGCTGCTACGGCCAGGCCAGCCCGGCCGGCGCGAGCGAGCACATCGCCCGGGCCGAGGCGGCGGTGCCGACCGGCGCGGTCACGCACAGCAAGGCCTGGATCGAGATGGCGCACCGCTATTCGGCGACGGCGATCGGCGTGCTCGTGATCGTCCTGGCGGCATTTGCGATCGCCGAGGTGCGACGCCGTCGGCTGGCGGTGTCGCCGGGCTGGGCGATCGCGACGCTGCTCTGGGTGGTCGCGCAGGGCGCGTTCGGAGCGCTCACCGTGACGATGCGCCTCTATCCTGCCATCGTCACCCTGCACCTGCTCGGCGGGCTCGGCCTTCTGGCCCTGCTGGCGGTCCAGGCCGAGGTCTACGAGCCGCGCCGGATCGCGCTGGCACGGCCTTTGCACCGCGGGCTTGTGGCCGTTACTGCGCTTGCGCTGATGCAGATCGCGCTCGGCGGCTGGGTCAGCACCAACTACGCAGTGCTCGCCTGCAGCGAGTTCCCGGCCTGTCAGGGCTCGTGGTGGCCCGACATGGATTTCGCGGTCGCCTTCCAGCTGCTGCGGCCCCTCGGCGTGGATGCGTCGGGCGCTTTCCTGCCGTTCTCCGCCTTGACGGCGATCCATGTCGCGCATCGCATCGGCGCGTTCTTCGTCCTGCCGGCGATCCTCCTCCTGGCGTGGCGGCTCGATGCCGGCTGCGGCCGAGAAGCCCGGCCGTGGGTTTGGGCGCTGGCCGGCATCGCCGCCTGGCAAACGGCAAGCGGCCTCGGCAACGTCCTGCTCGGCTGGCCACTAATCGCCGCCGTGGCGCACACGGCGGGCAGCGCCGCGCTCGTCGTCGTGCTGACCATCCTGCTTGTGCGGGCCCGGCCCTCGCCCGCCATCGACGCGTCGCGTTGGCCGGCCCGCCGTGAGCGCCTGGCTTCGTAGAATCGACGGCTTGGCCATCATGTCCGACACCCTCGCGTCTCCCGCGCCCGCCACCGCGCGCAGCGTCTCGCTGCCGTCGAAGGCGCGTCAGTACTACCAGTTGACGAAGCCGCGCGTCGTGCAGCTGATCGTCTTCTGCGCCGCGATCGGCATGCTGCTGGCGACGCCCGACTGGCCGGACTGGCGCGTCGTGCTACCGGCCATCGCCGGCATCTGGCTGGTCGCGGCGGCGGCGGCGGCGTTCAACTGCCTGGTCGAGCAACGGATCGACTCGAGCATGGCACGCACCTCATGGCGGCCGACCGCGACGCGCGAGCTGACGGCGAGCCAGGCACTCGTGTTCTCGGCCATCCTCTGCGCGGCGGGCAGCGCCTTGCTCTGGTTCGCGGTCAATCCGCTGACGATGTGGCTGACCTTTGCCACCTTCATCGGCTACGCAGTCGTCTACACCGTCGTCCTCAAGCCATTGACGCCGCAGAACATCGTCATCGGCGGCGCCTCGGGCGCGATGCCGCCGGTGCTCGGCTGGGCGGCGGTGCGCGGCGACGTCGGGCCCGAGGCCTTGATGCTGTGCCTCATCATCTTTCTCTGGACGCCGCCGCACTTCTGGGCGCTGGCCCTCTACCGGGCCGAGGACTATCGACGCGCCGGCCTGCCGATGCTGCCGGTGACGCACGGCTCCGAGTTCACGCGTCTGCACGTCCTGCTCTACACGCTGGTGCTGTTCGCGGCGACGCTGCTGCCCTTCGTCGCCGGCATGAGCGGGCCGATCTACCTGGCCGCCGCGATCGTTCTGGGCGTCATGTTCTCGGGCTACGCCTGGCGCCTATGGCGGCACTATTCCGATGCGCTGGCACGCAAGACCTTCCGCTTCTCGATCGTCCACCTGTCGCTGCTCTTCGCCGCGCTTCTCGTCGATCACTACATCGGGCCGCTGATCGCATGAAAATGTCCCGCCGAACCATCGTCGCGGCGGCCTGCGCGGGCCTGCTGCTTGCCGGCTGCGACAAGCTCGGACTGGCGGGAAAGTCGCCGGGCTTCCACGCCACCGACATCACCGGCGCCGAGTTCGCGCGCCGCCTCGAACTGCCCGACACCGACGGCAAGATGCGCACCCTCGCCGACTGGAAGGGCAAGGTCATGGTCGTCTTCTTCGGATACACGCAGTGCCCGGACGTCTGCCCGACGACCATGGCCGAGCTCAGCCAGATCCGCAAGTCGCTGGGCGTCGAAGGCGACCGGATCGAAACCGTGTTCGTGACCATCGATCCGGAGCGCGACACGCCGCAGGTTCTGAAGGCCTACGTCGGCAACTTCGGCCCCGGCTTCACGGCGCTGCGCGGCTCGGCCGAGCAGACGGCGGCGGCCGCCAAGGAGTTCAAGGTCTTCTACGCCAAGGCGCCGGGCCGCACGCCCGGCAGCTACACGATGGATCACAGTGCAGCGTCCTTCGTGTTCGACGCGAGCGGCCGGGCTCGTCTCTACGTCCCCTACGGCGGCGACACCAAGAATTTCGCCGCCGACCTCAAGCGACTCGTTGCCGCCGGATAGGGGAAGGCAACGCCCAAAAGAAAACGGCCCCGACGGGGCCGATTGATTCGGCGAAGCGCCCCAACGAAGCGCCGTTTTCGAAGCGCCTAGCTCGCGTGGGCCAGAGTCTTGCGCATCTTCTTCATCGCGGCGACCTCGATCTGGCGGATCCGCTCGGCGCTGACGCCGTACTCGCAGGCCAGGTCGTGCAGGGTCATGCCGCCCGAGCTGTCGTCATTCACTTTCAGCCAGCGCTCTTCGACGATGCGGCGGCTGCGCGGGTCGAGCGTGTCGAGCGCGAGGGCGATGCCGTCCCCGGCCAGCCAGTCGCGCCTCTTCGCTTCGATCACCTGCGTCGGCTCGTTGCTGTCATCGGCCAGGTAGGCGATCGGCGCGTAGGTTTCCTCGCCGTCGTCGGCCTGCGGCTCGAGCGCGACGTCGCCGCCCGAAAGCCGCGTTTCCATCTCGAGCACTTCCTCGCGCTTGACGTTCAGCGTCTTGGCCAGCGAGTCGACCTCGCCCTGGGTCAGCGTTGTCCGGTGCGTGTCTTCGGCAGCGGCGTCGTCCTTCATGTTCTGCTTCATCGAGCGCAGGTTGAAGAATAGTTTGCGCTGCGCCTTGGTCGTCGCCACCTTGACCATGCGCCAGTTCTTCAGGATGTACTCGTGGATCTCGGCCTTGATCCAGTGCATGGCGTAGCTGACCAAGCGGACGCCCTGGTCGGGGTCGAAGCGCTTGACGGCCTTCATCAGGCCGACGTTGCCTTCCTGGATCAGGTCGCCGTGCGGCAGGCCGTAGCCCAGGTACTTGCGCGAAATCGAGACGACCAGGCGCAGGTGCGAGACGACCAGACTTCCGGCCGCCTGGAGGTCGCCGCTTTCACGCAGCCGACGGGCAAAAGCGGTCTCTTCCTCCTGCGTGAGCAGGGGAACGCGGTTGACGGCCGTGATGTAGGCGTCCAGGTTGCCGAGCGAGGGTACGAGCGCCCAGGGATCGCGGACGGCCAGCGCGGTAGCAGGGGAGTGGGTCATGGTGACATCAGACAGCCTCTTGACCTTTCGGTTCCGCAAATATTAGCACTCAGGCCTCCAGAGTGCTAAGAGGCGGCCAATCGTCTCGATGAGCCTGCGCTATCGACTTCCGGCAAGGGTCGTACCGGGTATCCCCTGGCAGGCTAGCTGAACGCGGTGTCCATCCGGTCGAGCAGGTCGTCCAGCGCCGCCAGAAGCTCCGCCACGTCGACCGGCTTGGTCAGGTAGCGAGTCGCCCCGGCGGCCAATGCCGCGTCGATTTGCGGCCCGAGGGCGTCGGCCGAGACGACGATCACCGGGATCGGCGCGGTGTCCGGGTCGGCCTTGAAGTGGCGCAGCAGCTCCAGGCCGCTGATGTCGGGAAGGTGCATGTCGAGCAGGATCAGGTGCGGCCGCCGCGCCCGCACCGCCGCCAGGCCGTCCAGCCCGGTCACCGAGACCTCCATCTGCACCTGCTCGCGTTGCGCCAGGATGCCGCGCATGACCTCGACGTTGGTCTCGTTGTCCTCTACGTAATGGACGATGCGCCGGTGGTACTCGGCCGGCGCCGAGTCGAGCAGGTCGAGGTTGGAGCGGACGGTGTCGGGATCGATCGCCTTCGGCAGCCTGAGCGTGAAGGACGAGCCTTCGCCGGGGAAGCTCTTCACGCCGATCGAGCCGCCCATCAGCTCGGCCAGGCGCCGGCTGATGACCAGGCCGATGCCGGTGCCCTGCAGCGCCGTGCGCTCGCGGCCGAGCCGGTTGAAGGGCTTGAAGAGCTCTTCCATCTGCTCCGGCGTCATGCCCAGGCCGGTGTCGGTGACGGCGATCTCGACGGTGTCCGGCGCGACCAGCCGGCTGGCGACGTGGACCCGGCCGGCCTCGGCGTTGTACTTGACGGCGTTGCTGAGCAGGTTGGTGAGAATCTGCTTGACCCGGGTCGCGTCGCCGACGATCCCGGCGGTGCCGGGCGCCAGGTCCTGGCTGATGCGGATGTCTCGGCGCAACGCGTCGCTGGCGACCAGCGCAACCGTCGCCGCGACCAGCTCGGGCAGGTCGAGGGTGGTCGGTTGCAGGCGCAGGTTGCCGGACTCGATGCGCGACAGGTCGAGCACGTCGTTGATCATGTCGAGCAGATGCCAGCCGGCCTGCTGGATCTGCCCGACCCAGGGCCGCTGCGCCGGCACCAGCGGATGGCGCTGGTCGATCTCGAGCAACTGGGCGAAGCCGAGCATGGCGTTGAGCGGCGTGCGCAATTCGTGGCTCATGCGCGAGAGGAATTCGCTCTTCGCCCGGTTCGATGCCTCCGCCGCCTCGCGCGCCCGCTCGGCTTCCTCGAGGCGAAGGTGCTCGGTGATGTCTTCGACGACGCCGACGATGCGCCAAGGCTCGTTGTTCGAATCGCGCAGCAGGGTGACGGTGGCGCGTACCCAGACGATCTCGCTGCCCTTGGTGATGCAGCGCTTGTGGCGCCGGTACATGGGGATTTCACCCCGTACCAGCTGGGCGGTCATGGCTTCGTCGTTGGCTTGGTCCTCGGGGTGCGTCAGCTCGGCCGGCGTCAGGGCCGCGAGCTCGACTTCGCTGTAGCCGGTGAGCTCGCAAAAGCGCGGATTGGCCTGGATGACGCGTCCGGCGAGGTCGGTGTAGACGACGCCGATCGGCACGTTGTCGAGGATGTTTCGAAAGCGCTGCTCGCTGGCGCGCAGCGCCGCCTCGGCGACGTGGCGCTCACCGACCTCGGCGCGCAACGCAGCCGTCCGCTCGCGCACTGCGCTCTCGATGCGGCGCGTCCTGCCGGTCGTGATGAGCAGCGAGGCACCCAGCATCGCCGCCGAGAGCAGGCCGGCCGCCGAGAACGCCCAGGCGCTGCGATCGCGGGCGTCTGGAACGTCCTGCGGATCGGCCGAGACACGCAGATCCCATTGCCGACCCGCAAAGGCGAACGGTCGCTCGTGCATCAGGCCGGTCGGCGATGCTTCGCAGCCGAAGCGGCCGGCGACGCGTCGCCGCGTCGCCAGGTGGTCGGCATCGACGACGCAGAGGTTGAGGTACGCCGGCACCTTGCCGACCAGGCTGGCAAGCTGCTCGTCCATCGCCAGCGAGACGAAGACGACGCCGCGAAAGGCGGCGCGCCGCTCCGACGGCGTCGCGACGTCGCCGTCGTAGACCGCCTGGTAGACGACGACGCCCATCTGCCGATCGCCCTCGCTTTGCTGGCTCAGGCGAAAACCGGCGGTCGCTGCCGGACGGCCGGTCTCGACCGCCGCCGTGATCGCCGCCCGTGCCGCCGGCACCGACATCGCGTTCACGCCCAGTGCCGCCGAATTTTCGCGGGACGGCTCGATCTGCCGTATCGCGACGATGTCGCCGCCCTCGGACCGGGCTTCGGGCGACGCGGGGTCGAGTGCGGTGGCGCCGGCGGCGAAGCTGTTCGGACGGTCGAAGACGCGGTAACCGGGGCTGCCGTCGGCGCGCACCCGCGCCTCGAAGGCGGCGACGTCCTCGCGGCGCACCCGCTCGCCCCAGCCCATCGCCCGCACCGCGCCACCGCCGAGCCAGTTCTCGGTTGCCGTGCGCATCTCGACTCGGCTCGGCATACGGGTCAGGCTGAACACGCCGCGCAAGGCCTCGAGGGCGCGCAGCGGCTCCTGCAGCTGGGTCACCAGGATCAGCGACGCGCTCGAGGCGTCATGGTCGAACGACGCGCGCACACGCTCGCCGTTCCAGCGCCCGACCTGGATGATGCCCAGGCCGAGAAAGGCGGCCACGAGCGCGAGCGTCAGGCCGACCGGGATGCGGCGCGGCGTCCACTCGGATGCCGGCCGGCCGATCAGCGTGAGGACGATCGGCGTGGCGATCAGGAGGCCGGCCAGATCGCCGATCCACCAGGTTCCCAAGGTGTAGACCAGCGCGCCGTTGGCGACAAGGCCCGAGGCGCTGAGGATCGCCGTCGCGACGCTGGTCGAGATGAAGCTGCTCGCCGAGCAGGCTGCAATGAAGCGGGCGACGTCGGCCGGCAGGGTGAGGGTGAGCGGATGGCGTACGAAGCGCTGCACCAGCGCCGCGCCGACGCCGGCTTGCAAAGCGGCGCCGATGCCGATCCCGGCGGGCACGGCCAGCGCCGTCAGATCGCGGTGGCCGTGTGCCGCGACCAGGGCGGCGTTGACGCAGAAGGAGCCGAGCGCGACGGCACCGATCATGCGCCTGCCATAGATGAGCACGCTCGCCAGCGCGATCCCGGCTGACAGGTACAGCGGCGACGCGTAGCCCGCCGGGATCGCCAGAAGCATCGCCAGCAGCCCGGCGGCGGTGTAGGCGAGCGTCGTCAGCGCAAACGGCAAGCCCCACCGCGCCCAGGCGTCGTTGCCGGCAAGCGGCGTCTTCAGTGCGGCAAAGAGTGACATCGGCGATCGTTGCCCTGCCGGCGTCCGTTCGGCATAGGCCCGCCGAACGATAACCGGCGGTGCTCTGAAACGGCTCGATTCCGCCCGCAAGGCGGATCGACGGTGGCCCGGAGACCGGTCTCAGACGCCCCAGCGCAACGCCGCGGTATGCACCGGCGCGTCCCACAGGGCGAGCGTCGTCGCGTCGGCAGCGCTCACGGTGATCGAGCAGCCCGCCATCTCGAGCGACGTGACGAAGGGCCCGGTCAGGTAGCGCACGACCTGGATGCCGGCCCCGGCGAGCACCTTGCGCGCCGCGTTGACCATCAGGTAGAGCTCGAGCAGCGGCGTGCCGCCGAAGCCGTTGACGAGGAGCAGCACCTCCTGTCCCGACCTGAGCGATAGGTCCTTCAGGATCGCGCCGGTGAGCTCGGCGGCGATGTCGTCTGCCGAGGCGAGCCTGACGCGGCGCCGCCCCGGCTCGCCGTGGATGCCGACGCCCATTTCCATCTCGTCGACGCCGATCTGGAAGGTGGGCTTGCCGGCCGCCGGCACGGTGCACGACGTGAGCGCCACGCCCATCGACGCGGTCGCCTTGTTGACCGAGTCGCCGAGCGCCTTCAGGGCCGCCAGGTTGTCGCCGCGTTCGGCCGCGGCGCCGACGATCTTCTCGACGATCAGCGTGCCGGCAACGCCGCGGCGGCCGGTGGTGTAGGTCGAGTCCTCGACGGCGACGTCGTCGTTGACGATGACGGTCGCGTTGTCGCAGGTCACCATCTCGGCGGCCATCTGGAAATTCATCATGTCGCCGGAGTAGTTCTTGACGATGAACAGCACGCCGGCGCCGGTATCGACGGCCTGCGCCGCGGCGAGCATCTGGTCGGGTGTCGGCGATGTAAAGACTTGCCCGGAGCAGGCCGCGTCGAGCATGCCCATGCCGACGAAGCCGCTGTGCAGCGGCTCGTGACCGGCGCCGCCGCCCGAGATGAGCGCTACCTTGCCGTGCTTCAGCGTGCGCCGGCGCACAAAGGCCGCGCCAACGCCCAGGCTCACGATGTCGGCGTGCGCGGCGGCAAAGCCGTCCAGCGATTCGGCAAGCAGCGAATCGACATCGTTGATGAGCTTCTTCATGGGCGTGCTTTCAGGCGGATGGAGTTGGGGCAGGCGCGGGCGCAGGCTGCCGATCGAGGCTGTCACAGATCGCGCTGACGATCAATGCCATCGAACGCGAACCCGGGTCGACATGGCCGAGCGCACGCTCGCCGAGGAAGGAGGCGCGGCCGCGGATCGCGTCCATCTGCGCCGTCGCGTCGGCGCTGGCGAAGGCGCAGGCGCGTACTCGCGGAACCAGTTCGTCGCCGCCGGCGGCGAGCACCTTCTGCACCGGGTCGAGCACGTCGAGCAGGGTCTTCTGGCCGACCTCGGCCTTGCCGAGCCGGGTCAGCGCCTTGATCGATGCGTCGACGGCGCGGGCCAGCGCCGGCGCGGTCGGCGGATCGGGCAGCTCCTTGCCGAGCGTCATCAGCAAGGTGCCGAATACCGGGCCCGACGAGCCGCCGATCGTCGACATGCAGGTCGCACCCATCGCGCGCAAGGCGTCGTTGAGCGATTGCGTGGCCAGGTCGTCGAGCCTGGCCTGGATCGCCAGTGCGCCGCGGCGCATGTTGAGGCCGTGGTCGCCGTCGCCGATCGCCTGGTCGAGGGCGGTCAGCTCCTCGACGTGGTCGATCAAAGTCTGCGTGGCGCTGCGGATGAGGTCGGCGTGTGTCGTCGTCATAGGCTCCTCGCTCGTTGCGCGCCGCTCACGCGGCGATGCGGCGGCCCTCGGCGTCGAACCAGAGCGGCCGCAGCAACTCGACCCGCACCACGTCGCCGGGCGCGAAGCTTTCGTCCGCCGGTGCCGCCGTGATCAGCTCCTGATCGCTGTCGTCGAGGCCGACGTGCACCAGGTGCTGGTCGCTCAGCCGCTCGATCCGCTTGACGCGGGCGGCACGGTGGCTGGCGTCGGCCGAGTCGCGGTGCAGGCGCAGGTGCTCGGCGCGCACGCCGACCGTGACCGCACGGCCGGGACCGGCCAGCCCGGCGACGAGGCCGCGCGGCACGAGGTTGATGCGCGGCGAGCCGAGTCGCGCCGCGACGTAGCTGCTGACCGGGTCCTCGTAGATCTGCTGCGGCGTACCGACCTGGACCAGGCGACCCTGCTCGAGCACGCCGATACGGGTGGCCATGGTCAGCGCCTCGATCTGGTCGTGTGTGACGTAGACCAGTGTCGCGCCGAGGTCCTGCTGGATGCGCTTGAGCTCCAGGCGCAGGTCGTTGCGCAGCTTGGCGTCGAGCGAGGAGAGCGGCTCGTCCATCAGGTAGAGCGCGGGGCTGCGTACCAGGGCGCGGCCGATCGCGACGCGCTGCATCTGCCCGCCCGACAGCCGCGTCGCCGGGCTCTGCAGCTTGTCGGCGATGCGCAGCATCTGCGCCACCTCGGTCACCTTGCGACGCACCTCGTCTTCGGGCGTCGGGCGGCGCGGCGAGCGCAACGGGAAGGCCAGGTTGTCGTAGACACTCAGATGCGGATAGAGCGAGTACTGCTGGAACACGAAGGCAACGTCGCGCAAGGCCGGAGCGAGCCCTGTCACGTCGTGGCCACCGATGTGCACCTCTCCGGTGTCGGGCGTCTCCAGGCCTGCGATCAGGCGCAGCGTCGTCGTCTTGCCAGCGCCGCTCGGGCCGAGCAGGACGATGAACTCGCCGCTCGCGACGTCGAGGCTCAGGTCCTGCACCGCCTGCACGGCGCCGAAGCGCTTGGCGACGCCGGCCAGCCGCAGGTCAGCCATGGCCCGCTCCGCCGGCATGCGGCCGATCGTCGCGCGCTGTGCGCAAGGCGCGGCCCGAGACCTTGTCGAACAGCGAGACGGCCTCGGCGTCGAAGGCCAGTCCGACATGGTCGCCGCGCTGCGCCATGCTCGCGACGCCGACCTTGGCGCGTAGCGTCACGCCGCCACCGACGTTCAACGTGACGATCCGGCCGGTGCCCAGGTATTCGCTGCCGAGCACCTCGGCGCGCAAGGCCGAGCTGTCGGCGAAGCGCACGTGCTCCGGGCGCACGCCGCAAAGCAACGGGCGGGCCGAGACGTCTTCGCGCAGGGCAGGCACCTCGATCGTGGCGGCGCCGATGCGCACGGCGCTGGCGCCGCTCGCCAGCGCCGCCTCGAAGGGCAGGAAGTTCATCGACGGCGCGCCGATGAAGTCGGCGACGAAGACGCTGGCCGGCCGCTCATAGACCTCGCGCGGGGCGCCGAGCTGCTCGATCACGCCCTCGTTCATGATGGCGATCGTGTCGGCCATCGCCATCGCCTCGCGCTGGTCGTGGGTGACGTAGACGGTGGTCGCGCCGAGCCGGTCGTGCAACGCGCGCAGCTCCTGGCACATCACCTCGCGAAATTCGGAGTCGAGCGCGCCGAGCGGCTCGTCCATCAGGAAGGCGAGCGGCTGGCGCACGATGGCGCGGCCGAGCGCGACGCGCTGGCGATCGCCGGCCGAGAGGCCTGAGACCGGCTTGTCGAGCAGCTCGGCAATGCGCAGCGTGCGCGCTGCCTGATCAACCTGCCGGTCGATCTCGCTCTTCAGCATGCCTTGCGAGACGAGCGGAAAGGCGATGTTGCGGCGCACGTTCATGTGCGGGTAGAGCGCGAACATCTGGAACACGAAGGCGATGTCGCGCGCCGACGCGCGCTTGAAGCTGACGTCTTCCTCGCCGAGAAAGATCTGTCCCGAGGTCGGCAGCTCGAGGCCGGCGATCATGCGCAGCGTCGTCGTCTTGCCGCAGCCCGAAGGTCCGAGCAGGCAGAAGAACTCGCCGTCTTTCACGGTGAAGGTCGAGCCCTTCACCGCGGTGAAGTCGGCGAAGGCCTTGTGCAGGTCGAGGACGCGGATCTCGGCCATGGTTCAGCGGCCCATCACTCGGGGAACTTGGAGACGACGATGAACATGACCGTGCCGAACAGCGTCGTCGCGAACGACCAGGTGAAGAGCGTCAACGCGAGCGGCTGCAGCATCATCACGAGCCCTACGGTGATGACGATGCAGGCGGCCATTTCCATGCGGCCGCGCCTGGCCCAGCGCGGCCAGCGACGGTCGGCGATCGCCGGCGTGCGCATCGTCTCGGGCGAGACGCTCATTTGCGCACCGCCCCGAAGGTGATGCCGCGCAGCAGGTGCTTGCGCAGCAGCACCGTGAAGACCAGGATCGGGATCAGGAACAGCGTCGTGCCCGCGGCCACGGCCGGCCAGTCCTGGCCGCCTTCGCCGATGATGATCGGAATGAAGGGCGGTGCCGTCTGGGCCGAGCCCGAGGTGAGCAGCACCGCGAAGGCGTATTCGTTCCAGGCGAAGATCAGGCAGAAGATGGCGGTGGCGACGATGCCGGTCGTCGCCTGCGGCAGCACCACCTTGCGAAAAGCCTGCAGCCGCGTGTAGCCGTCGACCATCGCCGCCTCTTCGTACTCGCGCGGGATCTCGTCGATGAAGCCCTTGAGCAGCCAGACCGCGAGCGAGACGTTGACGGCGCTGTAGAGCAGGATCATGCCTAGCCGCGTGTCCGACAGACCCAGCTCGCGGTACATCAGGTAGATCGGGATCGCGACGGCGATCGGCGGCATCATCCGCGTCGAGAGGATGAAGAAGAGCAGGTCGTCCTTGAGCGGAATCTTGAAGCGCGAGAAGGCGTAGGCCGCCATCACGCCGAAGCCGACCGAGAGCACGGTCGAGCCGAAGGCGATGATCAGCGAGTTGATGAAGCGCGGCACGTAGTTCGAGGGTCCCGCGATCACCATGTCGACGTTGCGCGCTACCTTGTCGCAGGTGCCGGTCGGCGGCGGCAGCGCGGCGATGTACTCCGGCGTCTGCCGCGAGCGCGTCGTGAACAGATTGCAGTAGCCCTCTTCCGAAGGCTTGAAGAGGATCTTCGGCGGGTAGCTGATCGAGTCGGGCGGCGTCTTGAAGCCGGTCAGGATGATCCAGACCAGAGGCACGAGCGTGATCAGCGCGTAGAGCGCGACCAGCGCGCCGGCGACGCGTCGCGTGTTCGGGCTCGGTTCGACGACCGAGTGCGCGGTGCTGATGCCCAGTCTCATCGCTGCGACCTCATCGGCTCTTCACGTGGTTGAGCGCCTTGACATAGATGTTGGCCAGGCCGAACACCGCGACGAACAGGATGATGGCGAACGCCGACGAGTAGCCCGTGCGCCACTTCTCGAACGCCTCGCGCTTCAACGTGATCGAGGCCAGCTCGGTGGTCGAGCCCGGTCCGCCCGAGGTCAGCAGATTGACCATGTCGAACATCTTGAAGTTCTCGATGCCGCGGAACAGCACCGCGAGCATGATGAAAGGCAGCACCATGGGCAGCGTGATCGACCAGAACTGGCGCCACTTCGACGCGCGGTCGACCTCGGCCGCTTCGTAGATGTAGTCGGGGATCGAGCGCAGCCCCGCCAGGCAGATCAGCATCACGTAAGGCGTCCACATCCAGGTGTCGACGATGACGATGGCCCAGGGCGCGAGCTTCACCGAGCCGAGCATCTCGAACGAAGACGGCGGCACGCCGGTGAGGAAGGACACGGCGTAGTTGAAGAGGCCGATCTGCGGCTGGTAGAGAAACGCCCAGAAGTTGCCGACCACCGCGGGCGACAACATCATCGGAATGAGGATGACCGTGGTCCAGAAGCCGTGGCCGCGGAACTTGCGATCGATCAGGTAGGCCAGCGCGAAACCGATCAGCGTCTGCAGCACGATGGTCCAGAACAGGAAATGGGCGGTGGCCTGCATCGCCAGCCAGATGTCGCCGTCGGTCAGCACCGAGACGTAGTTGTCGATGCCGACACCGAGCACTTCGGCATTGGGTCGGTTGGCGCGGAAATTGGTGAACGAGAGCCGCACGGTCCAGATCAACGGGAAGATGTTGATCGCCAGCAGCAGCGCCATGGTCGGGCCGATGAACAGCCAGGCGATTGCGCGGTCGGAGAGGCCGCGCATGGCGGTCGCCACCCTGGGCGGCGTCGCTTGCGCTGCGCGTTCGATCGCGCTCGGCGAGTTCAGGCTGCTCATCGAAGGTTCGAAGGGAGAAAGAACAGGACCGCACCGGCCGAAAAAATGGGCGCGGCGCGGTCCCGAAGTTTGCAGGTCGTCGGCTACTTCAGCTTGCCGTCTTCCTTGAACACCTTCTTCCAGTCGGCGAGCAGGCCGTCGAGCGCTTCCTTCGCGGTGCCCTTGTCGGCAACGACGAAGTCATGCACGCGCTTCTGCTCGGCGAGCAGCAGCGCCGCGTAGCTCGGCTCGGCCCAGAAGTCGACGACCTGGTCCATCGCCGTCAGGAACTCGCCGGCGAACGGCGCGCTCGCCTTGAAGCCCGGATCCTGCAGCACCGCCTTGTGGCAGGAATAGCCACCGAGCGCCCACCACTTCTTCTGCACTGCCGGCGTGGCGAACCACTTGATGTACTGCAGCGCCTCGGCCCGGTTCGGCGAGTAGGCCACCACCGAGATGCCCTGGCCGCCGAGCTGCGAGCCCTTGCCCTTCGGGCCGGCCGGATTGACGAAGAAGCCGATCTTGTCGCCGCCGACGTTCGGGTCCTTGTACAGGCCCGGGAAGAAGGCGAACCAGTTCATCATCATCGCCACCTGGCCCGACTTGAACGCGTCGAGGCCTTCACCCATGTACGAATTGGTCAGGCCCGGCGGGGTGCAGCACTTGTAGAGTTCCTTGTAGAACTCCAGCCCCTTGACGGCATCGGCGCCGTTGACGAAGCCGTCCATCGCGTAGTGCTTCTTCGGGTCTTCGTACTTGAAGCCGTAGGGGTAGAGCACGTTGCTCACGCCCATGGTGATGCCTTCGGAACCGCGCTCGGTGAAGAGGTAGGTGCCGTAGACCTTCTTGCCGTCGATGGTGCGGGTGAAGAACTCGGCCACCTGCTTGAACTCGGCCCAGGTCGCGGGCGGCGCCAGCTCGCGGTTGTATTTCTTCTTGAACTCGGCGCGCAGCTCGGGCTTGGCGAACCAGTCCTTGCGATAAGTCCAGCCGAGCGCGTCGCCCATCGCCGGCAGCGCCCAGTAGTTCGGCGTGCCCTTCGGCCACTCCGAGTAGCCGAGCACGGTGGCCGGCATGAAGTCGCTCATCTTGATGTTCTCCTTGGCGAAGAACTCATTGAGCTTCACGTAGTGGCCGCTCTCTGCCGCGCCGCCGATCCACTGGCTGTCGCCGATGATGAGGTCGCAGAGCTTGCCCTTTGAGTTGAGCTCGTTGAGCATGCGGTCGGCAAAATTCGGCCAGGGCACGAACTCGAACTTCATCTTCACCTTGGTCTGCGCGGTGAAGTCCTTCGAGAGCTCGACCAGCGCGTTGGCCGGATCCCAGGCCGCCCAGCACAAGGTGATGGTCTTGTCCTGCGCTCGCGCGGCCGGGCTGGCCAGGCTGAGTGCAGTCGCTGCGGCGAGGGCGAACACCCCCGGCAGCATCTTAGAAATAGATCTCATGAGGCTGTCTCCATCAGGTTTGAGGGTTCAGGGGCACACACCGGACGACCGTTCAGTGAAGGTTCTCGGCCGTCAGGATCTCGATGCGCGGCTGCACCACGTTGAGTGCTCCGCGGACGTTCTCGCACAGGGCGCGCAGCACGCGCGCCGCCGCCAGGACGCAGTAGTGGATGTCCTGATGCAGGACATAGGACAGGCCGTCGGCGCTCAGCAGCGCCCGGTGGTCCTCGGTGAAATCGTGGACGGCGACGCCGACCTGTGCCGAGAGGCCGGCGCCGGCGAGCGCCCGCGCCACGCCGGCGCTGCCCGAGCCGACGTTGTAGATGCCGGCGAGGCGCGCGGCGTCGACCTCCGACTCGAGGAAGCGCAGCACCGCCTCGCAGGCGCCGTCGTCGTCGGCCGGCAGGTCGGGCGTGCGGATCATGCGCACGTCGGCGAAGCGCTCCTCGATGACCTGGGCAAAGCCGATGCGTCGCTCGATCTCGGCCGAGAGCCGCGTCGCCTGCGACGAGAGCAGCAGTGTGTCGCGGCCGCCGCCGCCGGCCATCCGTCCGAGCAGCAGCCCGGCGGTGCGCCCGGCGGCGCGGTTGTCGGCGCCGATGAAGGTCTCGCGCATCGAGCCGGCGACGTCGGAAAAGAGCGTCACGACGTGCACGCCGGATCGCACCAGCTCGTTGATCGCCAGCTTGATCGGCGGCAGGTCGGGAGCGAGCAGGACGATGCCCTGGCAGGCGCCGACCTGCGCCAGCTCGGCGGCGAACTGGGCCGGGTCGCCGGCCTCGATGCGGTGCGTGACCTCGGTGATGTGGCCGTGCCGGAAGTCTGCTGCGGTCTGCGCGATCTGCCGGTCGAGCAGGCCGAAGAACGGCGTCTCGTCGGCAGGCAGCACGAAGGCGAAGCGGAAGTTTTCGCCGCGTCGAGGCCGCCCCGGTTGCTGCGGCGCACCGAGCTCGGCAACGATCTGCAGGACCCGCTGCACTGTTTCAGAGTTCACCCCCGGGCGCTTGTTCAACACCCGGTCGACGGTTGCGGTGCCGACCCCGGCCATGCGCGCGATGTCGGCGATGGTCGGAGTGGAGGACATGCGCAACCTGACTGTTGATGGCCTCATCGTATTGACATCGATAATTAAATCAATCAGGGTTTTGGAGTATGCGTGAGTACCATCGCGGGATGCGTCAGGACTCCGATTCGACGGCGGCGCTCGACGGCACCGAGGTCGCCCTGCTCTCGAGTGCCATTGCGGCGGCAGAGCCGCGCGACGCAGTGTTTCGGGCCATCCACCGGATCGCCGACGCGCGAATGGACGTCAACGTCTTCAGCGCGTCGGTCTGCTTCGTGGAAACCATGGAGCTCGAGCGCGTTTACTCGTCGCGCCCCGACGTGTATGGAATCGGCCTGCGCAAGAGCAAGCGTGAAACGCGCTGGGCGCGACAGGTCCTGGTCGAGCGGCAGGTGTTCGTCGGCGAGGGGCCGCTAGAAATGGCGGCCGCGTTCGACGATCAGGAGCGGATGGCGAGCGTCGGCATCCGTTCCATCGTCAACGTGCCGGTCGTCGTCGGCGACCGCTGCCTGGGCGTGCTCAATTTCGGTCGCAAGGTCGAGCGGGTCTTGTCCGCCCATGTCGTCCTCGCGCGATTCCTGGGCGTCGCCGCGAGCGGCGCCTTCCAGACTCTGGCCCCGCCCCGCTAGACGTTGCTGAACAGGAAGTTCAACACGTCGCCGTCCTTGACGACGTACTCCTTGCCTTCAGAGCGCATCTTTCCCGCGTCTTTCGCGCCGTGCTCGCCCTTGCAGGCGATGAAGTCGGCGAAGGCGATCGTCTGGGCGCGGATGAAGCCGCGCTCGAAGTCGGTGTGGATCACGCCGGCCGCCTGGGGCGCCGTGTCGCCGACGTGGATGGTCCAGGCGCGCACTTCCTTGACGCCGGCCGTGAAGTAGGTTTGCAGCCCGAGCAGCTTGAACGCGGCGCGGATCAATCGCGCCAGCCCCGACTCGGTCTGGCCCATCTCGGCGAGAAACATCTGCCGGTCCTCGTCGCTCATGTCGGCCAGCTCGGCCTCGGTCTTGGCGCTGATGACGACCACCGGCGCATGCTGCTTGGCCGCCACCTCGCGCAGGCGGTCGAGGTGCGGGTTGTTCTCGAAGCCGTTCTCGGCGACGTTGGCGACGAACATCGCCGGCTTGGCGGTGATGAGGCAGAGCGGCTTCAAGACCGCCAACTCTTCCTTGCTGAAGGCGATCGAGCGCACCGGCCTCGCCTGGTCGAGTGCGGCGTTGCACTTCTCCAGCACGTCGACGAGGCGCTTGGCCTCCTTGTCGTTGCCGGACTTGGCGACCTTGATCGAGCGCGCCAAAGTCTTCTCGACCGTCGTGAGGTCGGCCAGGCAGAGCTCGGTCTGGATCACCTCGATGTCGGACACCGGGTCGACCTTGCCGGCGACGTGGATCACGTTCTCGTCGTCGAAGCAGCGCACGACGTTGACGATGGCATCGGTCTCACGGATGTGCGCGAGGAACTGGTTGCCCAGGCCTTCGCCCTTGGACGCGCCGGCAACCAGCCCGGCGATGTCGACGAACTCGACGATCGCCGGCACGATGCGCTCGGGCTTGACGATCCCCGCCAGCGCGCCGAGCCGCGGGTCGGGCAGCTCGACGATGCCGACGTTCGGCTCGATCGTGCAGAAGGGATAGTTCTCCGCCGCGATCCCGGCCTTCGTGAGCGCGTTGAAGAGGGTGGACTTGCCGACGTTGGGCAGGCCCACGATGCCGCATTTCAGGCTCATGGAGGAGGGATCTCGGCGAAGGGGAATCGGCAATTTTAGTCGGCCGTGCCGCGTCCGCGGCACAAGGGAAAATGGCCGCCATGAGCAAAGCTCAGGGACTCTTCGAGGCCGAAGACGGTGCACTGCGCTGCTTCTGGTGCCAGGCCAGCCCGTCCTACCAGACCTACCACGACCGTGAATGGGGCTTCCCGGTCACCGACGACACGCGCCTGTTCGAAAAGCTCTGCCTCGAAGGTTTCCAGGCCGGCCTGAGCTGGCTCACCATTCTCAACAAGCGCGAGGCCTTTCGCAGCGCCTTCGCCGGCTTCGACGCCGAGCGCATCGTCCGCTTCAAGGAGCGCGACGTCGAGCGGCTGCTCGGCGACGCCGGCATCGTCCGCCATCGCGGCAAGATCGAGTCGACCATCAACAATGCCAGGCGCGTGCTCGAGCTGCGCGACGAATGCGGCTCGCTCTCGTCGTACGCCTGGCGCTTCGAGCCGAAGCCTGCCTCGCGGCCGAAGCGGCTGACCCTGGCAACGCTGAAGAGGATGGCCACCTCGCCCGAGTCGGCCGCGATGTCGAAGGACCTGAAGAAGCGCGGCTGGAGCTTCGTCGGCCCGACCACGGTCTATGCCTTCATGCAGGCGATGGGCCTGGTCAACGACCACATCGAGGGCTGCCACGTGCGCCCGCTCGCCGTGCAGGCGCCGCGGCCCGGCCGTTGAGCGCGTAAGGCCGCGAGGCCGACCCTACACTCGGCGTCCCATGACCGGAGGCCCGACATGACGGCAACGCAGCTACTTTCGCCGCACACCAAGGATCTCGGCGGCGGCTTCACCGTGCGGCGGCTGCTGCCGCAGGCCGACCGTCGCTCGGTCGGACCGTTCGTCTTCTTCGACCACTTCGGGCCGATCGACGTCGTGCCGGGAATGAACTTCGACGTGCGCCCGCATCCGCACATCGGCCTGGCCACGCTCACCTACCTGTTCGACGGCGCCATGATGCATCGCGACTCGACCGGCATCGTCCAGCGCATCGAGCCGGGCGCCGCCAACTGGATGTCGGCCGGCCGCGGCATCGTCCATTCCGAGCGAGCCCCCAAGGACCTGCAATCGCAGACCTATCGCAACCACGGCCTGCAGCTCTGGATCGCCTTGCCCGAAGGCGACGAAGAGTCGGCGCCTTCATTCCAGCACGCGCCGGCCGCGTCGATTCCGCAGGTGCGGCTCGACGGCGCCGTCGTCCACGTCGTCGTCGGCTCGGCCTTCGGCGCGACCTCGCCGGTCGAGACGCGCTCGCCGACGCTGGCGCTGGTCTTCGATTTCGATGTCGCTTCCGGCCTGTCGATCGAGCTGCCTGCGCTCGCCTCCGAGCGCGCCTTCTACGCGCTCGACCTTCCCTTCGAGATCGATGGCGAGAAGGTCGACGAGTTCACGATGGCGGTCATCGAGCCCGGTGCGACGCCCCGGCTCTCGGCTCCGCGCGGCGGCCGCGTCGCGATGGTCGGCGGCGAGCCGCTCGGCCATCGCTTCGTCTCGTGGAATTTTGTCTCGAGCCGGCGCGAGCGCATCGAGCGGGCCGAGGCAGACTGGGAGGCGCAGCGTTTCGAGCGCATCCCCGGCGAGACCGAGTTCATTCCCCTGCCGGCGCGCCACCCTTAGCCGTCGCCATCGCCGCGAGCGGCGACGCGCGACTGGCGGCATCCGGCCACAGCATCAAGGCGTTGCCCAGGGCCGCCAGCGCCGCGCCGAGGGCGGTCAGCAGGTCCGGACGAAATCCTTCGAAGACGAGCGAGACGACGAGCGCGATCAGCGGCGTCATGACGCCGACCGTCCCGGCCGGGCCGGGGCCGAGCCGGTCCTGCAGGGTCAGGAAGCAGGCGAAGGCGAGCACCGAGCCCAGCAGCGCCAGCCAGGCGAGCGAGAGCCACCAGCTCGGCTGGCTCGGCAATGCGAAGTCGCGCCGCAGCAGCAGCCCGACGATGGCGGCAGCAACGGCGCCGTAGAGCATGCCGAAGCCCATCGCCGGCAACAGCGGCACGCCGAGCTGGCGATTGCGGCTGGCGGCAAGGCTGCCGACCGCCGATAGCAGCACCGAAGCGATCGTGAAGGCCGCGCCGAGGAGGCCTCGCTCGCCGTCGGCCGGCCGAACGATTTCGGGCCAGAAGATCAGTGCGACGCCGGCGAGTCCGAGCACGCCGCCGGCGATGAAGCGCGCGCCGATGGTGACGCCGAACAGGGCCGCCGCGCCGAGCCCGGTGAGCAAGGGGGACGCCGAGTAGCCGACCCCGACCAGGCCCGAGGCGACGTAGCGCTCGGCGTGATAGACGCAGACGTAGGACACGCCGTAGAGAAAACAGCCTTGCAGGGCGAGCGCCAGGTGGGCGGCAGCGGGAAAGCGGATGCGCTCGCCGCGCCAGAGCGCAAGAACGAGCACCGCCCCACCGGCGATCGCGAAGCGCAGGGCGACGCCGAACTCAGGCGCGAGGTCCGACAGCTGATAGGTGATCGCGTGCCAGGTCGTGCCCCACACGCCGACGCAGATCGCGAACAGCTGCCAGTTCTTGAAGCGGCTCACGTCGGTTGGGCGTCAGTCGAACGCGTAGCTGGCGCATCCCTGCATGCCCGGTCGCAGGAAGCGGTCGAAGCCTTCGACGATGACGGCGTTCATGCCGAAGGTCAGCGCGCCGTCGAGACGCCGGTCGGCGCGGTATTGCATCAGCACGTCGCCGACGGCATGGCCGGGCACGCCGGTGGCGGGATCGACGTCGGGAATGGGACAGCGAGCGCAGGGCTTGACGACCTTCAGCCGCACCGCGCCCTCGCCAGAGTCGAAGACGATCTCGTCGAGGTGGTCCTCGCCGTGCGCATCGAGGCCACCGAGCACGAGGTTGGGACGAAAGCGCGCCATCGTGACGGCCGCTTCGCCGGCGAGCGCGAGGCGGCGATTGACCTCGGCCAGCGACGCGCTCGAAGCGACGAGCAGCGGGTAGCCGTCCTGGAAGGCGGTCTCGGCCTCGACCTCGCCGGTCCAGTCGCGGTTGGCGAGGCGCCTGGTCTCGGGATCGAAGCGGGCCAGGCGCAGCGGCCGGCCGAGGAAGTCGCTGAACCACTGCGCGCAGAGCGCGCCCATGTCGAAGGCCGTGACCCGGTCGCCCCAGACGCGAACCTCGCAGGGCGCCTCGACGCGGTCGAGCGCGACATGCAGCGCCAGCATGCCGGGCGCGCGCAGGATCATCTCTTCGGTCTTCAGGGTCGGCTGGATCAGCGCCATGCGCGGCAGCTCGCGCTGCGTGACGAACTCGCCGGCGGCATCGACCACCATCCAGACGCGATCCAGATCGAAGCCGGTCTCGACGAGGAGGGCTTCGCGCGGTGTCGCGCCGGCGCAGGACTTGATCGGATGAACGTGCACCGATTCAATGGTCACGTCGGCCTCGCTGTCGCTGTCGATGATGCTCATGGGCGCGGGTCGTGGGCGGGATGGGGCCGGCGATTGTCTCGCGAGCCGCTGCCTACAATCGGACGATGTCTTCCTTCGACGTGCAGGTCGCCGGCGCCGGCATCGTCGGCAAGACGCTGGCACTGTCGCTGTCGCGGCTCGGACTGTCCGTGGCCTTGCGCGGCGCGCCCGCGTCGGCCGGGCGCCGCGACGACGTCCGCGCCTACGCGCTCAACGCCGCCTCGATCGCCCTGCTGCGCAGCCTCAAGGTCTGGGACGCCTTGCCCGCGGGCGCGACCACTGCCGTTCATGACATGCTCGTGCACGGCGATGCGGCCGGCGCCGCGATCGAGTTCTCGGCCTGGGAGCAGCGCGTCGGCGAACTCGCGGTGATCGCCGATGCCGCCGCGCTCGAGCACGAACTCGACGCGGCCTTGCGCTTCGCGCCGCACGTGACGCGGGTCGACCAGGACGTGCCGGCCAGCCTGGTCGCGCATTGCGAGGGCCGTGCCGCCGCGACCGCGCTGAAGAACCTCGGTATCGGCTTCGTGCAGCAGCCCTACGGCCAGAAAGCGATCGCGGCGCGACTGGTCGCATCGCGCCCGCACGGCCACGTCGCCCGGCAATGGTTTCGCGCCCCCGACGTGCTGGCGCTGCTGCCCTTCGACCGGCCCGAGCCGGATCGCTCCTACGGTCTCGTGTGGTCGCTGCCGAGCGCCCGTGCCGACGCGCTGCTCGCCGCCGACGCGGCGGCGTTCGAGGCCGAGCTCGCGCTCGCCACCGGCGGCGAGGCCGGCGCGCTCGCGCTCGGTTCCGAGCGCGCCGCGTGGCCCTTGCTCGTCGGCCGTGCCGCCAACTGGTGCGGACCCGGCTGGGTGCTCGTCGGCGACGCCGCCCACGTCGTTCATCCGCTCGCCGGGCAAGGCCTCAACCTCGGCCTCGCCGACGTCGCCGCGCTCGTCTCGGCGATCGCCGAGCGCGAGAGCTGGCGCGGCCTTGGCGACGAACGGTTGCTTCGGCGGTATGTGCGGCAGCGCGCCGCGCCGACATCGGCGATGCTGCGCATTACCGACGCTTTGCAGCGTTTGTTCGCCGAAGACGCTGCGCCGATTCGCGAACTCCGCAACAATGGTCTGGCTTTCGTCAACCGCATTTCGCCCCTGAAGCGCTGGCTCACGGCGCGGGCGCTCGACTCCTGATCCGCATCATGAAGAACACCCTGCGCACCCTTGCCGCCTTCGCGCTTGCGGCCTGCCTCGTTCCCGCCGCGTTCGCCGACGAGGCCGCGATCAGGAAGAGCATCGCCGAGCGCTTGCCCAACTTCCCGAAGATCGACGAGGTCTCGAAGACGGCGATCCCCGGCATCTACGAGGTCCGCCTCGGCAGCGACATCCGCTACACCGACGAGACGGGCACCTACCTGATCGAGGGCGATCTCGTCGACCTGCGCACGCGCACCAACCTCACCGAAGAGCGCGTCGCCAGGCTCACTGCGATCGATTTCAAGGAGTTGCCGCTCAAGGACGCGATGGTCTGGAAGCAGGGCACCGGCGAGCGCAAGCTGGTCGTCTTCGCCGATCCGAACTGCTCCTTCTGCAAGAAGTTCGAGCGCGATCTTCAGGCGGTCAAGAACGTCACCGTCTATACCTTCCTCTATCCGATCCTCGGCGGCGACTCGCCCGAGAAATCGAAGGCGATCTGGTGCGCCAAGGACAACACCAAGGCCTGGCGCGATTGGATGCTCAAGGGCACGCCGGCCGACAACAGTCCGAACTGCGACGCCACCGCGCTGCAGCGCAACTACGCCTACGGCAAGAAGCACCGCATCAACGGCACGCCCGGGCTGGTGTTCGAAGACGGCACGCATCGCGCCGGCGCCGTGGACACCGACGCCATCGAAAAACTCCTCGCCGGCAACCGCGCCAAGCCGCAGAGCTGAGCGCCGGCCGGCCCCGCGCCGGTGCTAGGCGCGGTAGCCCGGGTCCTTGCGGTCGATCAGCCGCTGCAGGGCGGCGAACGAATCTTCACCCATACCGTACGCGGGGTTGAACTGCAGCGCGTCGGCGACGCACTTCTCGAGCACTGCGCGCGCAATCGGCATCGCTTCGCCCATTCCCTGCATCGCCAGCTGCACCTCGCAGGCGCGGTTCACGGTCCACATCAGCAAGAGCGCCTCGGGCAGGGTGCGGCCGATCGTCACCGGGCCGTGGTTGCGCAGCAGCAGCACCTGCCGGCCCTCGGCGCTGCGCAGGATGCGCTCGCCTTCGTCCTTGTGCACGGTGATGCCCTCGAAGTCGTGGTACGCCACCTTGCCGTAGAGTTGCGCCGCGTAGAAGTTGGTGAAGGCCAGTCCTTCCTTCAGACAGCAGACGGCTTGCGTCGCCGTCGTGTGCAAGTGCATCACGCAGTGCGCGTCGTGCAAGGTGGCGTGGATCGCGCCGTGAAACGTGATGCCGGCCGGATTGATCGGCCAGTCGGAGTGGCCGACGATCTTGCCGTCGAGGTCGACCTTGACCAGGTTCGAGGCGCAGACCTCGGAGTAGTACAGGCCGAACGGGTTGATCAGGTAGTGCGAATCCTCGCCCGGCACGCGCAGCGAGATGTGGTTGTAGATGAGCTCGGTCCAGCCGAGGTGGTCGAAGATCCGGTACGCGGCGGCAAGCCTGATGCGCGCGTCCCATTCCTCGGGGCTGAAGCGGGCGGGGCGGATGAAGGCGGCGGTGGCGGTGCTCATGCGAGGCGTCCTTGCTGCGCGGTTCGGGTGCGGGTCGCGAGATTCAAACACACTGCAGCGAAGTGCGCGGAAAACCAACGCCTCATGCGTACTTCAACTCCCCGGTCTTCCCCCGAAACACCCGGTACGAGTAGATCGTGTATGCCGCGATCGCCGGCACCGAGATGCAGACGCCGACCAGGATGAACTTCAGCGACTCGGGCGCGCTCGCCGCCTGCCAGATCGTGAGCTGGTCGATGACGACGTAGGGATATATGCTGTACGCCAGGCCGAGAAAGCCGAACAGGAACACGCCGACCATCAGCGCGAAGGGCAGCCAGCAGAGCGGCCCGCGCACGATCCGCGTGTTCAGCATCGCGCGCACGGTGTAGAGCGCGGCGGCGGTCGAGAGCGGGATCGTCATCAGCGCGATGATCTCGGGCAGGGCGAACCAGCGGTCGCGCACCGTGGCGCTGATCCACGGCGTGGCCATCGAGATGAGGAGCATGCCGGCGACGACCGGCGGCCAGGCGATCTTCGCCCAGCCGATCGCCTTTTCCTGCAGCTCGCCTTCGCTCTTCATGACCAGCCAGCAGGCGCCCATCAGCACGTAGGCCATCGGCAATGCGGCGGCGATGGCGGCGGCGAACAGCGGGTAGTTCCAGCCCTCGCCGAAGCCGCTGACGTAGCGGCCCAGCATCCACCCCTGCGAGACCGAGGTCAGCACCGAGCCGGCGAAGAACAGGCGGTCCCAGGTCGCCTTGTGCGATTCCCTGGCCTTGACGCGAAAGTCGAAGGCGACGCCACGCAGGATGAGGCCGATCAGCATCAGCGCCACCGGCAGGTAGAGCGCCTGCAACACGACGCCGTGCGCCTTCGGAAAGGCGATCAGCAGGATGCCGATGCCGAGCACCAGCCAGGTCTCGTTGGCGTCCCAGAACGGGCCGATCGAGGCGACCAGCATGTCCTTCTCTTTGGCCGTCGCGCGATGCATCAGCATGCCGACGCCGAGGTCGTAGCCGTCGCTGACCACGTAGATCAGCATCGATATGCCCATCAGCGCCATGAAGATGACGGGCAGGGCGGCGTCGAAGCTCATCACGGTCATGGCCGGTCCTCTTTCATGCCGCACCCTTGCCGAGCGCGGGCTCGGCCGAGACGACGGCCGGCTGCGCGCCGCGCTCGTCGGCGTCTTCGGCGATCACGTCCTCGGGCTTTTCCGCCATGTACTTCAGCACGCCGACGTAGGCGATGACGAGGGCGATGTAGAGCAGCACGTAGAGCGTCAGCGTCAGCGCGATCGTCGGCGCCGCCACCTTCGAGGCAATGTCGGCGGTGCGGATCAGCTCGTAGACGATGAAGGGCTGGCGGCCGATCTCGGTCACGTACCAACCGCACACGGTGGCCAGCCAGCCGGCGAAGGTCATGCCGGCAAAGATCCAGAGCAGCGGCCGGGGCAGCTTCGCCGCAGTCCAGACGCGTCGCTTGTAGAGCCAGAGGCCGCCCCAGCTCGTGGCCAGCATGAGCATGCCGATGCCGACCATGGCGCGGAACGCAAAGAAAAGCGGTGCCACCGGCGGATGGCGGCCGACGAACTCGTTGAGCCCCTTGACCTCGCCCTCGGTCGAATGCGTCAGGATCAGGCTGCCGAGCTTGGGGATGGCGATCTCGAAACGATTGCTGCGCGTCTTCTCGTCGGGCCAGGCGAAGAGGCGCAGCGCCGCCCCTTTCTCGGTGTTCCAGATGCCTTCCATGGCGGCGATCTTCTGCGGCTGGTGCTCCAGCGTGTTCAGGCCATGCTCGTCGCCGGCAATGATCTGCAGCGGCGCGGCGATGGCGGCGATCGTCAGCGCCACGCGCAGCACGCGCGGCGCCGAGCGAGCCGCGACGCCGCGCAGCAGCTGCCAGGCGCTCAGGCCGGCGAGCAGAAACGCCACGGTCAGCACCGACGCCAGCATCATGTGCGTGAGCCGGTAGGGGAACGAAGGATTGAAGATCACGGCGATCCAGCTCGTCGCGTGATACGAGCCGGCGGCGTCGATGACGTAGCCGGTCGGCGTCTGCATCCAGGAGTCGAGGGCGAGGATCCAGAACGCGCTGATCGAGGTGCCGACGGCCACCAGCGCGGTCGCCATGAAGTGAACGCGTTCGCTCACCCGGCCATGGCCGAACAGCATGATGCCGAGAAAGCCGGCCTCGAGAAAGAACGCCGTCAGCACCTCGTAGCCGAGCAGCGGCCCGGCGATGTTGCCGACCTTTTCCATGAAGCCCGGCCAGTTCGTGCCGAACTGGAAGCTCATCGTGATGCCGCTGACGACGCCGAGCGCGAAGCTGAGCGCGAACACCTTGGTCCAGAATCGATAGGCGTCGAGCCAGCCCCGGTCGTGTGTCAGCAGCCAGCGCGCGCGAAAGAACAGCAGCACCCAGCCGAGCCCGATCGAGATGGTCGGGAACAGGATGTGGAAGGTCATGTTGGCGGCGAACTGCATTCGCGCCAGGATGAGGGCGTCCATCTCTGCAAGGCGGCCCGAGCCGCCCAGGTCGTTACGAGGGTTCGATCTTGCGCCCGTTCGCGGCCGCCGGTCGGCGGCGACAATCGAGACACCATGATTCACCATGTCATCGATGCCTCGGCCACCGCGTCGCACAGTTTCGGCGTAGAGCTCGTCGTGCCGCGACCGGCCGCCGAGCAGCGTCTCAGCCTGCCGGTCTGGATACCGGGCAGTTACCTGGTGCGCGAGTTCGCTCGCCACCTTTCCGGCCTCGTCGCCGAGCAGGACGGCCGCGCCGTGCCGCTGCGACAGCTCGACAAGGCGAGCTGGGTCGCGCACTGCAGCGGTCAAGGCGATCTCGTGCTGCGTTATCGCGTCTACGCCTTCGACGTCTCGGTGCGCGCGGCCTTTCTCGACGCCGACCGCGGCTTCTTCAACGGCACCGGTGTCTGCCTGCGCGTCGAAGGCCGCGAGCACGAGCCGCACGCGCTGCGTCTGTCAGGGCTACCCGCCGATTGGGACGTGGCGACCACGCTGGCGGCCGAGCCCGGCGCCGCGGCACACGCTTTCATCGCGCCCGACTACGACGAGCTGGTCGACCATCCGGTCGAGCTCGGCCGCTTCTGGCGCGGCCGCTTCGATGCCGCCGGCGTGCCGCACGAGTTCGTCGTCGCCCATGCCTTGCCCGACTTCGACGGCGCCGCCTTGCTCGCCGACACCAAGCGCATCTGCGAAACCGAGATCGCCTTCTGGCACGGTCGCGACGGCAAGGCGCCGTTCGACAACTATCTGTTCCTGCTCAACGCCGTCGACGAAGGCCGCGGCGGCCTCGAGCACCGCGCCAGCACGGCGCTGGTGGTGCCACGGCGCGACCTGCCGCGGCGCGCGCCTGCCGTCGCCGCCACAACAGCGAAGGCGGAAGTCAGCGACGGCCACGTCGACCTGCTCGGCCTGATCGCGCACGAGTACTTCCACGCCTGGAACGTCAAGCGCCTCAAGCCACGCGACTTCGCGCCGCTCGACTACACGCGCGAGAACTACACCGAGCTGCTCTGGTTCTTCGAAGGCTTCACCTCGTACTACGACGACCTGCTGGTGCTGCGCAGCGGCCTCGTCGATGCGCCGCGCTACCTGAAGCTCGTTGCCAAGACGATGAGCGCGGTCGCCGCCATGCCGGGGCGCGCCGTGCAGAGCGTCGCCGCGTCGAGCTTCGACGCCTGGGTCAAGTACTACCGCGCCGACGAGAACACGCCGAACGCCACCGTCAGCTACTACGCCAAGGGCTCGCTCGTCGCGCTCGCCTTCGACCTGACGCTGCGCAGCGAAGGGCACGGCTCGCTCGACGACGTGATGCGGCGCATCTGGACCGCGAGCGGCGGCGGGCCGATCGAAGAGGCCGACATCACCGCCGCGCTCGAGTCCGTCGGCCGCCGTTCGTATGCCGCCGAGATCGCCACCTGGGTGCACGGCACCGACGAGCTGCCGCTCGAGGCCTTGCTGGCGTGCTTCGGCATCGCCATCGAGCGCCAGCCGGCGACGCTGGCGCAACGGCTCGGCGTTCGCGTCAGCGAGAGCGCGCTGACCGGCGTCAAGGTCACGCACGTCCTGCGCGGCGGTGCCGGCGAGCGGTTCGGCCTCAGTGCCGGCGATGAGTTGCTCGGCGTCGGCGATTGGCGCCTGCGCCGTCTCGACGACGCGCAGCGCCTGCTGCTCGACGCCGGCGTCACCGTGCCGCTGCTCATGGCCCGCGATCAACGCATCGTCACCCTCGCCATCGACGCGAGTGCGCTGGCCGGCAACGAGACCGGTTCCTTGCAACTGCGTCGCGCCGAGTCGGCGAGCGCCGAGGCCCGGGCGCTCGGCGAGGCATGGTTCGCCGGCTGACGCGCGGTTTTGCGCCGGGCCGGGGGCGATGGCGCAGCGTCGCCTTCGCAACGCTGGTGGTCATCGTCGTGTTGTGCCATGCCTGGCTGACCCGCGAGCTTGCCGACCGCATGATCGAGATCGATGCTGCGGCGGCGATGCCGGCGCGCATCGAGGTGGCCTACGTGCGCGTACTCGAGCCCGAAGCGCCCAAAGCGGTCGGCCCGGTCGCCGCGCCGGCCGTTCCCGCCGCACCGCGCGCCCCGCGTGCGCCGAGAGCAGCGAAGAGTGGGGCGAAGCCCGCGTCGGCGGCGGAGCCGACGGTCGTCGCAGAGGCGCGTCCCGAGCCGGTCGGCGAGGCGGCGTCCGCGCCCGCTATCGCCTCGGCCGCGTCGACGCCGGCGGCGTCGGTCGACGCCACGACGGTCGCCGCCGTCGCGACCCCGGCCTCGGCGGCGGCCTCCGCGCCGGCGGCAGGCGGCTTCCAGTGGCCGACCGCAACCCGCGTCAGCTACTTCCTGAACGGCTACTGGCGTGGCGACCTGAACGGCCACGCCGAGGTCGAATGGATTCGCGTCGACGAGCGCTACCAGGTCAACGTCGACCTGCGCGCCGGCCCCGACTTCGCGCCGATCTTTTCGCGCAGGATGACGAGCGAAGGCCGCATCGCCGCAAGCGGCCTGGTGCCGGAGCGCTACGACGAAGACACCAAGGTCATGTTTCGCGACCGCCGTCGCGTCAGCGTCGTGTTCGCGCCCGAGTCGGTGACGCTCGCCAACGGCCAGCAGCGCGAGCGCCTCGCCGGCGTGCAGGACACGGCGAGCCAGTTCATCCAGTTCACCTGGATGTTCGGCACCGACCCGGAGCGGCTGCGTGTCGGCAACAGCTTCGAGTTTCCGCTCGCCCTGCCGCGCAGCATGAACCGCTGGACCTACGACGTCGCCGAGGAAGAGACGCTCTACACCTCGTTCGGCAACATCGCCACCTTCCACCTCAAGCCGCGCCGCGCCGTGCGCCGGCCCGGCGAATGGCTGGTCGAGATGTGGTTCGCGCCCGAGCTGCGCTTTCTGCCGGTGCGCATCCACATCGAGCAGGACGCCGGAACCTTCGTCGATCTGCTGATCGCCAAGAAGCCCGAGATCGCCGGTCCGTGAACGGCGGCATCATTGCCGTCTCCGACCGCGAGTGCCGACCATGACCTACGAATGCATACTGACCGAAACGCGCGGCGAGGGCGAGCGCCGCATCGGCCTCGTCACCCTCAACCGCCCGAAGCAGCTCAACGCGCTCAACGACACGTTGATGGACGAGCTCGGCGCCGCGCTGCTCGCCTTCGACGCCGACGACGGCATCGGCTGCATCGTACTGACGGGCGGCGACAAGGCCTTCGCCGCCGGCGCCGACATCGCGATGATGCAGCCCTGGGGCTTCGTCGATGCGTACACGAAAGGCCTGATCAGCCGCAACTGGGAAACGATCCGCCAGGTGCGAAAGCCGGTCATCGGCGCGGTCGCCGGCTTCGCCCTCGGCGGCGGCTGCGAGCTGGCGATGATGTGCGACTTCGTCATCGCCGCCGACAGCGCGAAGTTCGGCCAGCCCGAGATCAAGCTCGGCATCATCCCCGGCGCCGGCGGCACGCAGCGCCTGCCGCGCGCCATCTCCAAGGCGAAGGCGATGGACATGATCCTGACGGCACGCATGATGGACGCGGCCGAGGCCGAGCGCGCCGGTCTGGTCTCGCGCGTCGTCCCGCTCGCCGATCTGCTGGACACCGCGCTCGCCGCCGCGGCGACGATCTGCGCCTTCAGCGGCCCGAGCGTGATGATGGCCAAGGAGGCGGTCAACCGTGCCTTCGAGACGCCCCTGTCGGACGGCATCGCCTACGAGCGGCGCCTCTTTCACTCGCTGTTCGGCACCGAGGACAAGAACGAAGGGATGGAGGCTTTCCTGGCGAAGCGAAAGCCGGCCTTCAGGAATCGATAGCCCTCAGGTTTCGTTGCGCAGCGACGGAAACAGGATCACGTCGCGGATGCTCGGCGAATCGGTGAGCAGCATGACGAGCCGGTCGAT
>JANXXS010000091.1 GCA_025350505.1 Burkholderiales bacterium
TAGATGGCTTTGTGCTTGCCGCGCAGGCGAAGGGCGACTTCACTGGCCACCCTGCCCAAGACCTTGTCGGTCGCGTCGATCACAAACCACTCATGCGTCACTTCGGCGGGTTTGGCGCTGAAGGTTTTCATGGAAGTTTCAGGTTTTGAAAACGGCCCCTGGACGATGCTTCGACGATGTCGGTCCCGCTTCTGAAGGCGGTCGCTTACCCGTGTTCGCTTGGTCCGTCTGCGCCCGCGATGGGCACACTTCCCGCTGGGGCAATATGCGAAAAGCCCCCCAGTGTAGCAGAGCGCGGAGGCTGAGAACTCATCCGGGTCGGCGGCCCTGGTAGGCATCCTCTAGCCAAAACTCCTACACTGGGGTAAACCCTATGACAAAAGTACACATCCATGAACCTGACTGAAGGCGGCTTCCCTGTCGAAGCCCGACTCGCAGACGAGACCACGCCGTCCGTCCCGGCCGCGGACGCGGCCACCGCGAGCCACCCACCGACGCCGCAGAGCGGCGAACCCGGCGCGGCCAAAGGCCGGGCCTGGGTGCCGATCCGCTCGCTCGGGCCGCGTCATCGCGAACGCATCTTCGCTCACCTGGTATCACTCGACGAGCGCTCGCGTTACCTGCGCTTCGGCTACGCGGCCGGCGAGGCGCAGATCGCGCGCTATGTGGACACGATCGATTTCGAGCACGACGAGGTATTCGGCATCTTCAACCGTCGCCTCGAGTTGGTGGCGATGGCGCACCTCGCCCATCGGCCCGCCGATGCCGCGCGCGGCCGCGAAGCCGCCGCCGAGTTTGGCGTCTCGGTCTTGCCGCAGGCGCGTCGGCGCGGCTTCGGCCGGCGCCTGTTCGAGCACGCCGTGCTGCACGCGCGCAATCGCGGCGTCGTCTCCATATTCATCCATGCGCTGAGCGAGAACACGGCGATGCTGAAGATCGCGCGCGACGCAGGCGCCAGCGTCGAACGCGAAGGCCCCGAATGCGAAGCCTGGCTGAAGCTGCCGCCGGACTCGTTCGCATCGCACCTCGACGAACTTCTCGGCGACAGCGCCGCCGAGATCGACTACCGCCTGAAGCGCCGTGCCCATCAGGTCGAGAACCTGTTCAAGCGGTCGGAGAAGGCTCCGATTGGGGATGGCTGAGCCGGCCCGCCGCCGCTAACATCCAACGCTTCGATTGCCGCGTGGCGTAGCGCCGACGCCGCGGTATTCTGGAGTGCACAAGCTGGCTATGGAAACGGTTCCGTGGGTCGCCGCGTTGGTAGCGGTCTCGCTGCTCGGCGTCGTCCTGCTCGTGTGGTCATGGCTGGCCCGCCGGCCGCCGCGCGTGGCCCCGCTGCCCACCGAATGGGCGCTCTCGGCGCGCCCCGTCTTCTCGTCCGACGAGCGACGCGTCTACAAGCTGATGCGCGAAGCGCTTCCGCATCACATCGTTCTCTCCAAGCTGCCGCTGGTGCGCTTCTGCCAGCCGAGCGATCCGGCCGAAGTGCGCTACTGGTACGAGCTGCTCGGCTCGATCAACGTGACCTTCGCGGTCTGCAGCGCAAACGGTCGTGTGCTGGCCGCCATCGACCTCGACACCGACCGAGGCAATTCGCGCCGCGTTCTGCAGATCAAGCAGTCGGTGCTCGGCGCCTGCCGCGTCCGCTATCTGCGCTGCCCGGTCGACAACCTTCCTTCGCCGGGCGAATTGCAATTGCTCGTGCCGAGCGCCACTGCCGCGTCGCGGGGTCCGCAGCCCGCCGGGGCGCCGCCCAGCGACCTCGACGAGGCGCGCGACTCGCTCGCCAGCACCGTCGCCTCGCGCCGCGCCCAGCGCACCGCGCTCTGGCAGGATTCTTCCTTGTTCCAGGATTCGTTCTTCGCTCCCGACAGCCGGCAGGATGGCTTCGGCAACAGCGAGTATTCCGGCCTGTCGCCGGCCGTGCTGGCGGCTGCCACGGCCGCACGGTCGGGCTTCTCGCCGAGCGGCGACGGCACCTTGAACGGCAGCGGCGCAACGCCGCCGCGAGCCCGTGGCGAAAACGGCGAAGACGCCAGCGGCGCCGTGGTCGTCGACCCCGCCGCGGCAGCGTTCGCACGGTCGCGCCACTGATGCCGCGCGCCGGTCGGGGCGCGCATCCGCCATGACTGAGGGCGGCCCCCACGCCGCGGTGCCGTCGGCGCCCTATGCCGACCTCACACCCGCCGCGGTCCTCGACGCGCTCGACGGTGTCGGCCTGCGCGGCGACGGGCGAATGCTGCAGCTCAACTCCTACGAGAACCGCGTCTTCCAGGCCTTTCTCGAAGATGGACACGTGGTCGTCGCCAAGTTCTATCGCCCGCAGCGCTGGAGCGACGCGCAGATCCTCGAGGAACACGCCTTCGCCAGCGAGCTGGCCGCCGCCGAAATTCCGGTGGCGGCGCCCCTGCTGCTGCAACCCGACCGCGATTCGCCGCATGCCGCCGCGGTGACGCTGGCCGGCACGACGTTGGGCATCGCCTCGATCGGCGCCCACGCCTATCGCTTCGGCGTCTGCGAGCGGCTTGCCGGGCGCGCCCCCGAGCTCGGTGATCCCGAGGTACTGCGCTGGCTCGGGCGCTACATCGGCCGGCTCCACTCCATCGGCGCGATGACCACGTTCAAGCATCGGATCAGCCTCGAGGTGGCCAGCTACGGCGAAGCCAGCCGCGACTTCCTGCTCGAGCGCGACATCGTCTCGCCCGACGTATCGACCGAGTGGCGGGCGCTTGTCGATACGGCCCTGCAGGCCTGCCGCACGGCCTTCGACGCTGCGCCGCTGCGGAGCCTCCGCCTGCACGGCGACTGCCATCTCGGCAACGTCCTGTGGACCGAGCGCGGCCCGCACTTCGTCGACCTCGACGATGCCGTCAACGGCCCGGCGATACAGGACCTCTGGATGCTGCTCTCGGGCGAGCGCGCCGCGATGAGCGGCCAGCTTCTCGACGTGCTCGAGGGCTACGAGTCGTTCATGGACTTCGACTGGCGCGAAGTGCGGCTGATCGAGCCCTTGCGCACCCTGCGCATGATCCACCACAGCGCCTGGATCGCCCGGCGCTGGGAAGACCCGGCCTTCCCGATCGCCTTCCCGTGGTTTGCGGGAACCTCGTACTGGGCCGACCAGTGCACCCGGCTGCGCGAGCAGATTGTGGCGATGGCCGAGCCTCCGCTCGGAAGCCCGGCCTGATCGCGCGCGGCGCCTAGGCCAGCAGCAGCGCGTTCACGCGCTTCACGTAAGCGGCAGGATCGTCGAGCTGGCCGCCCTCGGCGAGCAGCGCCTGATCGAACAGGATGTTGGCGAGCTCGTCGAAGTGCTGGCTCGATTCGAGCCGCTTGACGAGCGCGTGCTCCGGGTTGATCTCGAGGATCGGCTCGGCCTTGGGCGCACCCTGCCCGGCCTGCTTGAGCAGACGCGCCAGATGCCCGCTCACGTCGCCTTCCTCGGCGACCAGGCAGGCAGGGGAGTCGACCAGCCGCGTCGTCACGCGCACGTCCTTGGCGCGGCCCTTGAGCGCTTCCTTCAACCGGCCGAGCGTCGGCTTGAACGCGGTCGCCACCTCTTCGGCCTGCTTCTTTTCCGCTTCGTCCTCGAGCTTGCCGAGGTCGACCGAGCCCTTGGCGACGCTTTGCAGCGCATGGCCGTCGAACTCGTAGAGGTGCGAGAGCAGCCATTCGTCGACGCGGTCGGTGAACAGCAGCACCTCGATGCCCTTCTTC
>JANXXS010000105.1 GCA_025350505.1 Burkholderiales bacterium
GCCCGACCTCAGCGTCTTCGGCAAGGTGATCGGCGGCGGCATGCCGCTGGCCGCGTTCGGCGGCAAGCGCGCCGTCATGGAGCAGCTCGCGCCGCTCGGTCCGGTCTATCAGGCGGGCACGCTGTCCGGCAACCCGGTGGCCACGGCCTGCGGCCTGGCCACCCTGCGCGAAGTCGCCAAACCGGGCTTTTTCGACGTGCTCGCCGCACGTACGAGACAGCTCGTCGCCGGCCTTCTCGAAACTGCCGCCTCGACCGGCGTGCCGATGGTCGGCGACAGCGAAGGCGGCATGTTCGGCTTCTTCTTCTCCGCCGAGCTGCCGCAGAAGTACGGCGCCGTGATGGCGACCGATGCGGCGCGCTTCAACCGCTTCTTCCACGCCATGCTCGATCGCGGCGTCTACCTCGCGCCCGCGCTCTACGAGGCCGGCTTCGTCAGCGCCGCGCACGGCGACGCCGAGATCGGCGCGACGCTCGCCGCCGCCGCCGAGAGCCTGCGCCTCTGACAGTCGCGCGGCGCCCGGCTCAGCCTGGGACCCAGTCGGTGGGGTACTTCCAGAGGTCCTTGAGCAGGTAGGTCATCGGAATGTTGAGCGGCGTGTTCTTCGGCGGGATCGGCGCCGCGAACCAGCGGTCGTACACCGCGTAGATCTCGCGGCTGCTGACCAGCCGCTTCATCTCGTCGTCGACGATCTGCTTGAACTCGGGGTCGTTCTTCGACAGCATGATGGCGAGCGGCTCGATGGTCAGAAATTTGCCGACGACCTTGAGCCGGCTCGGGTCGGCGCGGCTGGCGCGCAGGCCGTAGAGCAGCACGTCGTCCATGGCGAAGCCGTCGGCCTCGCCCTTTTCCACCATCTCGACGGGGCGTGCATGGTCGGCCACCTCGACGATGGTGATGCCGAGCAACCGCTCCTTGTTGGCGTTGGTGATCGCCTTGAGCGGCGTCGTGCCGGTGGTCGACACCAGCTTCTTGCCCTGGAAGCCCTGCAGCTCGCTGATCGGCGAATCGGCGCGCACCAGGTAGCGCGCGCCCGTGACGTAGTGCGGCACCGTGAAGGCGACCTTCTGGCGCCGCTCGGCGTTGTTGGTGGTCGAGCCGCACTCGAGGTCGGCCCGGCGCTCGACGATCGCCGGGATTCGGTCGGCCGGCATCACCTTGATGTAGTCGATGCCGATCGCCTTCATGCCGAGCCGCGCGCGCACGGCCTCGGCGAGGCGCTTGCACAGGTCGACGGCGTAGCCGATCGGCTTGCCGGACGGATCGACGAACGAGAACGGCACCGACGACTCGCGATGGGCGATGACGATCTTGCCGCGATTGCGGATGTCGTCGAGCACCGGGCCGGCGGTCGCGTGCGACCCGAGGACGGCCATCGTGGCAGCAGCCAGGACCTGATGGATGAAGCGCACCGGAACCCCTCTTCGACGCCAAAGGGCGCGATTGTCTCTGCGCTCCGGCGCAGGCAGGTGGGCCAATAGCACGAAGTGCCGGAGCTGCCTGCGAAGAAGCGGAATTCCGCACGAAGATGGCCTCGCGGCTCTTGCACAATGCCGCGATGCACCTGCACGTTCTCGGCATCTGCGGCACCTTCATGGGCGGCCTGGCGGCGCTCGCGCGCGAGGCCGGCCATCGCGTGACCGGCTGCGACGCCAACGTCTATCCGCCCATGAGCGAGCAGCTCGCGGCGCTCGGCATCGAGCTGATCGAAGGCTACGGCGCCGAGCAGCTGAAGCTCGCACCCGACCTGTTCGTCGTCGGTAACGCCATCACGCGCGGCAACCCGCTGATGGAGGCGATCCTCGACGCCGGCCGGCCCTACACGAGCGGCCCGCAATGGCTCGCCGATCACGTGCTCGCCGGCCGCCATGTGCTCGCCGTCGCCGGCACGCATGGCAAGACCGGCACGACGGCGATGCTGGCCTGGATCCTCGAATCGGCGGGCCGCAAGCCCGGCTTCCTGGTCGGCGGCGTACCGATCGACTTTGGCGTTTCGGCGCGCCTGGGCGAGCTCGGGGCACCGTTCGTGATCGAGGCCGACGAGTACGACACGGCGTTCTTCGACAAGCGCAGCAAGTTCATCCACTACCGGCCGCGCACCGCGATCCTGAACAACCTCGAGTTCGACCACGCCGACATCTTCGACAACCTGGCGGCGATCGAGCGCCAGTTCCACCATCTCGTGCGCACCGTGCCGGCGAGCGGCCGGCTCGTCGTCAACGCCCGCGACGAGGCGCTGCAGCGGGTGCTGGCGATGGGCTGCTGGAGCCAGGTGCAGCGCTTCGGCAGCCGGAAGGAAGAGCCCGGCATGCTGCGCGCGCGCGGCGAGCCGCATGCCTTCGACGTGCTGCGCGGCGGCCTGAAGGTCGCGCGCGTCGACTGGCAGCTTCTCGGCGAGCACAACCAGATGAACGCGCTCGCCGCGATCGGCGCCGCCGAGCACGCCGGCGTCGCGCCCGAGCTCTCGGCGCGCGCGCTCGGCCGCTTTCGCAACGTGCGGCGCCGCCTCGAGCTGCGCGGCGAGGCGCGCGGCGTTGCCGTCTACGACGACTTTGCGCATCACCCGACCGCCATGCGCACGACCCTCGACGGCCTGCGCCGCAAGGTCGGCGCGGCGCGCATCCTCGCCGCCTTCGAGCCGCGCTCGAACACCATGAAGCTCGGCGCCATGAAGGCGCAGCTGCCCTGGGCGCTCGAGGAAGCCGACCTTGCGTTCTGCCATTGCGGCGGCCTCGGCTGGGACGCCGCCGAGGCGCTGCGGCCGCTCGGCGCGCGCGCCGTCGTCGCTGCCAGCGTCGACGAGCTGGTCTCGCGCATCGTCGCCGCGGCGCGGCCGGGCGACCAGGTGCTCTGCATGAGCAACGGCGGCTTCGGCGGCATCCACCTCAAGCTGCTCGCGGCGCTGGCCGGCACGCAAGGCCCTGCGGCGGCGCGCGCCGCCGCGTGAGCGACGCCTTGCCGGCGGCGGCGCCGGGCGCGCCGCTCAGCCACCTGCTCTACCTGCACGGCTTTCGCTCGTCGCCGCAGTCGGCCAAGGCGCGCCGCGTCGCCGCCTGGGCGGGCGAACATCGGCCCGACATCGCCTGGCTTTGCCCGCAACTGCCGCCTTCGCCGCTCGATGCGATCGACCAGGTGCTCGCCGCCATCGCCGACTGGCCGCGCGACCGCATGGCCGTCATCGGCAGCTCGCTCGGCGGCTTCTATGCGACCGTGGTGGCGGAGCGCACCGGCTGTCGCGCCGTGCTGCTCAACCCGGCCGTCGAGCCGGCGCGCGACCTGGCCGTGCACATCGGCGAGCAGAAGGCCTGGCACGGCGACGACCGCTTCTACTTCCACGCCGAGTTCATCGACGAGCTGAACCTGCTCGCGCCGCCCGCGCGACTGGCCCGGCCCGAGCGCTATTTCGCGGTCATCGCCAAGGGCGACGAGGTGCTGTCGTGGCGCGAGATGTGCGCGCGCTATGCCGGTTGCCGGATCCGCCTCATCGAAGGCAGCGACCATGCGCTCTCGGACTTCGAGGCGCACCTGCCGTCGCTGCTCGACTTCCTCGGGCTGTGAAGGGTCGCCGGCTCAGCCGACCCAGTCGATCAGCATGTCGACGACGCGGCCCCACACCTCGACGTTGAACCAGAGCAGCAGCGTCAGCCAGATCCAGTGACGGAAGCGCCGCGCCCGCTGCAACCAGCCTGTGGCGCCGGGGGCCAGCGAAAGGAAGAAGCTGAACAATCCGGCGACGGCGAAGATCGCGCCGAGCACACCGACGATCCAGCGAAAGACGGTCATGCCGCGCTCACCATGACTCGACGATGCGCTGGGCGATGAGCACGGCGAAGAAGCCCAGCCCCGCGAAGATCGTCCAGCGCACCAGGCGCAGCCCGTAGCCGCGAAAGCGCGCCTGGCCGCTCACCGCGTAAGCCGCGAAGCAGGCAGCACCGGCCAGCAGCATCAGGAGCAGCAGCGCCCGAAAGACGCCCATCGAAAGAGCCTCCCCGGCTCACCAGGCCGGCGCGAGCTCGGCCAGACCTGCCGGGGCGCGTGCCTCGTCGTCGAAGGTCACGGTCTCGTACGCCGTCGGATCGGAGAGCAGCGCGCGCACCAGGGTGTTGTTGAGGGCATGGCCCGACTTGAAGGCGTGGTACGACGCGAGCAGCGGCCGGCCGGCCATCATCATGTCGCCGATCGCGTCGAGGATCTTGTGCTTGACGAACTCGTCGTCGTAGCGAAGGCCGTCGCTGTTGAGGATCTTGTACTCGTCGACGGCGACGACGTTGTCGAGGCTGACGCCGAGACCGAGGCCGCGCGAGCGCATGACGTCGAGCTCCTTGGTGAAGCCGAAGGTGCGGGCGCGGGCGATCTCGCGCTTGTAGCGCGCCGCATCCATCTCGAACACGAACTGCTGGCCGGTCTGGCTCACCGCCGGATGGTCGAACTCGATCTCGAAGGCGAGCTTGTAGCCCTCGTACGGCTCGAGCCGCGCCCACTTCAGCGAGGCGCCCTCGCCTTCCCTCACCTCGACCGGCCGCTTGACGCGCAGGAAGCGCTTGGGCGCCGCCTGCATGACGATGCCGGCGCTTTGCAGCAGGAAGACGAACGAGGCAGCCGAACCGTCGAGGATGGGAACCTCTTCGGCGGTGATGTCGACGATCAGGTTGTCGAGGCCGAGCCCCGAGCAGGCCGAGAGCAGATGCTCGACGGTCTTCACCTTGGGGCCATCGGGATCGCCGCCGGCGGAGATCGTCGTCGCCATGCGCGTGTCGCAGACCGAGAAGGCGTCGGCCTTGATGTCGACCGAGCGCGGCAGGTCGACGCGGCGAAAGACGATGCCGGTATCGGGCGCGGCCGGGCGCAGCGTCATCTCGACCCGCTGCCCGCCGTGCACGCCCACGCCGACGGCGCGGGTCATGGACTTCAAGGTGCGTTGCGCCAGCATGGTGCGATTGTCGGTGAAGTCGTGAGGATTTCGTCGTGTGTGGAGGATCACCCTACGACGTTGCTTCCACTCGCTCAGGCGCAGGGCGACCGTCTTGACCTCGGCTTGGGTCGTCGAATTGCGGGCCCACGTTGGCATCGGCGCAAGCGAGGCCGCGGCAAGCCATCCACCTGAGCGAGCGATGAGATCCTTCGCTTCGCTCAGGATGACAAGACGTCAATCCGCCTGCTTGCGCAAGAACGCCGGAATCTCGATCTCGTCCATCCCGTTGCTGGCCAGCGCATCGACCTTCGCCGCCGCCGTGCGGCCGTTGCGCCACACGCTCGGCGTCGTCAGGCCCGAGTAGTCGTGCGTTTGCGGCGGCATCTGCACCTGCTGGTTCAGCACCGGCAGGTTGTCGGTGCCGGTGCGCTGCAGCGGCGCGCTGTGCACGACGCTGATCGGCGTCTGCACGCGCTGCTTCGACGGGCTGAGGCCGGTGGCGATGACGGTGACGCGAAGCTGGTCGCCCAGCGATTCGTCGTAGGCCGTGCCGTAGATGACGTGCGCGTCGTCGGCGGCGTAGCGGCGGATCGTGTTCATCGCGTTGCGGCTCTCGCTCAGCTTGAAGGTGTTGCGGTTGGCCGCAATCAGCACCAGCACGCCGCGCGCGCCCGACAGGTCGATGCCTTCGAGCAGCGGGCAGGCCACCGCCGCCTCGGCGGCCTTGGCGGCGCGGTCCGGGCCCGACGCGATCGCCGTGCCCATCATCGCCTTGCCCGGCTCGCTCATCACCGTCTTCACGTCCTCGAAGTCGACGTTGACGAGGCCCGGGATGTGGATGATGTCGCTGATGCCGCCGACGGCGTTCTTCAGCACGTCGTTGGCGTGGGCGAAGGCCTGGTCCTGCGTCACGTCGTCGCCGAGCACGTCGAGCAGTTTGTCGTTGAGGATGACGATCAGCGAGTCGACGTTGGCTTCGAGCTCGGAGACGCCGGCGTCGGCGGCCTTGAGACGGCGCGGCCCTTCGAAGTCGAAGGGCTTGGTGACGACGCCGACCGTGAGGATGCCCATCTCGCGCGCCACGCGGGCGATCACCGGTGCCGCGCCCGTGCCGGTGCCGCCGCCCATGCCGGCGGTGATGAAGAGCATGTGCGCGCCGTCGATCGACTGACGGATGCGGTCGACCGCTTCCTCGGCCGCGGCGCGGCCGGCTTCGGGCTTGGCGCCAGCGCCGAGGCCGGTCGAGCCGAGCTGGATCAGGTGGTGCGCGGCCGAGCGGTTGAGCGCCTGCGCGTCGGTGTTGGCGCAGATGAAGTCGACCCCCTGCACGCCCTCGTCGATCATGTGTTCGACCGCGTTGCCGCCGCCGCCGCCCACGCCGATCACCTTGATCTGCGTGCCCATGCTGAACTCTTCGATCATTTCGATTGCCATCTGTTGCTCCAATCCTTGCAGTTGCCGTGAGTTGTCGATTTGCTGGAATACGTTCTTGATGTGATGCGTTTCTCCCGTGCGCCCTCAACCGGTGGGCGGCGGGTCGTGGGCCTGCGGCAGGCAGAAGAGGTTCTGGCCGATCGGGTTCTTGGTCATCGCGGGTTCCTTTTGCTTCGTCAGAAATTGCCGAGGAACCAGTCCTTGGCGCGACCGAACATCGTCTTCACCGAGCCCGCCTGCTGCGCCGCGCGCTGACCGCGCGTGCGGGCGATGCGCGCCTCTTCGAGCAGGCCCATCACCGTGGCGGAGCGCGGGTTGGCCACCATGTCGTGCAGGGCGCCGCGGTAGGTCGGCGTGCCCTTGCGCACGGGCTTCAGAAAAATGTCTTCGCCGAGCTCGACCATGCCCGGCATGACCGCGGCGCCACCGGTGATGACGATGCCGCTCGACAGCAGCTCTTCGTAACCGCTCTCGCGGATCACCTGGTGCACCAGCGAATAGATCTCCTCGATGCGCGGCTCGATCACGCCGGCCAGCGCCTGGCGGCTCAGCATGCGCGGCGGCCTGTCGCCGAGGCCGGGCACCTCGAGCTGCTCGTTCGGGTCGGCGAGCAATTGCTTGGCAACGCCGTACTCGACCTTGATCTCTTCGGCGTCCTTGGTCGGCGTGCGCAAGGCCATGGCGATGTCGCTCGTGATCAGGTCGCCGGCGATCGGGATCACCGCGGTATGGCGAATCGAGCCGTCGGTGAAGATGGCGACGTCGGTGGTGCCCGCGCCGATGTCGACCAAGGCCACGCCGAGATCCTTCTCGTCGTCGGTCAGCACCGAGTGGCTCGACGCGCTCGGGTTCAGCACCAGCTGCTCGACCTCGAGGCCGCAGCGGCGCACGCACTTGACGATGTTTTCGGCCGCACTCTGCGCCCCGGTGACGATGTGCACCTTGACCTCGAGCCGGCCGCCGCTCATGCCGATCGGCTCCTTGACCTCGTGGCCGTCGATCACGAACTCCTGCGGCTCGACGAGCAGCAGGCGCTGGTCGTTCGGGATGTTGATCGCCTTGGCCGTCTCGACCACGCGCGCCACGTCGACCGGCGTCACTTCCTTGTCGCGCACGATGACCATGCCGGTCGAGTTCTGGCCGCGGATGTGGCTGCCGGTGATGCCGGTGTAGACGCGCGTGATCTTGCAGTCGGCCATCATCTCGGCCTCCTTCAGCGCCTGCTGGATCGACTGCACGGTCGCGTCGATGTTGACGACGACGCCGCGCTTCAAGCCATGCGTGGGCGCGCTGCCCAGGCCGGCGAGGCGCAGCTCGCCGTCGGGCATCACCTCGGCGACGACCGCCATCACCTTGGCGGTGCCGATGTCCAGACCCACGACGATGTCTTTCATTTCCTTGGCCATGTCGTGCGTGGCTCCTTATTTCTTCTGCGCGGGCTTGTCGGCCGCATTGATCGTCGTCGAGACGCCCTTCAGCCGGACCGCGTAGCCGTCGGTATGGCGCAGGTCGGCGTATTCGAGCGGACGCTGGTAGCGCTGCATTACCTGGCGCACGGTCGACACGAAACGAGTGGTGCGCGCCATCACCTCGTCGTCGCTGCCGCGGCCGATCTCGACCACCGCGCCGTTGTCGAGCGTCGCCTGCCAGGAGCCGCGGCCCGAGAGCTGCAGCGCGTCGACGCGTGCTTCGAGCGGCGCGAACGCAGGCCCCAGCTTGCCGAGCACGGCGAGCACGTGCGCCGAGCTGCCTTCCGGGCCCCCGAGCGTCGGCAGCGTGTCGTCCTCGACGTCGCCGAGGTTGGCCTCGAACACCTCGCCGAAGCTGTTCACGAGCTTCTCGCTGCCCGGCTCGCCGCCGCCCCAGAGGGCGGCCGGCCGGTGCTCTTCGAGCCGCACGCGCAGACGATTCGGCCAAACGCGCTGCACGACCGCGCGGCGCACCCAGGGCACCGACTCGAAGGCGCTGCGCACCGATGCCAGGTCGAGCGTCAGGAAGTTGCCGGCCAGGCGAGGCGCGGCGTTGGCACGGATCGTCGAGACGCTGTTGCGGCCCACGTCGCCGTCGACGCTGATGCTGCGGATCGCGAAGAAGGGCTGCCGCGCCAGCCAGAGCACGGCGGCGGCGGCGACGAGCAATACGCCGATCGCGGCGAGCACGCTGGCGATCGCGTTCACCAGGCGCACTTCGAGCGGCCCGGCGACGGGTCGCGTCGAGAGACTGGCGGCGGCGCGTGCCATCTCAGGCTTTCGCGCCCGGCGCGAGCCAGGCGGGGTCGGAGTCGAGGGTCGCCGCGGCGATCAGCTCGAGGCAGAGCTGCTCGTAGCTGATGCCGGCGGCGCGCGCCGAAATCGGCACCAGCGAATGCGTCGTCATGCCCGGCGAGGTGTTCATTTCGAGCAGGAAGGGCTTGCGATCGGCGCGGCGCAGCATCAGGTCGGCGCGGCCCCAGCCGCGGCAGCCGAGCGTGCGGTAGGCGGCGAGCACGAGGCGCTGGATCTCCGCCTCTTCCTCGGCGGAAAGACCGCACGGGCACTCGTAGCGGACGACGTCGGTGAAGTACTTGTTGTGATAGTCGTACTCGCCCTCGGGCGCGACGATGCGCACCACCGGCAGGGCGCGCGCCGCAGCGCCTTCGCCCAGCACCGGGCAGGTCAGCTCGTCGCCATCGATGAACTCCTCGCACAGCACGTCGGCGTCGTAGCGCGCCGCCAGCTCGACGGCGCCTTGCATCTCGGAGTAGCCGGCGACCTTGGTGATGCCGATCGACGAGCCCTCGCGCGGTGGCTTGACGACGAGCGGCAGGCCGAGCAGGTCCGGGACGGCGCGCAGCTGCTCGCGCGACTGCTCGCCTTCGGCGAGGCGCACGAAGCGCGGCGTCGGCAGGCCTTCGGCGATCCAGACGCGCTTGGTCATCACCTTGTCCATGGCGATCGCCGAGGCGAGCACGCCCGAGCCGGTGTAGGGAAGGCCGAGCAGCTCGAGCGCGCCCTGCACGCTGCCGTCTTCGCCGTGGCGCCCATGCAGCGCCACGAAGCAGCGCGCGAAGCCCTCGCGCTTGAGCTCGCCGAGCTCGCGCTCGGCCGGATCGAAGGGATGCGCGTCGACGCCCTGATTGCGCAAGGCGAGCAGCACGCCGGTGCCCGACATGATCGAGATCTGCCGCTCGGCGGAAGAGCCGCCCATCAGCACCGCGACGCGCCCGAGCGCCGCAACGTCCTTGTCATCCTGAGCGAAGCGAAGGATCTCATCGCCACGCCGAGACCCTGCGCTGCGCTCAGGGTGACCCGTATCGCTCACGCGGCCCCCTTCAGCAACCCGACGACCTGCGCCGGCACGCCGCCGATCGGCCCGGCGCCCATCACGATGACGACGTCGCCCGCCTTGGCCTGGCCGACGATCGTCGCGGCCATCTCACCGAGCTCGTCGACGAACACCGGATCGACCTTGCCGGCGACGCGCAGGGCGCGCGCCAGCGAGCGGCCGTCGGCGGCGACGATCGGCGCTTCGCCGGCGGCATAGACCTCGGCGAGCAGGACCGCGTCGGCGGTGCCGATCACCTTGACGAAGTCCTCGAAGCAGTCGCGCGTTCGCGTGTAGCGATGCGGCTGGAAAGCGAGGACGATGCGCCGGCCCGGGAAGGCGCCGCGCGCCGCGGCAAGCGTCGCTGCCATCTCGACCGGGTGGTGGCCGTAGTCGTCGATCAGCGTGAACGTCCCCGTGCCCTCCTGCGCCGGCAGCTCGCCGTAGCGCTGGAAGCGCCGGTCGACGCCGTCGAACTCGGCCAGGCCCTTGACCACCGGCGCGTCGGGCAGCTCGAGCTCGGCGGCGACGGCGATCGCCGCCAGCGCGTTGAGCACGTTGTGCGCGCCGGGCAGGTTGAGCTTGACCGCGAGGTCGGGCATGCGCACGCCGTTTTTCCGCTGCACCGTGAAGCGCATCGTGCCGGCGTCGGCGACGACGTCGACGGCGCGGATCATCGCGTCGGCGCCGAAGCCGTAGGTGACGAGCGGGCGCGAGATCATCGGCATGATCGAGCGCACGCCGGGGTCGTCGGCGCACAGGATCGCGGCGCCGTAGAACGGCATCTTGTGGATGAACTCGACGAAGGCCTGCTTCAGTCTGGCGAAGTCGTGGCCGTAGGTGTCCATGTGGTCGGCGTCGATGTTCGTGACGACCGCCATCACCGGCAGCAGGTTCAGGAACGACGCGTCCGACTCGTCGGCCTCGACGACGATGTAGTCGCCGGCACCGAGCCGGGCGTGCGCGCCGGCGGCGTTGAGGCGGCCGCCGATGACGAAGGTCGGGTCGAGCCCGGCCTCGGCCAGCAGGCTCGTGACCAGCGACGTGGTCGTCGTCTTGCCGTGCGTGCCGGCGATGGCGATGCCCTGCTTCAGGCGCATCAGCTCGGCGAGCATGACGGCGCGCGGCACCACCGGAATGCGCTTCGCGCGCGCCGCGATCACCTCCGGGTTGTCGCCTTTCACCGCGCTTGAGGTCACCACCGCCTCGGCGCCGGCGATGTGCGCCGTGTCGTGGCCGATCGCGACCTGGATGCCGAGCCTGGCCAGCGCGCGCGTCGTCGGGCTCGCGCTCTGGTCGGAGCCGGTGATGCGGTAGCCGAGGTTGTGCAGGACCTCGGCGATGCCGCTCATGCCGGCACCACCGATGCCTACGAAGTGGATCTGCTTGACGGCGTGCTTCATGGCGCCCCCACGCTCACGAGTACGTTCGCTGCCCCCCGGGGGGGCGCGGCCGGGCTTGGGGCGGCCCGGCGCCCGGCCGACCTCTTCGCTGCGGCGCTCATGCCGCCACCATCGCTTCGAGCTCGTCGGCCACGCGCGCCGCGGCATGCGGCCTGGCCAGTGCGCGCGCCCGGGTGGCCATGGCGAGCAGGGTGTCGCGGGTCAGCGCCGCGATCAGCTCGGCCAGCTTCTTCGCCGAGAGCTCGCCCTGCGGCAGATGGATGGCGGCGCCCTGCCCGGCCATCCAGGCAGCGTTGTCGCGCTGGTGCGAGGTGGTGCTGACGACGAGCGGCACCAGCACCGCAGCCACGCCAGCCGCGCACAGCTCGCTGACCGTGATCGCGCCGGCCCGGCAGACGATGAGGTCGCACGCCGCAAGCTCGGTCGCCATGTCGTCGATGAAGGGGCGCACATCGGCCTCGACCGCCTGCTTGCGATACGCGTCACGGACGCTGGCACCCGCCGCCTCGCCGGTCTGATGCGTCACGCGCGGACGGGTTTCGCTCGTCATCATGGCAATCGCCTCGGGCAGGCACTCGTTGAGCACGCGCGCGCCGAGGCTGCCGCCGACGATGAGCAGCCGCAGCGCGCCTTCGCGCCCAACGTAGCGCTCGGTCGGCGGGGCGATCGCTTCGATCTCCAGGCGCACCGGGTTGCCGGTGACGACCGCCTTTGCGCCGGCCTGGCGCGCGGCGTCGCCCTCGAAGCCGAACGCGACGCGACGCGACGCCGGCAGCAGCGCGCGGTTGCTGAGCAACAGGCTCGCATCCGCGTTCATCAGCATGAGCGGACGGCCGAGCAGGCGCGCCGCCCAGCCGCCGGGAAAGCAGACGTAGCCGCCCATGCCGAGCACGGCCGAAGCGCGTTGCCGGCGCAGGATCCGCCACGAGGCGATGAAGGCTCCGACCAGCCGCACTGCGCCGACGGCATTGCCGACGACGCCCTTGCCGCGCACGCCGGCGAAGGCGACGCGATCGAGGGCGATCCCGGCGGCAGGCACGAGGCGGTTCTCCATCCCGGTGGTGGTGCCGAGCCAGCTCACCGTCCAGCCGCGCCGCCGCACCTCACGCGCGACGGCAAGCCCCGGCATGACATGGCCGCCGGTACCCGCCGCGATGACGACGAGGTGCCGGCTCATGCGCGGCCTCCGCGCATCAGTTGTCTGTTTTCTATGTCTATCCGCAGCACGATCGCCAGCGCAATCATGTTCATGACGATCGCCGAGCCGCCGTAGCTCATCAGCGGCAGCGTCAGGCCCTTGGTCGGCAGCACGCCGAGGTTGACGCCCATGTTGATGAAGGCCTGGCCACCCATCCAGATGCCGATGCCCTGCGCGAACAGGCCGGCGAAGACACGGTCGAGGGCGATCGCCTGGCGGCCGATGTGGAACAGCCGGCGCGCGATCCAGAAGAAGGCGAAGATGACGCAGGCGACGCCGACGAAGCCGAGCTCCTCGCCGATCACGGCGAGCAGGAAGTCGGTGTGCGCCTCGGGCAGGTAGTGGAGCTTCTCGACGCTCGAGCCGAGGCCCTGGCCGAAGATCTCGCCGCGTCCGAAAGCGATCAGCGAGTGCGAGAGCTGATAGGCCTTGCCGAGCGTGTACTTGTCGTCCCAGGGATTGAGGTAGGCGAAGATGCGCTCGCGCCGCCAGTCGCTGAGCGTGATCATGAGCACGAAGGCGCCGGTCAGCACCGCGCTGATGATGAGGAACATCCGCCCGTTCACGCCGCCGAGAAAGAGGATGCCCATCGCGATCGTCGCGATGACGAGAAAGGCGCCCATGTCGGGCTCGGCGAGCAGCAACAGGCCGACGACGGCGAGCGAGATCGCCATCGGCAACACGGCGCGGAAGAAGTTCTCCTTCACGTCCATGCGCCGCACCATGTAGCCGGCGGCGTACATGGCGATCGCCAGCTTGCAGAGCTCGGAGGGCTGGAAGCTCATGATGCCGAGCGGGATCCAGCGCCGCGCCCCGTTCACGCCCTTGCCGATGAAGGGCACGAGCACCAGCACCAGCAGCAGCAGCGCGGTGACGAAGATCCAGGGCGAGAGCTTTTCCCAGAGCGAGACCGGCACCTGCACGACGATGAGCGCGACCAACACCGAGATGCCCATGAAGAGCAGGTGCCGGGTCAGGAAGTAGGTCGGCGTGTAACGCGCGAACTTCGGGTTGTCGGGCATCGCCACCGAGGCGCTGTAGACCATCACCAGGCCGAGCGCGAGCAGGGCGACGACGACGCAGACCAGCGTGCGGTCGAAGCCGAGGAGGCGTGCCGGCTGGCCCGCGTCGACGCTGATCCACTCGCGCACCGGGATCGCCTCGGGCGCGGGGGCGCGACGTGAGCGGGGCGCGGCAGCGGGCACTTCTGCGGCGCGGCGTTTGGCCGTGGCGCCACCGGGAAAGCGGGCACGCCAGCCGTCGAACAGGCCAGCGATCGCGGCGTTCATGCGACTTGTCCCTTCTGCATCGCCACGGCACGAACCGCCGCGACGAAGACCTCGGCGCGGTGTGCGTAGTTGCGGAACATGTCGAGGCTGGCGCAGGCCGGGCTGAGCAGCACCGCATCGCCGCGCTCGGCCTTGGCGAACGCGGCTTGGACCGCGGCTTCGAGCGAGTCACAACGGGCGAAGGCGATGCCGGCCTTGGCCAGCACCTTCTCGATGCGCGCTGCGTCGCGCCCGATCGTCAGCACGGCGCGAGCGTGGCGCGCCAGCGGCGCCGCAAGCGGCGCGAAGTCCTGGCCCTTGCCATCGCCGCCGAGGATGACGACGAGCCTGGCCGGCGCGCGGTCGGCGCCCAGGCCGTCGAGCGCGGCGACGGTGGCGCCGACGTTGGTGCCCTTGCTGTCGTCGAAGGCATCGACGCCGGCGACGCTGGCGACGAGCTCGACGCGATGCGGCTCGCCGCGGTACTCGCGCAGCGCGTGCAGCATCGGCGCGAGCGGGCAGCCGATGCCGCTGGCGAGCGCCAGCGCGGCGAGCGCGTTCAACGCGTTGTGCCGGCCGCGCACGCGCAGCGCGTCGGCCGGCATGAGCGGCTGCATCGTCAGGTCGCGCGGCGAGGTGTCGTCGTCGCGCGCCCGCACCAGCCAGGCCATGTCGTTGTCGACGACCAGGCCCCAGTCGCCGGGCCGCTCGGGCGCATGCGCGCCGAAGGTGACGACACGGCGCGGCACGACGCGCGGCGGCCGGCCTTTCTTGCCGGCCACCGTCTCGGGCGCCGGCACGAGGCGCATCGCCGCGGCGTCGTCGCGACCGATGACGACGACGGCGCGCCTGCCGAACACCCGCGCCTTCGCTTCGGCATAGGCGGCCATCGAGCCGTGCCAGTCGAGGTGGTCTTCGCTGAGGTTGAGCAGCGCCGCGGCGTCGGCCTCGAAGCGCGAGCTGTCGGCGAGCTGGAAGCTGGAAAGCTCGAGCACCCAGACCTCGGGCAGGCGCTCGCGCAGCGTCTGGGCCGGGCCGGCGTCGATCGCATCGGCCAGCGTCTGCAGCATGGTCGGGCCGATGTTGCCGGCGACGGCGACACGTTTGCCGCTGCGCTCGGCGAGCAGCGCCGTCATCGCCGTCGTCGTCGTCTTGCCGTTGGTGCCGGTCACGGCCACGACCTTGGGCGTGTAGTCCGATTGCGTGCGCAAGGATTCGAGCGCCTCGGTGAACAGGTCGAGCTCGCCGTGCACTGGTACGCCGGCCTTCGCAGCGGCGGCGAGCAACGCCACGATGCCCTTGTCGTGCGGTGCCAGGCCCGGACTCTTCAGAATGCGATCGACGCTGGCGAGATCGTCCGCGGCCAACGCCACCTCAGGCAAGCGAGTCGCCGACGGGACGTGCGTCGCAAGCTCGCCGGCCTGCGGCGGCTCGGCCCGCGAGTCCCAGACGCGAACGCTCGCGCCCTGGCGCGCGCTCCATCGCGCCATCGCCAGGCCCGATGCGCCGAGGCCGAGAACGAGGACCGTGCTCATCTCAGTTTCAAGCTGGCCAGCCCGACCAGGCAGAGCAGCATCGTGATGATCCAGAAGCGCACCACGACCTGCGTCTCCTGCCAGCCCGACTTCTCGAAGTGATGGTGCAGCGGCGCCATCTTCAGGATACGCCGGCCCTCCCCGTACTTGCGCTTGGTGTACTTGAACCACAGCACCTGCGCGATCACTGAAAGTGCCTCGGCGACGAAGACGCCGCCCATGATGCCGAGCACGATCTCCTGGCGCGTGATGACGGCGATGGTGCCGAGCGCGCCGCCGAGCGCGAGCGCACCGACGTCGCCCATGAAGACCTGGGCCGGATGGGTGTTGAACCAGAGGAAGGCCAGGCCCGCCCCGGCCATCGCCGCGCAGAAGATGAGCAGCTCGCTGGCACCGGGGATGTAGGGAAAGAGCAGGTAGCGCGAATAGACCGAGCTGCCGGTGACGTACGCAAAGATGCCGAGCGCCGAACCGACCATCACCACCGGCATGATCGCGAGCCCGTCGAGGCCGTCGGTCAGGTTGACGGCGTTGCTCGCGCCGACGATGACGAAGTAGGTGAGCGTGATGAAGCCGAACACGCCGAGCGGATAGCTCACGGACTTGAAGAAGGGCACGATCAGGTCGGCCTTGGGCGGCAGGTCGTTCGAGAAGCCGCTCTGCACCCAACGCAGGAAAAGCTCGAGCACACGCAGGTTCGAGGTCTCGCTGACGCTGAACGCGAGGTAGAGCGCGGCGACGATGCCGATCACCGATTGCCAGAAGTACTTTTCGCCCGAGCGCATGCCGTCGGAGTTCTTGCCGACGACCTTTCGCCAGTCGTCGACCCAGCCGATCGCGCCGAAGCCGATCGTCACGACCATGACGATCCAGACGAAGCGGTTCGACCAGTCGAACCAGAGCAGGGTCGAGACGCCGATGCCGAGCAGGATCAGCACGCCGCCCATCGTCGGCGTGCCGCTCTTGACGTGATGCGACTCGACGCCGTTGGCGCGGATCGGCTGGCCGATCTTCAGGCTCGTCAGGCGACGGATCACCCACGGTCCGAACACCAGGCCGATGACCAGCGAGGTCATCGCCGCCATCACGGCGCGAAAGGTGATGTACTGGAACACGCGCATGAAGCCGAACTCGGGCGAATACGCCTGCAGCCACTGCGCCAGGCTAAGCAGCATGGGCGTCTCCGGCGGGTTCGGCGACGAAGGCGGCGACGACGCGCTCCATGCGCATGAAGCGCGAGCCCTTGACCAGCACCGAGGCGAATGCCGGCGCCTCGTCGAGGGCGACGACGAGCGCCTCGACCGTGGCGAAGGCGCGCGCGCCGGCGAATGCAGCGATCGTGCTCGCGCTTTCCGCGCCGACCGCCCAGAGCGCCTGGATGCCGCGCTGCCTGGCGTAGGCGCCGACCTCGCTGTGGAACGCCGGACCCTGGCTGCCGACCTCGCCCATGTCGCCGAGCACCAGCCAGCGGGGTCCGGGCAGCGCGGCAAGCACGTCGATCGCGGCACGCACCGAATCAGGATTGGCGTTGTAGGTGTCGTCGACGAGCGCGCGCTCGACGCCGCGCACGTCGACGCGGCGCAACTGCGAGCGGCCGCGCACGGGCCTGAACGACTCGAGGCCACGTGTGACGGCGGCGAGCGGAGCGCCGGCGGCAAGCGCGGCCGCCGTCGCGGCGAAGGCATTGCGCACGTTGTGCCGGCCGGCGATGTGCAGTGCCACGGCCGCCTCGCCGACCGGCGTGCGCAGGGTCATCGCCCAGTGGTCGTCGGACCAGGTGGCGTCGCCGCCGACGTCGGCGTCGCGGCTCTCGCCGAAAGTCGAGACCAGCCGGGCGCCGGCGAGGGCGCGCCAGGTCGCGACATGCGAATCGTCGGCCGGAAAGACCGCGACGCCATCGGCGCCGAGCGCTTCGATCGCGGCGCCGTTCTCGCGCGCGACCGCGGCCACGTCGGCCATGAATTCGAGGTGCTCGCGTTGCGCGTTGTTGACGAGCGCGATGGTCGGCCGGGCGATCGCCGCCAGCCGCGCGATCTCGCCCGGATGGTTCATGCCCAGCTCGACCACCGCCGCGCGGTGAACATCGCGCAGGCGCAGCAAGGTCAGCGGCAAGCCGACGTCGTTGTTGAAGTTGCCTTCGGTGGCGAACGCCGCCTCCCCGAGCCAGGCGCGAAAGATGGCCGCGATCATCTGCGTCACCGTCGTCTTGCCGTTGCTGCCGGTGACGGCGACGAGCGGCAGCGCGAAGCGGCGGCGCCAGGTTGCCGCGAGCTCGCCGAGGGCGAGGCGTGAATCGGCAACCTCGACGCCGGCCAGCCCCGCTTCTACGAGGCCGCGCTCGGCGAGCGCAGCCACGGCACCGGCCGACGCAGCGCGGCCGAGGAACTCGTGCGCATCGAAGCGATCGCCCTTCAGCGCCACGAACAGGTCGCCTGGCCGCAGCGTCCGCGTGTCGCTGTGCACCCGCTGAAACGACAGGCCGGCGTCGCCGACGACGCGCGCGCCCGGCAGCGCCGCAGCGGCTTCGGCGAGCGTCATCATCGTCGCGGCAGCGGCCGCCGTCTTGCCGGCGCCGCGTTCCGCCAGTGCCTTGGCGGCTTGCACGGCGTCGGAGAAGGGAAACCTGGCGCCGGCCACTTCCTGGTAGGCCTCGTGGCCTTTGCCGGCGATCAGGACTACATCGGCGGCGTCGGCCGACGTGACGGCGTAGTGGATCGCATCGGCGCGGTTCTCGATCACGTCGACCTCGTCGTGGCCCATCGTGCCGACCAGGATCTGCGAGAGGATGAAGTCCGGCGATTCGAGGCGCGGGTTGTCGCTGGTGACGACGACATGCTCGGCCAGCTTGATGGCGATGGCGCCCATCAGCGGGCGCTTGGCGGCATCGCGGTTGCCGCCGCAGCCGAACACGCACCATAGTCGCCCGCCGCGCTCGGCAGCGAGCGGGCGCAGGGCGGCGAGCGCCTTCTCGAGCGCGTCGGGCGTGTGCGCGTAGTCGACGACGACCTCGGGCAGTCCCGCGGCGTCGTCGCCCGTCGCCATGCGCTGCATGCGGCCGGGCACCGGCGTCAGCGCGCTGCACGCGGCCGCGGCGTCGACGAGGCCGATGCCGAGGGCGCGCATGACGCCGATCGCCGCCAGCAGGTTCGAGACGTTGTAGTCGCCGATCAGCGGCGTCGCGATGACCACGCTCGCGTCGCCCTCGTGCACCTCGAAGACGAGGCCGTCGCGGCCGTGGCGGATGTGCTTCGCCTGCAGGCGTGCGTCGGCGCGGTTCGAGACGGTCCAGAGGTCGATCGACGATGCGGCGAGCGACGCGGCGAGCTCGGCGCCTTGCGCGTCGTCGAGGTTGACGACTGCCGCCTTCAGGCCCGGCCAGGCGAACAACTGCGCCTTCGCCTGCCAGTACGCGACCATGTCGCCGTGATAGTCGAGATGGTCCTGCGTGAAGTTGGTGAACACGGCGACGGCGACGCGCGTGCCGGCCAGCCGATGCTCGGCAATGCCGATCGACGAGGCCTCGATGGCGCAAGTGGTGAAGCCGCGCGTCACGAAGTCGGCCAGCGCCGTCTGCAGCGTGATCGGGTCGGGCGTGGTCAGGCCGGTCGGCACCAGGCCGGGCGCGGCGTCGCCGGTCGCTGCGCTCGCCGCCGCTTCGTTCGCGCTGCCAGGGCGCGGCGGCTCGCCGACGCCGAGCGTGCCGATCACCGCCGAGCGCCGGCCAGCCGCGCTGAGGGCCTGCGCCACCCACCACGCGGTCGAGGTCTTGCCGTTGGTGCCGGTGACGGCGATCACCTCGAGCCGCTCGCTCGGCGCGCCGAGAAAGCGGCTGGCGATCTCGCCGGCGACGGCCTTCAACCCGCGCACCGCGGCGACGCGCGGCTCGCCGGCGAAGTCGAATCCTTCGGCCCCGTCGGCCTCGACCAGGCAGGCGACGGCGCCGGCGCCGAGGGCCTCGGGCACATGGCGGCGCGCGTCGGTGGCGTAGCCCGGCCAGGCGACGAAGGCATCGCCCGGCGTGACCTTGCGGCTGTCGCCGACCAGCGCGCGCGCCTGGCGCACGAGCAGCCAGGCGTGCGCCGCCTCGCGCGAATCGAGCGTCGCCAATTCGCCGGCCGACATCAGAAGCTCTCCGTTTCGGCCGGCACGTCGCGCGAGACGATCTGCGCCTTGACGTCGAGGTCGGGCTGCACGCCCATCATGCGCAGCGTCTGCTGCACGACCTCGCTGAAGACCGGCGCGGCGACGTCGCCGCCGAACCACTTGCCGGCGCTCGGCTCGTCGACCATCACCGCGACGATGATGCGCGGATGGGCGATCGGCGCCATGCCGACGAACCAGGCGCGGTACTTCTTCTCCGCGTAGCCGGCGCCCTCCTGCTTGTAAGCGGTGCCGCTCTTGCCACCGACCGAGTAGCCCATGACCTGCGCCTTGGGTGCGGTGCCGCCGGCCAGCGTCACCAGGTGCAGCATGTCGCGCACGGTGGCCGCGGTCTTCGGCGACAGCACGCGCACGCCCGAGACGGCCGGGCTCGGCGCCGGGCCGAGCGGCCGCGTCAACGTCACCGGGATCAGCTCGCCGTCGTGGGCGAACACGGTGTACGCGTGGGCGATCTGGAACAGCGACGCCGAGAGGCCGTAGCCGTAGCTCATGGTCGCCTGCTCGATCGGCCGCCAGCTCTTGTAGGGACGCAGCCGCCCGGTGACGACGCCGGGAAAGCCGAGCTGCGGCTTCTGGCCGAAGCCAACCGCGCTGTACAGCTCCCACATCTCGCGCGGCGTGAAGCCGAGGGCGATGCGCGCCGCGCCGACGTTGCTCGACTTCTGGATCACCTCGCTCACCGTCAGGTTGCCGTGCGGGTGCGAGTCGCTGATCGTGAAGCCGCTCATCGTCATCTTGCCGGGCGCGGTCTGGATGACGGTCGAAGGCGTGACGCGGTTCGTCTCGAGAGCCCAGCCGACGACGAAGGGCTTCATCGTCGAGCCGGGCTCGAAGGTGTCGGTCAGCGCCCGGTTGCGCAACTGCGCGCCGCTCAGGTTGCGCCGGTCCGAGGGCGAATAGCTGGGAACGTTGGCGAGTGCCAGCACCTCGCCGGTCTGCGCGTCGAGGACGACGACGCTGCCCGCCTTCGCCCTGTTCGCGGCGACGGCGTCGCGGATCTTCTGGTAGGCGAAGAACTGCACCTTCGAGTCGACCGTCAGGCCGATGTCGCGCCCGTCGACCGGGGCGACGCTTTCGCCGATGTCCTCGACGACGCGGCCGAGCCGGTCCTTGATGACGCGGCGCGTGCCGTCGCGGCCGGCAAGGTCCTTCTGGAACGCCAGCTCGATGCCTTCCTGGCCGTGGTCCTCGACGTTGGTGAAGCCGACGACGTGCGCGTCGGCCTCGCCTTCGGGGTACTTGCGCTTGTACTCGCGCAGCTCGTGGATGCCCCTGATGGCGAGGCCGCGCACCTGCTCGGCAACGGCGTCGTCGACCTGGCGGCGCAGCCAGACGAAGTTCGGGTTCTCGGCGAGCCGGCCCTCGAGCTCGACGCTCGTCATGTCGAGGGCCCGCGCCAGCGCAGCGCGGCTCGCCGCGTCGCCATCCAGGTCCTTCGGGATCGCCCAGATCGACGGCGCCGGGATGCTGGCCGCCAGGATCAGGCCGTTGCGGTCGAGGATGCGACCGCGGCTCGCCGGCAGCTCGAGCGTGTGGCCGTAGCGGATCTCGCCCTGCTTCAGGAAGAAGGGCGCTGCGACGATCTGCACGTAGACGGCGCGGCCGAGCAGCACCGCGAAGCCGAGCCCGACCATCGCCACGAGCAGCTTCGATCGCCAGGGCGGCGTCGGCGTCGCGAGCAACGGGCTGGTCGAGTAGTTGACGCTCTTCACGCTGCCCACCGGGCGCGCCTTCGGCGCGTTGCGGCGGTTCATCGCGAGGCCCCTTGCGACGCCGGCTGCGAGGCCGCGGCGGCGGCCGCCGGCAGCTCGACGTACTGCGTCACCGCCGGCGTCGCGGTGCGCATCGACAGCCGGTCACGCGCAGCGCGCTCGACGCGCAGCGGCGTCGCCTGCGAACGCAGCTCGGTCTTCAGCCGTTCGTTGTCGTTGTCGAGGGCGCGCTCTTCGCTTTGCGCCTTGTCGAGCGCCGCGAAGAGGCGCCGCGATTCGTAGGAGATGCGCACGAGGTAGATGCTGCTCACGAGCAAGGCCAGGAGCAGGAGGACGTTGACGCGGGTCATGCGCCGGATCCGGGGGCGAAGGGTTCGGCGGTGCGTTCGGCGACGCGCATCACCGCCGAACGGGCACGCGGATTGGCCAGCGTCTCGGCATAACCCGGCTTGACGCGGGCCAGCGCCGCGAGCCGGTGCGGCTTGGGCGCGGCGAAGGGCGCGCGCCGGTCGAACTCGGTCTTGCTTTCCCTGGCGATGAAGGTCTTGACGATGCGGTCTTCGAGCGAGTGAAAGCTGATCACGACGAGCCGCCCGCCCGGCAGCAGCAATTCGAGTGCCGCGATCAGGGCTTGCTCGAGCTCCTCAAGCTCGGCGTTGACGAAAATCCGAAGTGCCTGAAACGTGCGCGTTGCAGGGTTCTGGCCCGCTTCGCGGGTGCGCACCGTACCAGCCACGACTTCGGAAAGTTCCCCTGTGGTGCGAACAGGGCGCCCGCTTTCGCGCCGAGCAACAAGCGCCTTTGCAACCTGTAGAGCAAACCGTTCTTCCCCATAGTCGCGTATCACCTCCGCAATGTGGCGCTCGTCGGCGCGGGCAAGAAACTCGGCGGCGCTTTCGCCGCGGGTCGTGTCCATCCGCATGTCGAGCGGGCCGTCGAAGCGAAACGAGAAGCCGCGCGCCGGATCGTCGATCTGCGGCGAGGACACGCCGAGGTCGAGCAGCACGCCGTGGACGCGGTCGATGCCGTGCGCAGCCAGCGTCGCCGGCATCTGCGAAAAGCTCGCGTGCTCGATCGTGAAGCGCGGGTCGGCGAGCAGGTCCGGGGCCTCGCGGGCGCTCAGCACGGCCTGCGGATCGCGGTCGATGGCGATGACGCGGCCGGCCGGTGACAGCTCCGCGAGGATGGCGCGGGTATGGCCGCCGCGGCCGAAGGTGGCGTCGACGTAGCGGCCCTCGGGCGCGGTGACGAGCGCCTGCACCGCCTCGCCGAGAAGGACGGTGATGTGCTCACCGGTGGCAGTGGTCATCAGAAGCTGAAACTCTTCAGGGATTCGGGCATCGCGGACTTCATCACCGCCGCCTCGTGCGCGGCGTGCCGCTCGGCGTCCCACAGCTCGAAGTGACTGCCCATGCCGATCAGCATGACGTCGCGCACCAGGCCCGCAGAGGCGCGCAGCTCGGGCGCGATCAGCACCCGCGACGAGGCATCGATGTCGACGTCCATCGCATTGCCGAGGAAGATGCGCTTCCAGCCGCTCGAGTCCATGGGCAGCGCCGCAACTTTGTCGCGAAAGGTCTCCCACGCGGGGCGCGGAAAGACCAGGAGCGAGCCTTCCGGATGCTTGGTGAGGGTGAGTTGGTGGACTCCCATCGCGGCGAGCAGTTCGCGGTGGCGCGCCGGCATCGCGATGCGGCCTTTGCCATCGAGCGTCAACGCTGCAGGGCCTTGGAATACGACGCTCGCCACAAAACCCCACGAAAGTGCACTTTGTGCCACTTTAGCCGGAAGCCGGCGCAGGGTCAATTCAAGAACGAAACAAAAATCAATGGAATCAAGGACTTAGAAGCGACTCTCCTGTGAGCCACTCAAGCTCGAGAAACCGCCCAAGAAACAAGGACTTGCAGCGCAGTGTGAAAGACGAGACTGAGCAAAAGGGGGTGCGACGGCGGCACGGCGACGGCCGGCGAGCCCACAACGCGCCTCGTGGAAGCGCGTAGTCGATCACGAATCAGCGCTTGAACCGCGCCGCCAGGGCCACGGCGGCGTTGATGAGCAGATCGGCCTCGACGCCGACCGCCACGAAGCGCGCCCCTCGCTGCAGGTAGCGCTCGGACACCTTCGGGTCAGTGGAAATGATGCCCGGCGCCTTGCCGGCGGCGAGCACCGTGGCGATGCCGGCGTCGATGGCGGCTAGCACCTCCGGATGATCGAACTCGCCGAGGTGCCCCATCGATGCCGACAGGTCGGCCGGGCCGAAGAAAACACCGTCGACACCGTCGACCGCTGCGATCGCCGCGAGATCGGCCATCGCCTCCTTCGACTCGGCCTGCACCAGCACGCAGATCTCGTCGTGGGCGTGCGCCACGTAGTCGTCGACCCGGCTCCAGCGCGTGACGCGCGACATCGCGCCGCCGACGCCGCGCGTGCCGCGCGGCGCATAGCGGGTCGCCGCGACCACCGCCGCAGCCTGCGCGGCCGAGTGGACCATCGGCACGAGCAGGCTCTGCACGCCGGCGTCGAGGTATTGCTTGATGAGCGCGGTGTCACCCGTCACCGGACGCACGATCGGGCTGACCGGATAAGGTGCGATCGCCTGCAGCTGCGCGAGCACGCTGCGCAGATCGTTGGGGCCGTGCTCGGCGTCGATGAGCAGCCAGTCGAAACCGGCCGCAGCGACCATTTCGGCGACATAGGCGTCGGCCAGGCTCAGCCAGAGGCCGATCTGCTTTTCGCCGCGGGCGAGGCCGGCCTTGAAGGCGTTGTGCGGTTGTTTCATGGTCGGGTCCGGCCGGTCAGGCGAAACGAAAGGCGATGGCGCCGAGCGGGCCGTAGTCGACATGGAAAACGTCGCCGCGCGCCGCTGTCGTCGGCCGGGTGAACGAGCCGCCGAGCACGACATCGCCGGCATTCAGCTGCTCGTCGTAGGGCGCGATCTTGTTCGCCAGCCAGGCGATACCGTTGCCCGGATGATTGAGCACCGCGGCGGCCAGTCCCGTCTCCTCGATCACGCCGTTCTTGTAGAGCATGGCGCCGGCCCAGCGCAGGTCGACGTCGTGCGGCCGCACCATACGTCCGCCGATGACGATGCCGGCGTTGGCGGCGAAGTCGGCGATGGTGTCGAAGACCTTGCGCGGCGCTTTGGTCTCGCGATCGAACTGCTCGATGCGCGCGTCGATGATCTCGACTGCCGGGGTCACCAGCTCGGTCGCGGCGAGAACGTCGGCCAGCGTCACGCCAGGACCCTTGAGCGGCCGACCGAGGATGAAGGCGAGCTCGACCTCGACGCGCGGGGCGATGAAGCGATCGATCGGGATGTCGCCGCCGGCGTCGAAGAACATGTCGTCGAGCAACGGCGCGTAGTCGGGCTCGGTGATCTGCGAGGCTTGCTGCATGGCGCGCGAGGTCAGTCCGATCTTGCGACCCTTGACGACGCGGCCCTCGGCCAGGCGGAGCGCCAGCCAGGCGCGCTGGATGGCGTAGCCGTCCTCGATCGTCATCCCGGGATGGCGCTGCGAGAAATGGCGCAGTTGGACGCGGCGCGTCTGTGCCTCGTGCAACTCGGCGGCGAGCGCGGCGATCGTGTCTTTCGCGAGCATCGCGCCGCCTATTTGCCCGCGAACAGGGGATGCAGGTTGCTGTGCTTGACGTCGAACGCCGGCGCACCCTCGTCGATCTGCAGCGTGATGCCGAGCGCACGGCTGGCGAAGAGCTTCTCGAAATGCGTTCGCACCGCGGCGATCAGCGCCTCGCCGGTGGCCTGCACCCGCGCCGGCTCGCGGCCCGGGGCGATGCGCACGTTGAGGTAGACGAAGGCGCGGTCGGGCGCGCCGTCGGCCACGGCGAAGGCCTGCGCCGGATAGGCCAGCACGCGCGTGCCGCCGATCGGGAAGAGGCGCTTGCCCTCGCCGTCGCGCTGCGCGCAGATCGCCTCGGCGAGCGTCGCGCAGAGCGCGTCCATCCTCGCCTCGGGATCGAGATTGGCGGTGTACTGGATCGTCACGTGCGGCATCGCCAGCTCCTTGGAATTCTCATTCGACGGCCATCAGCGCGACCGTGCAGCCGACCGAGAAGATCGGTATCGGCGCGTAGAAGCGGACCTCGCCCGCGCCGCGCGCGGCGGCCGCCACGGCGATGAAGGTGCGCACCTCGAAGCCGCCTTGGCCGGCTTCGCGATAGGTCGCCTCGTCGGTATACGACAGCATGGCCGCCTTGTCCTGGCGCGACCAGCGGTCGAGGAACGACCGGTCCCAGGCTTCGTTGATCTTCCCCGAATCCGGTGTTGCCGGCCAGTGCGAAAGGCCGCCGGTGCCGACCAGCGCGATGCGCTCCGGCGCTTCGTCGCAGGCCCGGCGCAGCGCCTCGCCTAAGGCCCAGGCGCGCTTCAGCGGCGTGAGCGGCGGGCCCTGGCAGTTGATGTTGACCGGAACGATCGGCAGATCGAACTTCGGCGTCAGGAAGTGCAGCGGCACCATGATGCCGTGATCGAACTTCCATTCCTCGGCGTAGGCGAGGTCGACGTCGTTCATGACGCTGACGACGAGCCGCTTCGACAGCCCGGCGTTGCCGGGGATGCGCGTCTTGTCGATGCCGAGCCAGGCCGGGTCTTCGATCGGCCCTTCGTAGTGCTCGGCCATGCCCATCGCGTAGGCGGGCATGTTGTCCATGAAGAAGTTCGCGAAGTGCTCGGCGGCGACGACGATCAGCGCGTCGGGACGGGCCGCGGCGAGCGCCTCGCCCATGCCGCGAAACTCGGCGTGGAAGGCGTCGCGGATACCGGGCTCGGCGAGATGGGCACGGCCGGTGATGCCGGGACCGTGGCTGCACACGCCGGCGAAGACCAGGCTCATCGCAGCACCCGCCGGGCCGCACCAAGGGTGCTGCGCGCCCCCTCGGGGGGCAGTGAACGAAGTGAGCGTGGGGGCCTCATACGCCGGCGACCTTCTCGTCGGTGGAGGTGGTCATGGCGTAGATGCCGGCGCGCACCGGGCCGTGCCGGCGCACGCCTTCGCGCATCGCCTCGATGTAGTCGGCCCACGGCATGCAGAGCAGGGCCGCGAAGTGCATGAGCAGCTGGCCGTTGGCGCCGAGCACATAGAGCTTGCCGATATCGCCGGCGACGAAGGCATCGTGCTCTTCGGCCGTGAGCTCGTAGTCGCCGAGCAGCGCGGCCTTGTCGTCGCGAAAGCGGGCCTGCACCGCCGCATCGCGGTTCAGGTGAAAGAGCAGCTTCTGTGCGGCGTAGAGGCTCATGCCCTCATGCACCCCAGCGCGGAATGTGGTGATCAGTCGTCGATACGCAGACGTTCTTCGGCTCGCAGAACACCTCGAAGCTCCAGGTGCCGCCCTCGCGCCCCGTCCCCGAGGCCTTGGTGCCGCCGAAGGGCTGGCGCAGGTCGCGCACGTTCTGGCTGTTGACGAAGCACATGCCGGCCTCGATCGCCGCGGCGACGCGATGGGCACGGCCGATATCGCGGGTCCAGACGTAGCTCGAGAGACCGTAGGCGATGTCGTTGGCCTGGGCGATGGCGTCGGCCTCACCATCGAAGGCGATCAGGCAGGCGACCGGACCGAAGATCTCTTCCTGGGCGATGCGCATGCGGTTGTCGACATCGGCAAAGACCGTCGGCAGGACGAAGTTGCCGGCGCGCAGCGCCTGCGGCAGATCGGGTGCATCGAGGCCGCCGCAGAGCATCGTCGCGCCCTCTTCCGTGCCGAGCGCGATGTAGTTGCGCACCTTCTCGAGATGGCCCTTGCTGATCATCGGCCCGACGATGGTCTTCTCGTCGAGCGGGTCGCCGACCGCGATGCGCCTGGCGCGCTCGACGAAGCGGCGCACGAACTCGGCGTAGATGGCTTGTTCGACCAGGATGCGCGAGCCCGCGGTGCAGCGCTCGCCGTTGTTCGAGAAGATCATGAAGACGGCGGCATCGACGGCGCGCTCGAAGTCGGCGTCGGCGAAGATCACGAACGGGCTCTTGCCGCCGAGCTCCATCGAGAACTTCTTCAATCCGGCGCTTTGCACGATGCGGTTGCCGGTGCGCGTCGAGCCGGTGAACGAGATGGCGCGCACGTCGCGGTGCGAGACCAGCGCCTCGCCGGCTTCGCCGCCGTAGCCATGCACGACGTTGAGCACGCCGGCCGGAATGCCGGCCTCGAGCGCCAGCTCGCCGAGACGCGCCGCGGTCATGGGCGACAGCTCGCTCATCTTCAGCACCGCGGTGTTGCCGAGCGCGAGGCACGGCGCGACCTTCCACGTCGCCGTCATGAACGGCACGTTCCAGGGCGAGATCAGGGCGCAGACGCCGACCGGGTGGAACAGCGTGTAGTTGAGATGCGTCGGCGTCGGGTAGGTGTGGCCGTCGACGCGAACGCAGATCTCGGCGAAGTAGTGGAAGTTGTCGGCGGCGCGCGGGATGAGCTGCTTCTTCGTCTGGCCGATCGCCTGGCCGGTATCGCGCGTCTCGGTCTCTGCGATCTCCGGAACATGGGCGGCGATCAGGTCGCCGAGCTTGCGCATCAGCTTCGCCCGCTCAGCCGGCGCGGTCGCGGCCCACTTCGGGAAGGCCGCTTTGGCGGCGGCGACCGCAGCGTCGACTTCGGCAGCGCCGCCGCGCGCCACTTCGGCGAGCACTGCCTGCGTCGCCGGATTCACGGTCTCGAAATAGTCGCGGCTCTCGACGGCGCGGCCGTCGATCAGATGCTGGATTCGCATGCGGCTGTCCCCTTGCCCTCTCACCGCCCGAACGCGGCGTCGTCGACGATGGTGTTGGCCAGCCGGCCGATGCCTTCGATCTCGCACACCACCTCGTCGCCGACGGCGACGTTCGAGACGCCCTCGGGCGTTCCCGTGAGTATCACGTCGCCGGGCGCGAGGGTCATGAAGGCGCTCAGGTACTCGATCAGGAACGGAATGTCGAATACCAGGTCGCGGGTGTTGCCCTGCTGCGCCAGCCTGCCGTTGACGAAAGTCTTCAGCGCCAGCTGCGGCGGGCTCTCGATGTCGGCCGCGTCGACCAGCCAGGGTCCGAGCACGGTGCCGCCGTCGCGGTTCTTCACGCGCAGGTTCGGGCGGTACCAGTTCTCGAGGTAGTCGCGAATCGCGTAGTCGTTGGCGACGGTGTAGCCGGCGACGTGCGCCATGGCGTCGGCGCGCGCCACCTTGCGCGCCGGTCTGCCGATGACGACGGCGAGTTCGCATTCGTAGTGCATGAAGGTCGCGTCGGCCGGCCGCCGCGTCTGGCCGCGATGGCCGATCAGCGAGCCCGGCCCCTTGACGAACACGAGCGGCTCGTCCTGCGCCTTGAAGGCCAGCTCCCTGGCATGGTCGGCGTAGTTGAGGCCGAGCGCGACGATCGTGCCGACCTCGAACGGCGGCAACCAGACGACCGCGTCTTCGGCGAGGACGCGGCCGTCGGCGAGGCGGAGCGTTCCCTCGGTAGCGCCGGGGGTCGCCTCGTGGATCGCGCCCGACCAGGCAACGCGTGCCCGCTTCATCGCACCGTGTTCGCGGCGAGCACACGCGTCTCGAGCCGGCCGAGGCCGTCGATCTCTATCGCGACCCGGGCTCCGGCGCCGACCCTGGGCGCGCCCGGCGCGACGCCGGCCATCAGCACGTCGCCCGGCGCCAGCGTCATGAAGTCGCTGACGGCGGCAACCAGGCGAGCGACCGGGCGGAACGTGTCGCCGGTAGCGGCCTCGTGCACGAGCGTCCCGTCGACGTAGACGCGAACACCGAGCGCGTCGGGGTCGGCGATTGCGGCCCGAGCGACGACGCGCGGCCCGAGCGCGCACGACGCGTCGCGCGCCTTGAAGCGGATCGCCGGACGGAACCAGCTGTCGTGCGGAACGCTGAAGTCGGCGACGATGACGTAGCCGGCGACGCAGGCCATCGCCTCGCCTTCGCCGACGGCGCAGGCGGTCCGGCCGATGACGATACCCAGTGCCGCACCGACCTCCAGCGTTTCGGCCGCATCGAAGACGAGTGCGGCGGCGCCCGGCGCGATCAGCGTATTGCGCGGCTTGACGTAGAGCACGACACCCTTCGGCGGTGCCTGGTAGGGCGGCTGGTGCGCCGCATCGCCGAGCGCAGCGAGGGCCGCGCGATGGTTCATCAGCACGCCATACACCGCGCCCGACAGGCGAAACGGCGGCAGGTCGAACACGAGGCCCGTGGGCGAGACGGGTGCGGGCAAAAGGCAGCCGCTCACGGCATCGGCGACACGCCGATCAGCCAGCGATGCGCCCAGAAGACGAAGACCGCGTAGGTCGCCAGGCCGCCGACGATGGCGATCAGGTCGTTCATCGGCCCTGCCGGCGCCGCCGGCGCATCGTGAGCGTCGGCGACGGAACGGCGCTTGACCGAGATGCGGTCGGCCACTGCCCAGACGAGAAAGCCGCCGAACAGCAGCACGTCGACAAGCGTGCCGTTGGCGAGCAAGTGCGCCGCGGCCCAGAGCTTGGTCGCGAGCAGAAAGGGATGCTTCGCCGCGCTGCGGATACGGCCCGGCAGGTAGGCCGCGAACAGCAGCGGAAACACCGGCAGCATGACGAGCAGCGCGAGGTGGCGCAAGGCCGCGGGCGGTGTGTACAGGACGACGGGCTCACGCCGCGCCATGCCGTAGCCGACGATCAGCAAGGCCAGGCCGGCCGCGGAGACGATCGAGTAGAGCCCCTTCCACGCGCCCTCGCCACGCCGCGCGACCTGGGCGTTGCGCCAGCCCGGCGCAACGATCAAGACCGAGTGGATGCCGAGAAACAAGACCAGGCCGGCGATGAAGACTGTCATGTGGTCAATTGTCGCTCGATCGCGGGCAGGATCAGCCGCGGCTTGACCCACAGCCAGGCGAACACGCCCACGCTCATCATCGCCAGCGACGTCGCCGCCAGTGCCACGGTCGAGTGCATGACCAGCGGCGCGATCACCCCGGCGACCAAGCCATTGGCGGCGCTGCCGACGCAGGCCTGGAACGACGATGCCATGCCGCGCCGCTCCGGCATAAGGTCGAGCACGAGCAGCGTCACGACCGGCACCATCATCGCCCAGCCGAACGAATAGATCGCGATCGGCAGCAGCGCCCACCAGGCCTCGGGAACGAACAGCAGGTTGAGCGCGAAGTTGGCGATCGAGACGCCGCCCATGATGACGAAACCGTAGCGGATCTGCCGCGACGGCTTGACCTTGCCCGCCATCCGGCCCGAGAGGAAGGCGCCGCTCATGATGCCGGCGATGCTGAGCAGGAAGAACCAGAAGAACTGGCCCGGCTCCAGGCCGAGATGCTCGCCCAGGAAGACCGGCGCCGACAGTACGTAGAGAAACATGCCGTTGAACGGGATGCCGCTGGCCAGCGCCAGCGTCAGGAAGCGCGGATTGCTGCCCAGCGTCCAGTAGCCGCGCAACAGGTTGGCGACGTTGAACGGCTGCCGGTGGGTGACGTGCAGCGTCTCCGGCAGAAGCTTCCAGTTCGCCACCAACAGGACGATGCCGACGCCGGTCAGGAACCAGAAGATGGTATGCCAGCCGGCGTGCACGAACAGGAAACCGCCGACCATCGGCGCCACCGCCGGCGCGACGCCGAAGTAGATCGTCACCTGCGACATCACCCGTTGCGCGTCGGCGGGCGGGAACATGTCGCGGATGACGGCGCGCGAGATGACGATGCCGGCGCCGGCCGACATGCCCTGCAGGGCGCGGAACAGGACCAGTGCGCCGATGTGCTGCGACAGCGCGCAACCGATCGAGGCGAGCGTGAACACGGCGAGCCCGCCGAGGACGACCGGGCGGCGCCCGAAGCTGTCGGAAAGGGCGCCGTGGAACAGGTTCATGACGGCGAAGCCGAACAGGTAGGCCGAGAGCGTCTGCTGCATCTCGACCGGCGAGGCGCCTATCGCCAGGGCGATGCCGGTGAAGGCCGGCAGGTAGGTGTCGATCGAGAACGGCCCCAGCGTGCCGAGGCAGGCGAGCAGCACGGCGAGCGCCCACTTGGGTGCTTGCCAAAGTGTCTTGGGGTCCGGATTCATGGCCAGCCGACGAGTGTAGTCAGCGCTTGTTCGCGGCCCGAACGCATGACCGCGCGCTCGAAAAGTGTGAAGCGAGCCGATAGGCCGGATTCTGTGCAGCGCCCCCGTCTTGCGACGCGCGCGCCGTGGCCGCCATTCCTCTGGGCCGGGCATCGCTGCCCGGCTCGGTGCTACCTACCCGCCGGCTTGTGCGGAGCCACACTTCGAAGCGGGCGGACCGAAGTCCGCCCTCCCGCGCCGGCCTATTTGGTATTGCTGCGCGTAGAGATTGCCCGTTTCACCCGATGCGCCCGCCTTGCGGCGGACGCGCCGACTCGTCTCTGTTGCTCTGATCCTCACCTCGCGGTGGACAGCCGTTAACTGCTACGCCGCCCTG
>JANXXS010000132.1 GCA_025350505.1 Burkholderiales bacterium
TCGAGGCGTTCGCCTCTCCTGCGACAAGGGCCGGCTGGTCGCCGACCTGGTGCGCGGCAAGAAGGTGGGCCAGGCGATCGACATCCTCAACTTCACGCAGAAGAAGGCCGCCGGCATCATCAAGAAGGCGCTCGAATCGGCCATCGCCAATGCCGAGCACAACGACGGCGCCGACATCGACGAGCTGCTCGTGAAGTCGATCTACGTCGAGCAGGGCGCCACGCTGAAGCGCTTCTCGGCGCGCGCCAAGGGGCGCGGCAACCGCATCAGCAAGCCGACCGCGCACATCTACATCACCGTCGGCAACTGAGGCGCAAAGGACACCATGGGACAGAAGATTCACCCCACCGGCTTTCGACTTGCGGTCACCCGCAACTGGTCGTCGCGCTGGTATGCCTCGAACAAGAACTTCTCGACGATGCTCGCCGAGGACCTGAAGGTCCGCGAGTACCTGAAGACGCGCCTGAAGAACGCCGCGGTGTCGCGCATCCTGATCGAGCGTCCGGCGAAGAACGCGCGGATCACGATCTACTCGGCACGGCCGGGCGTGGTCATCGGCAAGAAGGGCGAGGACATCGAGAACCTCAAGGCCGAGCTGACGCGCCGTCTCGGCGTGCCGGTCGCGGTCAACATCGAAGAGGTGCGCAAGCCCGAGATCGACGCGCAACTGATCGCCGACTCGATCACGCAGCAGCTCGAGAAGCGCATCATGTTTCGCCGCGCCATGAAGCGCGCGATGCAGAACGCCATGCGCCTGGGCGCGCAAGGCATCAAGCTGATGTCGTCGGGCCGGCTCAACGGCATCGAGATCGCGCGCTGCGAGTGGTACCGCGAAGGCCGCGTGCCGCTCCACACCCTGCGCGCCGACATCGACTACGGTTTCTCCGAAGCCAAGACCACCTACGGCGTCATCGGCGTGAAGTGCTGGGTCTATCGCGGCGACCGCCTCGCCAACGGCGAAGCGCCGAACATCAACACGCCGGCCGGCGCCGAAGACGACCGCCGCAACCGCCGCGGTCCGCGTCCGGGTGGCCCGGGCGCTCCGGGTGGCCGTACGCGTACCGCGCCCGGCGCCGTGGGCGAGCGACCGCTGCGCGCCGCGGCCGGTGCCGACAAGCACGACAAGGCGATCGATCCGGGCGCCATCGCAGCCGCGCCCGACGTTTCCGTACCCGGTGCAGGCGATCCGCCCAAGGTGCCGGCGGTCAAGCGCGTGCGCAAGGCCGTGGCGCCGCCGCCCGCCGCCGACGCCAAGAGCGACGGCAAAGGAGAGTAAGCATGCTGCAACCTGCACGCAGAAAATACCGCAAGGAACAAAAGGGCCGCAACACCGGCGTCGCCACGCGCGGCGCCAATGTCTCGTTTGGCGATTTCGGTCTCAAGGCCACCGAGCGCGGGCGCCTGACGGCGCGCCAGATCGAGGCGGCTCGCCGCGCGATCTCGCGCCACGTGAAGCGCGGCGGCCGGATCTGGATCCGCATCTTCCCGGACAAGCCCATTTCGCAAAAGCCGGCCGAAGTCCGCATGGGCAACGGCAAGGGCAACCCCGAGTACTACGTCGCCGAGATCCAGCCCGGCAAGGTGCTCTATGAAATCAACGGCGTTCCCGAAGCCCTGGCGCGCGAGGCCTTCCTGCTCGCCTCGGCCAAGCTGCCGCTGAAGACGACGTTCGTCATGCGCCAGGTCGGCGCCTGAAGACGAAGGAGAAATATGTACCCCCACGTTCACTTCGTTCGCTGCCCCCTGAGGGGGCTGAGTGCCCTTCGGGCGGCCGGGCGGGCACTGCCATGAAAGCATCGGAACTCCGCGCCAAGGACGGCGCCGGCCTCGAGAAGGAAGTCAGCGATCTGCTGAAAGCCCACTTCGGCCTGCGCATGCAAAAGGCGACGCAGCAACTCACCAACCATTCGCAGCTCGGCAAGACCCGGCGCGACATCGCGCGCGCCAAGACGATCCAGGCCGAAGCCAAGCACGCCGCCGCGAAGAAGACCACCGGAGCGAAGAAATGAACGCCGACGTCACCCCGGCCGCCGAGTCGGTAGCCACTGCTCCGGCCGCGCGCGCCAAGAACACGCGCACGCTGATCGGCAAGGTCGTGAGCGACAAGCGCTCGAAGACGATCACCGTCCTGATCGAGCGCCGCACCAAGCACGAGCTGTACGGCAAGATCGTCGCCCGCTCGAGCAAGTACCACGCGCACGACGAAAAGGGCGAATACAAGATGGGTGACGTGGTCGAGATCGCCGAGAGCCGGCCGATCTCGAAGACCAAGTCCTGGGTCGTGACGCGCCTGGTGCAAAAGGGCATCAACGTCTGAACGCCACCAAGGAGCAGAACATGCTGAAAGTCGGCGACAAGCTGCCCGCGGGCACGCTGCAGGAATTCATCGAGATCGAGGGCAACGGCTGCACGGTCGGCCCGAACACGTTCGAGGTCGAGAAGGCGACCGCCGGCAAGACGATCGCTGTCTTCGGCCTGCCCGGCGCGTTCACGCCGACCTGCTCGGCCAAGCACGTGCCCGGCTATGTCGAGCAGGCCGAGGCGCTGAAGGCCGCCGGCGTCGACGAGATCTGGTGCATTTCGGTCAACGACGCCTTCGTCATGGGCGCATGGGGCCGCGAGCAGCACACCAGCGGCAAGGTGCGCATGATGGCCGACGGCAGCGCCGCCTTCACCACGGCGACCGGCCTGACCTTCGACCTGACCTCGCGCGGCATGGGCGTACGCTCGCAGCGCTACTCGATGCTGGTCAAGGATGGCGTCGTCAAGTCGCTCAACATCGAGGCGCCCGGCAAGTTCGAGGTGAGCGACGCCAACACCCTGGTCGACCAGGCCAAGGCGCTCTGAAAGGTTGAATCCCGCCCGGTTTGACACGTCAGTCCGGGGCGGGCGATAATCGCCGGCTTCGCTTTTGGCATTTGCCCCGGGCGAGGCGCTAGTTCAAACCCCACGCGGGCCCAAGACTGTGCTTGTCCGGAACTCCGGACGAGGAACAAGTTGGGAAAGAGGAAAACATGATTCAAATGCAGTCGCGGCTCGACGTCGCCGACAACACTGGCGCGAAATCCGTCCAATGCATCAAGGTGCTGGGCGGCTCCAAGCGCCGCTACGCCGCCATCGGCGACGTGATCAAGGTGAGCATCAAGGAAGCGGCGCCGCGTGGGCGTGTCAAGAAGGGCGAGGTCTACTCGGCCGTCGTCGTTCGCACCGCCAAGGGCGTGCGCCGTCCGGACGGCTCGCTGGTCAAGTTCGACGGCAACGCCGCCGTGCTGCTCAACGCCAAGCTCGAGCCGATCGGCACGCGCATCTTCGGCCCGGTCACGCGCGAGCTGCGTACCGAGCGCTTCATGAAGATCGTGTCGCTGGCGCCGGAAGTTCTCTGAACAGCTTCGCAGATTCAGGAATATTGCGATGAACAAGATTCGTAAAGGCGACCAGGTCATTGTCTTGACCGGCCGCGACAAGGGCCGCCGCGGCACCGTGCTGTCGCGCGTCGACGAGGAGCGCCTGCTCGTGGAGGGCGTCAACGTCGTCAAGAAGCACGTCAAGCCGAATCCCATGAAGGGCATTACCGGCGGCGTCGCCGACAAGACGCTTTCGATCCACCAGTCGAACGTCGCCATCTACAACGCGGCCACCGGCAAGGCCGACCGCGTCGGCATCAAGCTGCTCAGCGCCGACGAGCAGAAGTCGCGCAAGACGCAGGAGCGCGGTGTTCGCGTGTTCCGCTCGAGCGGCGCAGAGATCAAGGCGTAAACCATGGCCCGCTTGCAACAGTTTTACCGCGAGAAGGTCGTCCCCGACCTGATCAAGAAGTTCGGCTACACGTCGACGATGGAAGCCCCGCGCATCACCAAGATCACGCTCAACATGGGCGTGAGCGAGGCGGTCTCGGACAAGAAGGTGATGGACCACGCCGTCAGCGATCTCTCGAAGATCGCCGGCCAGAAGCCCGTCGTCACCAAGTCGAAGAAGGCGATCGCCGGCTTCAAGATCCGCGACGGCGTGCCGATCGGCTGCATGGTCACGCTGCGCGGCGTGCGCATGTACGAGTTTCTCGACCGCTTCGTCACGATCGCCCTGCCGCGGGTGCGCGACTTCCGCGGCATCAGCTCGCGCGCCTTCGACGGCCGCGGCAACTACAACATCGGCGTCAAGGAACAGATCATTTTCCCCGAGCTCGAGTACGACAAGATCGACACGCTGCGCGGCTTGAACATCTCGATCACGACGACGGCCAAGAACGACGAGGAGTGCCGCGCGCTCCTCACGGCGTTCAAGTTCCCGTTCAAGCTGGCAGCGACCAAAGACTGAAGGACCGACGTGGCAAAAACCTCCCTGATCCAGCGCGAACTGAAGCGCACGGCGATGGTCGCGAAGTACGCGAAGAAGTACGCCGAGCTCAAGGCCGCGGCCAACGACGCGAAGAAGTCCGATGAAGACCGCTACGCCGCCCGGCTCGAGCTGCAGAAGCTCCCGCGCAACGCCTATCCGTCGCGCCACCGCAACCGCTGTGGCATCACCGGCCGCCCGCGCGGCACGTTCCGTAAGTTCGGCCTCGGCCGCAACAAGATCCGCGAGCTGGCGTTCAAGGGCGATATCCCCGGCGTCGTCAAGGCGAGCTGGTGACATGAAGCCCCCACGCTCACTGCGTTCGCTGCCCCCCGAGGGGGCCACCGGCCGGCTTGGGAACGGCCCGGCGCCGGCCGGCCGGCAAGGAGTTAATTGATATGAGCATGAGTGATCCGATCGCCGATATGCTGACCCGCATCCGCAACGCGCAGATGGTGGAAAAGCCGAGCGTGACGTTGCCGTCGTCCAAGCTGAAGCTGGCGATCGCCCAGGTCCTGAAGGACGAGGGCTACATCGACAACTTCGC
>JANXXS010000145.1 GCA_025350505.1 Burkholderiales bacterium
CCGCGGCACTGCCGCCGGTCAGGTTGCCCACGCCGGTGAAGGTCGTGGTGTTGCCGGCCTGAACCAGCTTGTTGTTGGGCGTGGCCGGGTCGTCGATCGTGAAGGTCGAGGCGAGGTTGGTCCCGACCAGGGTGGTGTTGAGGCCGTTGCCGGTGACCGTATCGGCGCCGCCGGTGGCGTTGACGGTGACCGTTCCGGCGAAGGCGCTGGCGTTGATCGCGTTGACGCCGGCACCGCCGGTCAGCGTGGCAGAGCCGATGTTCGCGAGTGAGATGTTGCCGGCCACGGTGCGGGCGAGCTGGACGTTCGTCAGCGTGAAGTCTTCGGCGGCTACGCCCGCGGTGGCGGTCAGCGAGTTGGCGCCGCCGCCGCCGTTGATGCCACCAGTGAGCGCGCCGGTCGGGGTGAAGACGAAGCTGTCGCTGCCGGCGGCGCCAGCAAGGTTGCCGACCTGCGTGAAGGCCTGGGCTCCGACGGTGCCGGCGTCGGGATTGGTGACGTTGAACGTCGAACCACCGGGTGCCGCGACGAGCGTCGTGCCGACGCCGTTTCCTGTGATGTTGCCGCCGCCGACGGTCAACTGGACCGTCCCCGTGACGCCGGCGTAGTTCTGCGCTCCCGTGGTCGTGACGGCACTCAGGTTGGCGGTATTGCTGATGAGAGTGACGCTGGTCAACGCGGGGCCGGCGCCGACGGTGCCGATCACGATGTCGCCACCCGTGGCGGTGATGTTGAGCGCCTGGGCGCCGGTGACGTTGCCGAGCGTGACGTCGTTGGCTGCGTTGCTGGCACCGAGAGCGATCGTGCCGCCGCCGGCTGCCAGAACAGTCGTTCCGGCGCGCACGCCGAAGCCGGCGTTGGCGACCGTCAGCGCGCCGTTGAGCGTCGTTGTCGTGACAGCGCTGTAGTCCTGCGCACCCGTCGTCGTGACGCCCTGCAGGCTGGCGGTGTTGCCGGTGAGCGTGACGCCCGTCACCGTCGGCCCGACCGTGCCGAGCACGATGTCGCCGCCAGTGGCCGTGATGTTGAGCGCCTGGGCCCCGTTGACGGTTCCAAGGGTCACGTCGTTGGCGGCGTTGTTACCGGTCAAAGTGATCGCGCCGCTGCCCGCGGCCAGCGTGGTCGGGCCGGTGACGGACACGCCTGCACCGGCCACGGTCACGGAAACGGGCCCGTTCAAGGTCACCGCCGACCCCTTCACCGTGATCGCGCCCGAGGCTGTGAGCGAGCCGGCCGACACCGGCCCGGCGCCGAAGGCCGTCGCGTCGATGACGAGCGAGCCGTTCGTGACCTTGATGGTGTTGTTCGACGCCATCGAGAAGCCGCCATTGCCGGTCTCGAACTTGGCACTGCCGCCGCCGGTGTTGAGGGTCAGCGTGTTCGCCGTCGCAACGTTGGTGACGAGGGCGTTGATCGTGATCGAGTTCGACGCCTGCAGGTCGATGCTGTTCGCCGCGGCAACGGTTTCGAGCTTGGCCGAACTGATCGTCATCACCGCAGGAGCGTCAACGGAGTTGATGACGCCGACAAGGTCGCCAGCTGGAACGTTCAAATTGAGCTGGTTGTCGTTCGCCGAAGCGGCAGCGTCCGCGATCGTGATGTCCGTCGGATCGAGCAACAGGGTGCCGCGTTGGCCCATCGGTGCGAGCGTCGACACGTCGCCGCGGAAGACGAGGTTGGCCTTGCCGGACACCTCGACGAATCCGCCATTGCCGCCGAGCTTGCCGCCTTCTGCGGAGATCGTGCCGTAGTAGCGTGTCGTGTTGTCCGACCATATGGCGACCGTACCGCCGTCGCCGTTGTCGATGGCGTTGGCGCGGACCACGGCCGTCGGTGCAACGCCCGTGTATTCCGCGTTTCGAACGAGCGGGTTTGTGCCATGAAAATCGCCGCCGATGCGGACGGCTCCGCCGCCAGCGCTTCCCGAGGCATCGATGCCCGCGCCATCGGCGAGAGCGACGCGCTCGCCTGTGACGGTCACCGCGCCGCCGTGTTCGCCTCTTGCCAGGCCCGTGGCATCGATCTGGCCCGAGACGGATGTGATTCCGTTGTCGCCGCCGTCGATGACGATGCGTCCTTCACGGGTGCCGATCGTCTTCGCCTGCACCACACCGGCCATGTTGAGCACCGTGTCGGCGAATGCGCCGCGCGCCGCAGCGCGCATCTCGATCGTGCCGCCGTCGGCCTGAATCCGGCCGAGCTGCTCGAGGCGGTTCTTCGCTTCGCTGGCGCTGGTCTGAAAGAACAGCAAGCCATCGCCCTCGACGTCGACCGAGACCGCATTGGCCGCCACCAAGCCGACCCGGCCACCGTTGGCGATGATCGTGCCGGTGTTGCTCACGCTCGGCCCGGCGAGGACGACGATGCCGCCGGGTGCCGAGATCGTGCCTTCGTTGCGGATCGCACCGCGTTGCGCCGGCGCGTCCGGATCGATCGAGGTCAGGCTGTAGCGACTGGCGAGGAAGTCGTTGTTGGCCAGCGAGAGGGTCGAGACGACGATCCCGCCGACGTCGATGCGCGCGCCCGCACCGAACACGACGCCATTGGGATTGATGAGGAAGATCCTCCCGTTCGAAGACATCTGGCCGAGGATGCTGGACGGGTCGTACCCGGTGACGCGGTTGAGCGTGACCGACGTGGTCGATGGCTGGTAGAAGCGGACTTTTTCGCCGGCACCGATCGAAAAACTCAGCCAGTCGATGATCGCCTTGTCGGTCGTCTGCCTGATGACCTCGGTGTTCGGGTCCGGCTTGCCGATCGTCGCGTCGCCAGACACGACCTTGCCGCCTTGCGGCAGCGCCAGTGCGGCGCCGGACAAGCCGACGCAGATCGCGAACGCGAGCGGGCGCAGGGCGAAACGGCGATGCGTGCTGAAGGGGCGGGCGGTCTGGCGGAGGCGGGTTTTCATGAGTCGCTCACTCGATGGCATGACTTGAAAAACGGGAACGAGGCCGGATGCCGCCGATCGGCGCGCGTCGGATGGCTTTAGAAGGACTTGTTGGCGAAGAGGTAGATGCGCGGCGATTTTTTGGTGTCGTTCACGGCCTTGCCGCTGAGCGGAAAGGCGAGTGAAAGGCGTACCGCAAAGTCGCGAGGCCGGTCCCAGACTGCGCCGATGCCGACGCCGGTCAGCGTCGAAGAATTGACGAACGTGTCTTGCTGCAGGTCGAGCGGCGTCGGCTTGTGGCGGAAGCGGATCGTGCCCGCGTCGAAGAACGCCGAAAACACCAGTTCGCGAGAAATTCGGCCGAACCACTCCTCCGGCGGCAGCAAACGCATCTCGAGCGAAGCGACCAAGCCGGTGTCGCCCGTTCCTTCGCCCGGCCCGAAGGCGCGTACCCGGTCCGCGCCGCCCAACTGAAACTGCTCGGTGTTGTCGAGGTTGTTCAGGGCGAATTGGGCCTTCGCGCTGACCAGGAAGAGCATTCGATTGGTGATCACGTTCTGCAGCCGCGACAGGTTCAGCCGCCCGAGCGTGTAGTTCGCGGGGTTCTCCTGCTCCGCACCCAGTGTCGGAGACTTGAGGTGGCCGTGCAGCAGGACCACCTCGTAGGTATTGACTCCTCCGGTCAGCAGATCGTCACGGGCGTCGCCCGAGACGGACAACTGCAGGTCCTCAGAGGTCTTCTTCTGGTTGTTGCCGAACTGCTTGTCGTTGAACTGCTTCGCGTCGATCGAGAGCAGCGTGAACAGGTTGAGGTTGCGTGATCGAATGACCGGATACAACCCGTACGCGGTGAAGGCGGTCGCGTCGCCACTCAAGTCGGTCTTTTCGAGAAGCGAGGCGTCGAGCTTGTACTTGACGTACGAAGCTGACACGCCGAGCTTGAGCCCGTCGGAGCCGACCGGCACGGTATAGCCGCCGAGCAGGAACTGCAGCCCGCCGGTGGTTGACGAAAGTGCGCTGAGCACCAGCCCGTCGCCGCGGCTGGCCGGACTGGCAATGGTCTCCTGGACGCTGCCCCGGTAGACCCCGGAGTAGCGGGAGCCGAGGGAATCGAATTCGACCTTGCTGGCGAAGCGCGCTTCCGGCTGTGCCGTGACCACCAGAGAGGCGGTGCCCGGAGCGCGACCGGCTTTGACCTCGAACCGGGCGGTCAGGCCGCGCAGGTCGTTGACCAGGAAGACGATCCGTTCGACGTCCCGGACGCGCAGGATTTCCCCGGGCTTGAGGCGCGCAAGGTAGGCCTCGACCACCGAGCGGTCGACCGGAATGTTGTCCGGCCAGTTGAGGATGACCTCGTCGAGCCGGCCTTCGAGCACGGCGATCCGGATCATCCCGTTCGCGGGCGTTTGCGGCGGCAGATACGCGTAGCCGAGGTAGTAGCCGAGCTCGCGCTGGAGGTAGCGGGTGACGGCCGAAGCCGCGTTGACCAGATCCTCGTAGCTCTTGCCCTTGCCGGTGAACGACTGGGTGAGCGCCGGCAGTGCGGCCTTGAGGGGCGCGGGCGCAGTCTCGTCGACGCTGTATCCCGCCACGTCGAGAGTCAACTCCTCGCTGGGCTTGCCCAGTTCGCGCGGCACGGGTGCGTCGGGAACGCTGGCCGACTCCTGCTTGGGCGGAACCGCGCGCTGGCGAAGCTCTTCGGGCTGGGGAACCGATCCGGGTGGAGGCGGAAGCTGAGGCGCGGGTGTTGGCGGGGGTGGCGCGGGTGGCGGCGCCTGCCCGAAGGCTTGAAGCGAAAGGAGAGCCATCGTTGCCACGACGAGGCCGGGGCGCAGCCGGAAGAAAACACTCAAGGGTCACCTCGACAACGTTGTCCGCAACGCGATCCGGTCTAACACCGGCGCGACGCGGAGCGTACCCCGTCGTGACTTTCTTGCACATCCCCACTAAGACTTAGCGAGCCGGCTTGACGCACCCTGAAGCGCGCTATACAACCTCGGGCCACAGCGGAGCCGGGGTGGCCTCTGAGCGACCTCGACCAAGAGAAAACAACGATGGACGACAGCGCGGGCGGTGGGGGTGGTAGCGCAGGTACTCCCGCGCGGCCGACCATCGTCGACACCTGGTTGCAGCCTCTCGGCGACAGCGCCTGCGGCGAGAGCCTCGAGTACGACGACGAATTCCGCGAGATGGAGAAGGCGGCGGTCAGCCGCCCGCCCCGCGAGTTCGAGAAGGACGGTGCCACCGTCGGCCCGGATTGGCGGTCGGTGCTCGGCCATGCGCAGAATCTGTTCGAGCGAACGCGCGATCTGCGGGTTGCAATCTACTGGGCCAGGGCGCAGCTGCACCTCGAAGGCGCGTCGATGTTGCCGGAGGGTCTGCGCCTCATCGAGGGGCTGCTCGCTCGATTCTGGGACGAGTTGCACCCGCTGCCCGATGACGGGGATGCCTACGCACGGGTCAATGCGCTGAACGACATGGTCAGCCAGGCTGGCATGCTCGGCGATCTGCGCGATTCGCTGGTCTTCAACGACCGCGCGATCGGCGAGCTGCGCGGCCGTGACGTCGAGATCGCGCTCGGCGTGCTGGAGCCCCGCCCCGACGAATCGGCGATGGGCCGCGGAACGGTCGAACAGATGCTGCGCGACGCAGTCGAGTCGGCTCCGCAGGTGCGCGAGTTTCCCGTCGTCGCGCTGGCCAAGGTTGCGGAGATCCAGCAGTTGATGCGCGACCGCGTCGGCTATTCGTCGGCGCCGGAACTGCAGCCCTTGGTCACGGTGCTTTCCGGCCTGCGCGACGTGATGCCGGGGTCGGAGGCTTCGGCCGCCGGCGGCGGCGCCGAAGACGGCGGCGACGGTGTTGGAGGCGACGCCGTGCCGCGCCGCGGATCGGGTCGCGCCTCGCTGAGCGGCGCGATCGAATCCCGTAACGATGCGCTGCGCGCCATCGACCTGGTGTGCGAGTACCTGGAGCGCACCGAGCCGACCAACCCGGCGCAACTCTTGCTGCGCCGGGCGAGGAAGCTGGTCAACAAGAATTTCGTCGAACTGGTGCGTGAGCTCGCACCGGAGTCGTTGAACGAGGTCGCCCGGGTCATGGGGATTTCCGCTGAGGAACTTTCCGCTCTCCATGGTCAGGAATGATGGCAAGATGAGGGGCTTCCGGCAACGGAAACCGTTCCGCCGGGGCTAAGGTATTTAAGAGGAGTCAGCATGGGCAGCAGTCAGAAATTCATCGCGCGCAACCGCGCACCCCGCGTCCAGATCGAGTACGACGTCGAGTTGTATGGGGCGCAGAAGAAGGTGCAGCTGCCCTTCGTGATGGGTGTCTTGTCCGACCTTTCCGGCAAACCCGAAGAGGCGTTGCCTCCGGTCGCCGATCGCAAGTTCCTCGAGGTGGACGTCGACAACTTCGACGCCCGCATGAAGTCGATGAAGCCGCGGGTCGCGTTCCAGGTCGAGAACACGCTCACCGGCGAAGGCAGTCTGCCGGTCGACATCACGTTCGAGAGCATGGACGACTTCTCGCCGGCCGCCGTGGCGCGCAAGGTCGACGGTCTCAACAAGCTGCTCGAGGCGCGGACCCAGCTCGCCAACCTCATCACCTACATGGACGGCAAGACCGGTGCCGAGGAACTCATCGGCAAGGTCCTCGCCGATCCTGCGCTCCTGGCCACGCTCACGGCGGAAGCCAAGCCGCAAGAGTGATCGACACGAATCTTTGAACCGGAGCGACTCAGATGGCTGAACTCGAAAGACAAGGGTCGGCGCTTGCCGGCGTCACGCTCGAAGGCAACGATTTCGCGGCGTTGCTGAAGAAGGAATTCAAGCCTAAGACCGACGAGGCGAAGAGCGCGGTCGAGCAGGCGGTGCAGACGCTGGCGCAGCAGGCGCTGGCCAATACCGCCCTGCGCAGTACCGACTCGGTGCGCACGATCGAGGCGATGATCGCCGCGCTCGACAAGAAGCTCACCGAGCAGGTCAACAAGATCATTCACCACGAGGACTTCCAGCGGCTGGAGTCGGCGTGGCGCGGTCTCCACTATCTCGTCAACAACACCGAGACCGACGAGCAGCTGAAGATTCGCGTCATGAACGTCTCCAAGGCCGACCTCGGCAAGACGCTCAAGCGCTACAAGGGGACGGCCTGGGACCAGTCGCCGTTCTTCAAGAAGCTCTACGAGGAAGAGTACGGCCAGTTCGGCGGCGAGCCTTACGGTGCGCTGGTCGGCGACTATCACTTCGACCACACCCCGCCCGACGTCGAGTTGCTCTCCGAGATGTCGAAGCTCGCGGCTGCGGCGCATGCGCCCTTCATCACCGGCGCCAGCCCGAGCGTGATGCAGATGGAGTCGTGGCAGGAGCTCGCCAACCCGCGCGACCTAACCAAGATCTTCACCACGCCGGAATACGCCGCCTGGCGCTCGCTGCGCGAGTCCGACGATGCCCGCTACGTGGCGATGTGCATGCCGCGCTTCCTCGCTCGGCTGCCCTACGGCGCCAAGACCAGCCCCGTCGACGAGTTCGACTTCGAGGAAGACACCGCCGGCGCAACGCACAACAAGTACAGCTGGGCGAATGCCGCCTATGCGATGGCCGTCAACGTCAATCGCTCCTTCAAGGCCTACGGCTGGTGCTCACGGATTCGCGGCATCGAATCCGGCGGCGCGGTCGAGAACCTGCCGACGCACAGCTTCCCGTCCGACGACGGCGGCATCGACATGAAGTGCCCGACCGAGATTGCCATCTCGGACCGGCGCGAGGCCGAGCTGTCGAAGAACGGTTTCCTGTCGATGATCCATCGAAAGAACTCCGACTTCGCGGCCTTCATCAGTGGCCAGTCGCTGCAAAAGCCGCAGGAATACGACGACCCCGACGCGACCGCCAACGCCGCGCTGGCCGCGCGTTTGCCGTACCTGTTCGCGTGTAACCGCTTCGCCCACTACCTGAAGTGCATCGTGCGTGACAAGGTCGGCTCGTTCCGCTCGCGCGATGCCATGCAGAACTGGCTCAACGAGTGGATCTTGAACTACGTCGACGGCGACCCGATGAATTCGAGCGAGGAGACCAAGTCCAAGCGGCCGCTCGCTGCGGCTATGGTAGAAGTCGAGGAAGTCGAAGGCGCGCCCGGCTACTACCAGTCCAAGTTCTACCTCAAACCTCACTACCAGCTCGAAGGCCTGACGGTGTCTTTGCGGCTGGTCTCCAAGCTACCGTCGGAGAAGACGGCTTAAGCCTTCAGTGTCCTAAACAGGAGAGTCAATCATGGCAGTCAATGCATTCATCACCTTCTTCGACAAGGCCGACGGCGAATCCGTCCAGAAGGGCAAGGAGAAGTGGATCGAGATTCAGGGTTGGGACTGGGAAATCGAGGCCGAGTCGAGCTGGACCAAGGGCGGCGGCGCGAGCGTCGGCAAGGCCAATCCCGGCAAGATGAACTTCGAGCACTATTTCGACACGTCGTCGACGGTCATCATGGGTTACATCTGCACGGGCAAGAACTTCCCGAAGATGGAACTGCAGATGATGAAGACGACCGGCAAGGGCAGTCCGGAAACCTACTTCACGATGTCGATGGAAGGCGCCTACATCACCAAGGTGTCGAACAGTGGCACGGAAGAAGGCAACGTCACACAGAAGTGCGAGCTCGTCTTCAAGACCGTGAAGATCGAATACAAGCCGCAGAATAACAAGGACGGCACCCTGATGGCCGTCAAGACCTACAACTGGGATATCCCGGCCGGTACGGCGTCGCCGTCGGCCTGATTAAAGGTCTCTGGGTCGGGGCGACGTTGGTTGCTCCGTCACCGGTTTGACTGCGGCCACGCCCGGTCGGGTCGGCTTGTGTCACTGCGATAGATGTAGCTTCACGCGCTGCCCGCGCGACCTTATTGGATGACGCATGGCCTGGTCCAACATCTTCCTGCAGCTGATCACGCCGGCGGGCCCGGTCATCGGCGAGGGTTTGCTCGAAGGCTGGCAGACCTCGATCGAGCTGACCGGGTTCAAGTGGGGCATGAAGTACAACCCCGAGGCCAAGGATCCCTCGAAGGGCATCGGCTCGGCGGTGGGGAACGCGTTGCTGGCCCTCGTGGGCGGGGCTGAAAAGAACGTCGCCATGGAGGAACTGGAATTCGAGAAGCGCTTCGATATCTCGTCGGCGATGATGCACACCTGCCTCGACAACCACATCCCCATCATCTCGGCTTCGATCACGGTGCTCAACATCAAGCATCACGGGCGCGCGATTCACGAGCCTGGCTTTGTCCTCGTCGCCGCCGACGGCCACATCACGGACGTCGACCTGTCCATGACGCCGAGCGGCAGCGGGGTAGAAGTGAAGGAGACCGTCAAGTTGAAGTTCAATTCGATCGTCATTACCTATCTCAAGAGGGTCGGGAAGGACAACCTTCCGACCAATCCATTCACCTATACCGCGCCGAAGAACGTGAAGTTCGGAGTCACGTGACATGCCGAATTCCGTCGCCGAGGCCTACCTGCTTAT
>JANXXS010000163.1 GCA_025350505.1 Burkholderiales bacterium
GCCGAGTAGCTATGTGCGGAAGAGATAACCGCTGAAAGCATCTAAGCGGGAAACTCGTCTCAAGATGAGTCTTGCCGGGGCCTCGAGCCCCCTGAAGAGTCGTTCTAGACCAGGACGTTGATAGGCTGGGTGTGGAAGCCGGGTAACCGGTTGAGCTAACCAGTACTAATTGCTCGTGCGGCTTGACCCTATAACTTTGACGGTGACACCGTTGAGGCTGGGTAAATGCGTTGTACCGTTCTTCGAACCGATGGGCGCGATCAAGAATCTGATTTCCCCGAGCGATCGGGTCGACTCTACAAATTGGCCTAGCTGCCGCAGTGCAGCGGGCGACGGTTATGCCTGATGACTATAGCGAGGTGGTCCCACTCCTTCCCATCCCGAACAGGACCGTGAAACGCCTCAGCGCCGATGATAGTGCGGGTTCCCGTGTGAAAGTAGGACATCGTCAGGCTATTATTTTCAAAGGCCTCCGTCTCATGACGGAGGCCTTTTTGTTTGGTGAGGCCGACAAGATATTCTTGGCCTTTCGTCCCGAGGCAACGAGGCAATATGCTCGCCCGGCTTCAACAGTTGATCGTTTTCGGACTCTTCGCGACCATCTCCGGATGGTCGACGTACGCCTTGCATCTCGGACATCCTGGTTGGGCTCTGGGTGGTCTCGTGACGATGGTGGGCGGCTACGCCGCCACTCTGGGCCTCGAGTTCTGGCTGCTCGGCGCCTCCTATGCACGTGATTCCGAGCTGCGACCCAGCATCGGGCAGCTCATTTCGTCTTGGCGGCAGGAGGTCCTGCTCGCCCCTCGGGTTTTCCTGTGGCAGCAACCCTTTCGCTCTGGCGCCGTCCCGGACCTGCTTTCTGCCGCGTTGCAGGTCCGGCGCGGCGTCGTTTTCGTGCACGGTTTCGTCTGCAACCGCGGCTTGTGGAATCCGTGGCTGCGGCGATTCCGAGCCCAGGGCATTCCGTTCGTGGCCGTGACGCTCGAGCCGGTCTTCGGCTCGGTCGACGGCTACGTCGACACGGTCGACGCCGCCGTCCGCAGCGTCGAGGCGGCCACCGGGCTCGCGCCGATACTCGTCGCGCACAGCATGGGCGGGCTTGCGGTGCGGGCCTGGCTGGCCCGCCGCGGCGGCCCCGAGCGGTTTCATCACATCGTCACGATTGCCAGCCCGCACCATGGAACCTGGATGGCCCGCTACGGCAGCACCGCCAATGGGCTCGAAATGCGCCTGGACAGTCCCTGGCTGCAAGCACTGGTCAGCGCCGAGTCGCCCGCTTTGCGCTCACGCTTTACCTGCTTCTGGGGTCATTGCGACAACATCGTCTTTCCGACCGCGGGGGCGACGCTAGTCGGTGCCGACAACCGCCACCTGCCCGCCACGCCTCACGTGGCCATGGCCTTTCATCCAACGGTGTTCGACGAGGTTTCGCGCCTCGTCGACTCGAAATGAGCGTCAGCCCGCAGTCGTGTCGGTGAGGACCCCGCGGCGCACCTGATCGAGCTCTATGCTCTCGAACAGCGCGCGGAAGTTGCCTTCGCCGAAACCCTGGTCACCTTTGCGCTGGATGATCTCGAAGAAGATCGGGCCGATCACTGTCTGCGTGAAGATCTGCAGCAGCAGTTCCGGGTTCGTCGCCGCGCCCGGCGCCGAAGGCGCGGTTTGCGGCGTCGAGCCGTCGACCAGGATGCGCAGGCGCTTCAGCTCGGCAAGGCTCTCGCCGTGCCCGGGCAGGCGGCGTTCGACAAGGTCGTAGTAGGTGTCGATGGTGTCCTGGAAGGTCACGCCGTTGGCGCGCATCGTCTCCACCGCCGCGTAGATGTCGTCGGTGCCGAGAGCGATGTGCTGGATGCCCTCGCCGTGATAGAGATCGAGGTATTCGGCGATTTGGCTCTTGTCGTCCGAACTCTCGTTGATCGGGATGCGGATCTTGCCGCAGGGGCTCGTCATCGCCTTGCTCTTCAGGCCGGTGAGCTTGCCCTCGATGTCGAAGTAGCGGACCTCGCGAAAGCTGAAGAGTCGCTCGTAGAAGTCGGCCCATTCCTTCATGCGGCCGCGATGCACGTTGTGCGTGAGATGGTCGATGTAGGTGAGGCCGACCTTGGTCGCTGGCTTTGGCGCGATGCCGGTCGGCACGAAGTCGACGTCGTAGATGCTGATGTTTCCCACCGCACCGGGCTCGGCGCCGCCTTTGCCGCGCCAGCGGTCGACGAAATAGATCAGGCTGTCGCCGATGCCCTTGATTGCCGGGATGTTCAGCTCCATGGGCCCCGCGTGGTGATCGAAGCCCCAGGCGCCGAGCTCGAGGGCGCGCGCATAGGCCTTGCCGGCATGCTGAACGCGGAAGGCCATCGCGCACACGCTCGGCCCGTGCTGCCGCGCGAAGCGTTGTGCGAACGAGTTCGGCTCGGCGTTGATGAGGAAGTTGATCTCGCCCTGGGCATAGAGCGTCACGTTCTTCGTGCGGTGCCGGGCCACAGGTGCGAAACCCATGGTCTCGAAGAGACGGCCGAGCGCCTCCGGGTCGGGCGCCGCGTACTCGACGAACTCGAAGCCGTCGGTGCCCATCGGGTTGTCCCAAGGCGTGAATTGCATATCGGCTCTCCTGGCAGCTCGGTCGTGGCCGCAGGTTTGCGCGCCGAGATGGCCGGAGTTTGCCCGAGCCCGAAAGCCTGCGACGCGGACGCGCCTAGATTTCCGTCAGCAGATGAAGCGTGGCCTGAGGCGACAGGTTGAGCAGCGTGGCGATCTCGCTCACGTCGTCGGGAATGGCGGGGTTTCCCCAGTCGCGCGCCGTGTGCCGGGCCAACCGCGCCGCCAGGGAGACGATGCGCGCGCTGGTCTTGCTTGCGGCCTGCGTCTCGGACGTCGAATCGACGAGCAGGGCCGGCAGGCGCCAAGCCTCGGCCAGCGCATGTTGCAGGTCGGCCAGCTCGATGTTCAGCACGCTGAGCTGGGCTGCGCTCGAGCGCAGCTCAGGATCGGCCGCCTGCATGGTCTGCAGGCGCAGTGCCAGCGTCGGCGCATGGCACCAGAGCAGCATCTCGGCGAACTCGTGCAACAACGCGGCGGCATGGATCACCGCGGCGTCGGGATCGGTACGGTGCACCGCGAACGCCAGCGCGAAATTGGCGCCGCGATGCGCGCGAAGCATGACGCGCTTGAGGCCATCCAGCGCCTCCGGCCGGTCCGCGAGAACGTCGTCGATCGTCGTCTGCGGCCCGAAGGCACGAAAGAAGGGCGAGATGCCCATCATGACGAGGGCCGAGATGACCGTCTCCGCGGATGTGACGACGCGCCGTCCGCGATGCACCGATTCGTAAGCCAGCACCTTGAGCGTCATGAGCGGGTCGCCCGCGATGATTTCGCCGAGGCTGTTCGCGTCGACCTGGTCTTCGTTCGCGCGAAAGGCTTCGAGCGAATCGGCGGTGTCGCGCAAAACGGGAATCTCCACGCCGGTGAACCAGTTCACCCACGCAGCGAGGTCGGGCAGCGCCTCGACCGGTTCCGCTCCACGCGCAGGCAGGGAACTCGACATCACGCCCTTTCGCAAAGTGCTTGACGCAATATCGGCCGCAGGCCCCAGGGGTTGAGGAACGGCAGCCAGAGCAGCACTCAAACGCTGAGGATCCGCCCCTCGTTGGCGGCGATCGTGCCGTCCAGCAACGCAGCATACGTGGCCTCGACCGCCTGTCTCCCGTGACCCGCGACGACGCGCAGCCACGGCTGGCCCGGCTCGCAAACGCGGGCGAGAAAATCGGCCCAGCTCACCGCAATCCGCTCCTGCAGGCGCGCCGATCCCCAGTCGGCAGCGCGCTTCTTCGCTTGCGCCGGCGCGAAAAAGAGCGTCGGGCGCGGCCCGGCCAGGCCTTTGCCGCTGCCGAGATCTTCCCAGTGGGTGCCGCCCACCGAGCAGCTGTAAGCCAGCTTGTCGCGCCAATGGCCGTGGATCGTCGCGCGCAAGCCCGCGTTGCCGCTCATGTCGACGTAGACGGCAGGGTCGTCCGCCAGAAGAAGCGTGACATCGCCATAAGGCAGGACCTCGTCGTAGCAGCCCAGGCCTTTCGTGAAATCGACGTTGCCGCTCGAAGTGAGGCCGACGCTCGCCACCGCGCCGGCCTGGCCGCGTCGCGCCGCCAGGCAGAACCCCAGGCCATACGCTGTCTTGCTCGAGGCGCTCGACACCAGCACCCGGCGGGCGCCGAAGAAGCTGTTGTCGGCGAGAAAGTCGTCGATCAGGAACGAGGTCGTGAAGAGCGGTCGCAACAGCGCCAGCAGCGCCTCGTCGCCTTCGCGATAGAGCGGATCCTGGCTGCAGCGCAGGTACTCGTTGTAGACCGCGTGGAGCTCGCGACGGTGCATGGCCCCATCGGTGAAGCGGCCGGCCTCGATGTGCACGGGGTGCAGCACGACCTCGTCGGCCATCGGGTAGTAGCCGTAAAAGCGCTCGCCCGTCTCGACGCCTGGGCACCGCGATTCGCTAACCGTCGCAAAGCCCCAGACCGGAATGCATCCCGTGCTTGCGTCGCCAGTGGGAAAGAAGCTCCAGTAATTCATGGCGTCGCCGAACGCGCCGTAGGTGATGTTGTTCGAGGTCAGCGCGAAGCGGTCGATGCGCATGCGCACGGCGCCGGCCTCGAGCGGCGCCGCAGGCATTTCGAGCCACTGCGTGCGGCGGAGATCGTTTCGGCCCACCGTGAAGGTCGCGGTCATATCATGTCTTTCGAAGTGAAACGGGCAAGGCGATGCGAAGCGCGATGGTGACATTTCCCGGCGACGAAGTCTGGCCTGCGCTGGGCCTCGGCACGTGGCGCATGGGCGAATCTGCCGGCCGGCGTGGCGCCGAGGTCGCTGCCGTGCGCGCTGCGATCGAGATGGGGTATCGCGTCATCGACACCGCCGAAATGTACGGCGAGGGTGGGGCCGAGGAGGTCGTCGGCAGCGCGGACGCAGAGAGCCTGCGCGCTGGCACGGTCCGGCGCGATGAGCTTTTCATCGTCAGCAAGGTCTATCCGCACAATGCCAGCGCCGCCGGCACCGTGGCAGCCTGCGAGCGAAGTTGCCGGCGCCTCGGCCTCGACCAGATCGACTGCTACCTGCTGCACTGGCGCGGCCAGGTGCCGCTTGCCGAGACCGTCACGGCGTTCGAGCAATTGCGTGCGGCTGGCCGCATTCGCCATTGGGGCGTCAGCAACTTCGACCTCGACGACATGGAGGAGCTGCTCGCCACAGGTGGCGGCGAGCACTGCACGACGAACCAGGTCTACTACACGCTCAGTGCCCGCGGCCCGGGCTTTGCCTTGCTGCCCTGGCAGGCGGCGCACGGCATCGTCACGATGGCCTATTCGCCGATCGATCAGGGCGCGCTGGCTCGCAACGCAGCCTTGAAAGCGCTCGCTACGCGGAGCTCGCTTCACGCCCGCGCAAATGGCGCTAGCCTGGCTTTCGGCGCAACCGGGCGTGATGGCGATTCCGAAGTCGTCGGACCCCGCACGCCTGAAGGAAAACCTCGACTCGCGAGACGTCGAGCTCTCGACCGAGGAGCTGGCGGCGCTCGACCGCGCTTTCCCTCCGCCCAAGCGCAAGACGCCGCTCACCATGCGGTGAGCGGCGCCCGCCTTTCTCATAGCCGGCTCACGTCGGGCAACCAGCCGACGAATCGGCCGTCCACGTAGAGCGCGCCTTCCGGTGCGCCCGCTTCGGCGTGGAATTCGAAGCGTGGGTCGGACACCGCGTGCGCCGGCTCGCGCGCCAGGCCTTCGGCCAGGCGTGCGAGCAGGACGCTCGCGCTTTGCAGCAAGGCTGCGGCGAGGCTGCGCCCCGCTTCGGCCAAGGGTGCGGGCGCCTTGCCCCACCGCAGTTCTTTCGAGCTCGACATGATGGTCTTCCTGGTGTTTGCGAAGACGGCATCGCCGTCTTCAGTTCATGGGATGTGCTTCATTTCGTTAAGCTGGCACCGGAGCGCCCGGGAGGCGCGCTGGCGTTGGGTTCGACCGTCGGGCCGATGCGAGCCGGCACGACGCAGTCGTGCCGCCATCGCCATCGGGTTGCGCGGACGGGGCAGCTTGATTTCGATCTTCATGACATCGGCTCCTTCGCGGTTGAGGGACAAAAAGCAAAACGGCCCGGTGCAGTGATGCGACCCGGGCCGTTGATGAAGTCTCTTTCGAGACGCTCAGCATGCCTTCACCCGGGCGGTGCTCCCTTCGCACCCATCACATTCATCGACGCAGCGGCACGGCCTGCGCGAAGGCAGGTCGAAGCGGTGATCGATGTGGAATTCAGCAGGAACATGTTTCTTCTGAAGTGGGTGGAGACGCGGGTGTCGCCATGCGCGAAGGGCGCCGACTTGCGCAGATGATAAACGCGCGTTTACCGGACTGGCAAGCGGAATTCGCGTCGCCCGCGCAGCTTCAGCGTTTTCGTTTCAGCGGCGCCACAGCAGCGGCTGCCTTCGACCAGAGCTGCGCGTCGGGGTCCGCCGAGGCGGCGGTGGGTGCTGTGGGCGGCGCCGTCGCAGGCGCCTGCAGCGCCTCGCCCAGCAGGTCGAGCAGGCGTGAGCGCGCCCGCTCCGGGTGGCGTCGGTAGTAGCTCAGCACCAGGCCGACGATGAAACGCTCGTCCTCGTCGGCAGGCGCATCGGCAAGCGCGGCGCGGCTTCCGGGCTCGTGCGCTTCGTCGAGCCAGCCGGCGGGCTTGTGGCAGCGCTGCTCGAACTGGCGCGCCAGCCGCTCGCCGATCTGCCGCGAGCGCGCCTTGATCTGGCTCCAGTAGCTCGGCTGGATGAGCAGCTTTTCGGCGAACCGGCCGTCGAGGCCGCGCAGCGCCGTGGCATCGGGATGCTTGACCGTGGCGCGGACGAAATCGTCGAACAGCGCCATCGCGTTCTCGAAGCGGATCTGCGCGAGGTCGCGCGGCTCGGTGGGCATGGACGCCAATGATAAAGGTTCTTTATCAGTCCGCCCGGCGGCGCCGCAGGGCGCCCGGGCTACTGGAACGCGACCTCGGCGAAGCTGCGCAACTTGCGGCTGTGCAGCTGGTCGACGCCGGCTTCGCGCAGCAGCTCGATGGCACGGATGCCGATGCGCAGGTGCTGGTCGACGCGCTCGCGATAAAAGTGGTTGGCCATGCCGGGCAGTTTGATCTCGCCGTGCAGCGGCTTGTCGCTGACGCAGAGCAAGGTGCCGTAAGGAACGCGAAAGCGAAAGCCGTTCGCCGCGATCGTCGCGCTTTCCATGTCGAGGGCGATCGCCCGGCTCTGGCTGAAGCGCCGCTCTGGCGTGCTGATCGCGTCGCGCGAGGGCAAGAGCTCCCAGTTGCGGTTGTCGGTGCTGGCGACGGTGCCGGTGCGCATGATCCGCTTCAACTCGTAGCCCTTCAGCTGCGTCACCTGGGCGACCGCTTCCTCGAGCGCGACCTGCACCTCGGCGAGCGCCGGGATCGGCACCCAGAGCGGCAGGTCCTCGTCGAGCACGTGGTCCTCGCGGACGTAGCCGTGGGCCAGCACGTAGTCGCCGAGCTGCTGCGTGTTGCGCAGACCCGCGCAGTGGCCGAGCATGACCCAGGCGTGCGGCCGCAACACGGCGATGTGGTCGGTGATGGTCTTGGCGTTGGCCGGCCCGACGCCGATGTTGACCATCGTGATGCCGCTGCCGTCGGCGCGCTTCAGGTGGTACGCGGGCATCTGCGGCAGGCGCGGCGGCATCGCGCCGAGGTCGTCGCCCGGCCGCGGCGCGGTCCCGCTCGGCCGCGCGATGACGTTGCCGGGCTCGACGAAGGCCTCGTAGTCGGCGCTGCCGGCGTCGCCGGCCATCGCCTCGTGGCCCAGGCGGACGAACTCGTCGATGTAGAACTGGTAGTTCGTGAACAGCACGAAATTCTGGAAGTGCTCGGGGTCGGTGCCGGTGTAGTGGCGCAGCCGATGCAGCGAATAGTCGACGCGCGGCGCCGTGAACAGGGACAGCGGATGCGACTGTCCCGCCGCGGCGACGAAGGTGCCGTTGGCGATGCCGTCGTCCATCGCGCCGAGGTCGGGCAGGTCGAACAGGTCGCGCATGAGCAGGCGCTGCTCGAGCGTCAGGCTGCCTTCGATGTGGTCGTGCTCGGCGAACGAGAAGTGCACAGGGATCGGCTGCACGCTGGTGCCGATCTCGAGCGAGACGCTGTGGTTCTCGAGCAGGAGGCGGAACTGCTCGAGGTAGTAGCTCGCAAACAGGTCCGGCCGGGTCAGCGTCGTCTCGTAGGTGCCCGGACCCGACACGAAGCCGTAGCTGAGGCGCGAATCGGCGCGCGCGACGGTGTCGGTGTGGATACGCACGAAGGGATAGCAGGCGCGTACCCGACCGCCCGGCGATGCGCCATTGACGAACGACTGCAGGGCGCTGCGCAAGTGATCGACGCTGCGCTCGTAGATCTCCTGCGCCCGCGCCAGGGCGGCTTCGGCGGTGTCGAAGCGCGCCGGGGCGATGAACGGCGGAAGCAGCGCCACTTCAGCCGATCTTCTCGAAGCTGTGCACGGCAAGCGGCGAAGCCAGCATCGGCATGGCCGCGCCGATCGCAGCGGCGACGTGCGGTGTCTTCATGTGAGCGTCGACGTCGCCTTGCGAGTTCCATTGCTCGACGGTCTGGAAGACGTGCGCGGCGTCGGGGCGCTGGAACAACGCGTAGGAGACGCAGCCCGCCTCACCGCGCGAGGTGGCCGCCAGCTCGACGAGCATGGCCTTCGCCGCGGCGGCGTGCTCGGGCTTGACGATGATCGAAGCCATCACGTGGATCATGTTCGCGTCTCCTGTCGGTGCGCCGCGTGCAAAATCGCCCGCAACGCCCAATGATGCCGTAGCCGGATGACGCCTCTTCTCACCCGCCGCCTGCCATGAACGTGCTTGTGCTCGGCGCCGGCGTCATCGGCGTGACCGCGGCCTACGAGCTGGCCGGCGCCGGCCACGACGTGACCGTCGTCGACCGCCAGCCAGCGCCCGCGTTGGAGACGAGCTACGCCAACGCCGGCGAGGTCTCGCCGGGCTACTCGGCGCCCTGGGCCGGGCCGGGCGTGCCGCTCAAGGCGATCAAGTGGCTGGCCATGCACCATCGGCCGCTCGTCATCCGCCCGCATGTCGACATGGCCTTCGTCGCCTGGGTGCTGGCGATGCTGCGCAACTGCACTTCTGCGCGCTACGCCATCAACAAGACGCGCATGGTGCGGCTCGCCGAGTACAGCCGCGACTGTCTGCGCGCCCTGCGTGCCTCAACCGGCATCGCCTACGACGAGCGCATGCAGGGCACGCTGCAGCTGTTTCGCATGCAGAAGCAATTCGACGGCAGCGCCAGCGACATCGCCGTGCTGCGCGAAAGCGGCGTCGCCTTCGAATTGCTCGACCGCGCCGGCTGCATCCGCCACGAGCCGGCGCTGGTGAACGTGCGCGACAAGTTCGTCGGCGGCCTGCTCCTGCCCGGCGACGAGACCGGCGACTGCTTCAAGTTCACGCAGCGGCTGGCCGCGCTGGCCGTCGAGCGCGGCGTCGCGTTCCGCTTCGGCACGACGATCGACGGCATCGTGCGCAACGGCGCGCTCGTCGACGGCGTCGCCACGGATGGCGGGACACTGACCGCCGACGCCTACCTGGTCGCCCTCGGCAGCTACTCGCCCTTGCTGCTCCAGCCGATCGGCATCCGCATTCCGGTCTATCCGGTCAAGGGCTACTCGATCACGGTGCCGATCGTCGACGCCGCCGGCGCGCCCGAGTCGACGGTGATGGACGAGACGCACAAGGTCGCAGTGACGCGACTCGGCGACCGTATCCGCGTCGGCGGCACCGCCGAGCTGGCCGGCTACACGCTGAAGCTTCACGAGGCGCGGCGCAAGACCTTGTCGCATGTCGTCAGCGACCTTTTCCCGAAAGGCGGCGACGTGTCGCGCGCCGAATTCTGGTGCGGCCTTCGGCCGATGACGCCCGACGGCACGCCGGTCATCGGCGCGACGCCGATCGCCAATCTCTTTCTCGCCACCGGCCACGGCACGCTCGGCTGGACCATGGCTGCCGGCACGGGGCGCGTCATGGCCGACGTGATCTCGGGCCGGGCTGCGGGCATCGACCTGTCCGGCCTGACGGTCGCCCGCTACGCCGGCGCGGTCCGCTGAGCCTGTCAACGCCGCGCGTCACCACCACGACCCCGGCCATGATCGAAGTCCGCTCGCCGCTGGCCGCCACGGTCGTCGCCGTCGTCGTCGAGGCGGGGCAGGTCGTTCGCGTCGGCACGACGCTGGTCATCGTCGAGTCCATGAAGATGGAGCACGAGGTCCGCGCCGGGCACGACGGTACGGTCGCGTCGCTGCGTGTCGATGCCGGCGATGTCGTCGCCGAGGGCGAGGTGCTGCTCGTGCTCGGGCCGTTCACCGCGACGGCATCTGCAGCATCCGGCGAAGCGCCGCTCGACGCGTCGTCAAGCGCCCCCGCGCTTCGCGACGACCTGCTCGAGCTGCGCGCACGCACCGCCTTCACCGCCGATGCGAGCCGTCTCGAGGCGATCGCGCGGCGCCACGCACTCGGCCTGCGTAGCGCACGCGAGAACATCGCCGACCTGTGCGATGAAGGCAGCTTCGTCGAGTACGGTGCGCTCGCGTTCGCCGCCCAGCAGAGTCGGCGCAGTCTCGACGACCTGGTGCGCAACACGCCCGCCGACGGCATGGTCACCGGCATCGGCAGCGTCAATGGGGTCGTCTTCGGTGCGGAGCGCTCGCGCGCCGTCATCATGGCTTACGACGCGACCGTGCTGGCCGGCACGCAGGGCATGCGCAACCATCAGAAGACCGACCGCCTGCTCGGCATCGCCTTCGAGCAAAAGCTGCCCGTCGTGCTGTTCGCCGAAGGCGGCGGCGGGCGGCCCGGCGACGTCGACATGCCCATCGTCGCCGGCCTGCACGTCGCCACCTTCGCGAGCTTCGCGCGGTTGTCCGGCCAGGTCCCCGTGCTGGGCATCGTCGCGGGCCGCTGCTTCGCCGGCAATGCCGCCTTGCTCGGCTGCTGCGACACCATCGTCGCCACACGTGACAGCTCGATCGGCATGGGCGGCCCGGCGATGGTCGAAGGTGGCGGCCTGGGCCGCTTTCGCTCCGAGCAGATCGGCCCGAGCGACGTGCAGTGGCGTTCGGGCGTGATCGACGTGCTGGTCGACGACGAAGCCGCGGCAGTCGCCGTGGCGAAGCGCTACCTCTCGATGTTCCAGGGGCGTGTCGCCGACTGGCAAGCGGGCGATGTGACGATCCTGCGCGACCTGCTTCCGGCCAATCGCCTGCGCGTCTACGAGGTCCGCGTCGTCGTCGAGGCGATCGTCGACATCGGCTCGATGCTCGAGCTGCGCGCCGGCTTCGGCGCCGGCGTCGTCACGGCGCTGGCGCGCATCGAGGGCCGGCCGGTCGGCGTGCTGGCCAGCAACCCGGCGCACCTCGGCGGCGCGATCGACGCCGACGCCGCCGACAAGGCAGCCCGCTTCCTGCAGCTATGCGATGCGCACGGCCTGCCCATCGTCTCGCTCGTCGACACGCCGGGCTTCATGGTCGGGCCGGAGATCGAGACGCGCGGCCAGGTGCGTCACGTGAGCCGGATGTTCGTCGTCGCCGCGCAGCTGCGCGTTCCCGTCGTGGCCGTGATCCTGCGCAAAGCCTATGGGCTGGGCGCGATGGCGATGGCCGCTGGCGGCATGCATGCGCCGCTCGCGACCGTGTCGTGGCCGAGCGGCGAGTTCGGTGCCATGGGGCTCGAGGGTGCCGTCGAACTGGGCTTTCGCAAGGAACTCGACGCGGTCGCGGAGGGTCCCGAGCGCGAAATGCTGCGCGCCAAGCTCGTCGCCGCTCAATACGCCAAGGGCAAGGCGATCAACATGGCGGCGACGCTCGAGATCGATGCGGTCATCGATCCGGCCGAGACGCGGAGCTGGCTGGCGCTTGCGCTGGCGTCGGCCAAGCCGGGCGCGCGCGGCGGTCGATTCATCGATCCGTGGTGACGTCGCGGCGGTGCCGCAGTCGAAGAAGCCGACCGCGGTTCAGCGCAGGTCGGTGAAGATCGTCAGCTCGGGCCAGTGACGGGCCTGCAGGGCGGGATGAGCGGCTTCGTAGCCGATTTCGACGACCTCGATGTCGTTCGACAAGGCTTCGGCCGGCAACGACGACCGCACGCCGCTGCGGTACCAGCGCTTCACGTCTTCGACCCAGTCCGCATCGCTCGTCATCGCATTCCCCTTCGCGCGGGATCGCCCGCGGTCCGTTTCTCCTGCGCTGCAACTGTCGCCTCGCGATCGATAGCCGACTATCGGCCAAACGGGGGGCTCGCAGTAGGAGCGGGCCTACGGCCCAGGCAGCGATCGCCAATTTAGTCGCGCGACATGACGTCATGAAGACAGCCGTAGGGGTCAAGCGTCGGCGCGATCCGACAGCCGCCCCGGCGCTCGGCTCACGCTGCGTCGAGCGAGCCTCGGGCAGTCGGCGAGTCGGCGCGAAGGCATCGTCGAGGCACAGCGAACGGCGTCTCCATCGACGTCCGGACCTCCAGGAGCCCACCATGAACCAGACCGTCTTCCGGCCTTCGACCTTGACCGCCGGCAGCGCCATCACTGCCGCCATCGCCGCGCTCGCCCTGACCGCCTGCGGCCCCAACGAGACGACCGAGACCGCGGCGGCAACGACGCCCGCCGCCCAGCTTCAAGCGACCAACGCCGTGCCGGCAGCGCCCGTGCCGGCGCCGGCCGCGACGACCACGGCGGTCACTGCGCCCCGGCCGGGCACGCCGGTTCCCGCGGTGGCGCCACAGCCCGCGTACCCGGCACAATCGAGCTACCCGATCGCGCCGACTTCGAACGCGTATGCGCCCCAGCCCAACTACGTTGCCGAACCCCGTGTCGCCGACCCGGCTGCCGATCGCAGCCGCATCGGCTCGGTGGCCGGCATCGAGCCGATCCGCGAGCGGCCGCAGGGCAGCGGCGCCGGCGCCGTCATCGGCGGCGTGCTCGGTGCCGTCGTCGGCAACCAGCTCGGCCACGGCGTCGGGCGCGCAGGCATGACCGGCCTCGGCGCGGTCGGCGGCGCCATCGCCGGCAACAACATCGAGCGCAAGCAGCGTGAAGCGATCACCGGCTACCGCGTCAGCATCCGGCTCGACAACGGCACGATGCGCAGCTTCGAGCGCCGCCAAAGCGGCGGCCTCCGGGTCGGCGACCGGGTCCGCCTCGACGCCGGCACGTTCCGCCGCGTCTGACATGCGCGAGACCGTCGCGCCGAATCGATGACTGCCGCCGCCGGCGTCATCCGCGTCGGTGTCGGCGGCTGGGTCTTTCCGCCCTGGCGGAGCAACTTCTTTCCGCCCGGGCTGGCGCAGAAGAACGAGCTTGAATATGCGAGCCGACAGCTCACGTCGATCGAGATCAACGCCACCTACCACCGACTGCAAAAGCCGGCCAGTTTTGCCAAGTGGCGCGACGCGACGCCGCCGGGCTTCGTTTTCAGCGTCAAGGGCTCGCAGTACGTTACGAACAGGCGCGTGCTGGGCGAAGCCGGCGAGGCGATCGAGCGATTCATGGCGAGCGGTCTGGCCGAACTCGACGCCAAGCTGGGGCCGATCGTCTGGCAGTTCGCGACGACCAAGGTCTTCGACCCGGTCGATTTCGAGGCCTTCCTGGCCCTGCTGCCGGCGAGGCTCGGCAGCTTGACCTTGCGCCATGCCGTCGAGGTGCGCCACCCGAGCTTCATGACGCCCGAGTTCCTCGCCCTGGTGCGACGGCGCGGCGTCGCGACGGTGTTCGCGGACTCGGACAAGTACCCGTCCTTCGCCGACACGAGCAGCGGCTTCGTCTACGCGCGGCTCATGAACACCGAGCCGCAACACGCGACCGGCTATCCCGACACGCGCATCTCGTTCTGGGCCGAATGCGCCCGGGTCTGGGCGGCCGGCGGCGAGCCCGACGGACTGCCGCGCATCGAGGCTGCTCCGGCGACGGCAAAGGCATCGGGCCGCGACGTGTTTGCCTACTTCATCAGCGGCGCGAAGGAACGCGCGCCGGCCGCCGCCATGGCGATGCTGAAGCAGCTCGCGGGCTGAAACCATCTGCCGCGGTGACGCAGCCATGAAGAAGGCCTCGCGGCTGCGATGCAGCGCGCGAGGCCCCGGGGCAGCTTCGGATCGCTAGACGCCTCGTCCGCGTCCGAACAGGAACGTGGCGATGGCGAGGATGATGAAGACGACGAACAGGACCTTGGCGATGCCCGCAGCGCCGGCAGCAATGCCGCCGAAGCCGAACAGCGCCGCGATCAGGGCGATCACGAAAAATACGACGGCATAGTGAAGCATGGTGAACTCCTGGGTTGACGCGGCGGCCGCTGGGTCCGAGGGTGCGGCTGCTGCGGTGTGCATATCTTCACGGCTGGCCCGTGCCGGGGCGATAGGCTGCGCGGCAGGCCGCGTGTCGGGCGTGCGAGGGACGCGCTGTCGGACGGCTCCGACGCGGCGCTGGTCGCGGCGCAACGCCGTGCCACACTTGGTGGTCCGGTTCCCGCACGCCATCATCACCTCATGAGCGCCTCGACGCACGATGCCTCGGCCTTCCCTGCGCCGGCTCCGAGCGCCGCACCGGATCGGCCGCCGCGCGCCGCCGCGACCATCGTCGTCGTGCGCGACGGTCCGGCCGGCATCGAGGTGCTGCTATCCCGTCGCGCCGACGGCACCGACTACACGAGCGGCGCCTGGGTCTTTCCGGGCGGCATCGTCGACGCGCGCGACCGCGAAGCGCACGCCGCCTGCACCGGCGTCGACGACGCCGCAGCCGGCGTCAGGCTCGGCCTGGCAAGCGGCGGCCTCGACTTCTTCGTGGCCGCGATCCGCGAATGCTTCGAGGAGTCGGGGCTGCTGTTCGGCCGCATGCTCGCCGGAGAAGGCGAGGCGCTCGACGGTGCCGCGGCGGCCCGGCTCGCGCCTTGGCGCAAGCTCCTGCACCAGCGCGAGCACGGCATCGCCGAGATGTGTGCGAAGGAGGGAATCCGCCTCGACGCGGGCGCGCTCGTCTATCTCAGCCACTGGCTCACGCCGCTCGGGCGTGCCAAGCGCTACGACACGCGCTTCTTCATCGCTGCCGCGCCGGTCTCGCAGGTCGCGCTCTTCGACGGCACCGAGATGGTCGAGCAGCTCTGGATCGCGCCGGCAGAAGCGCTGGCGCGCAGCCGCACCCTGAAGCTGCTGACGCCGACGCAAAGCACCCTGGAGCTGATCTCCGGCCATGCCGATGTCGCCGCGCTCATGGCTTGGGCCGCGGCGCCGCGCAGCGTGCCCTTGACGATGCCGCATGTGGCCATCGGCAAGGACGGCCCGCGGCCGGTGCTGCCCGACGAGCCGGCCTGGGCCGAGCTCGGCCGCATCGATCCGGCCGGCCACGGCCACGGCTCCTACGACCTGGTGCCGGGCCGGGCGGTGCGGTTGTCTGAGCGGGTGATCCGCGTCACCGCCGGCAACGGCAGCATGATGACCGGACCGGGAACGAACACCTACCTGGTCGGCGGCGGGCCGCGCAACGAGTGGGCCGCGATCGATCCAGGCCCGGCCATCGACGCCCACGTCGATGCGATCCTGGCCGCCGCACCCGGGCCGATCACGCGCATCTTCGCGACGCACACCCACACCGATCACTCGCCGGCGACGGTCGCGCTCAAGGCGCGCACCAGCGCGACGGTGCACGGCCTGGCGGCACGCCATCGCGAATGGCAGGACACGACCTTCATCCCCGACGTCACGCTTACCGGCGGCGAGCGCATCGAGCTCGTGCCCGGGACGACGCTGGCCGCGATCCACACGCCGGGCCACGCCTCGAACCACCTCTGCTATCTGCTCGAAGAGGAAAAAACGCTCTTCACCGGCGACCACGTGATGCAGATGTCGACCGTCGTCATCAATCCGCCCGACGGCGACATGCGCGCCTACATCGAATCGCTGCGCTCCCTGCTCGACCTCGACCTCGACTGGCTCGGCCCGGGCCACGGCTTCCTGATGGCCGGGCCGCGCCAGGCTATGGAAAAGATCATCGCCCACCGGCTCGGGCGCGAAGCCAAGGTCGTCGCCGCAGTGCGCGATCTGCAACCGGCGTCGAGCGAGGCGCTGCTGGAGCAGGTCTACGCCGACGTGCCGGCCAAGCTGCACTCGATGGCGATGCGCTCGCTTACCGCGCACCTGCTGAAGCTGCGCGACGACGGCATCGTCAGCGAGAGCGGCGGCAGCTGGTCGCTGCGCTGAGGTCGCTCCGGCCCCAAGGCCGCGCGATGTTGCCCGGCGCTCAGCTCTCGAAGCCGAGGCCGAGCGCGGCCAGCGCTTCCAGGTCTTGCGGCGCGAAGCCCCAGTCGCGCAAGGCCGCGCCGCCGTCTGCGCCGCGCTCGGGTGGCGGCCGCCGCACCGCGCCAGGCGTACGCGCGAAGCGCGGCGCCGGCGCCGGCTGGGCAACGCCGTCGAGCTCGATCGATCCGCCGCGCGACGCGACCTGCGGATGGCGTGTCGATTCGGAAAAGGTCAGCACCGGCGCGAAGCAGGCATCGGCGCCGTCGAACACGGTGCACCAGTCGTCGCGGGTGCGCGCGGCGAAGGTAGCCGCGAATCGCTGGCGCAACACCGGCCAGCCGGCGCGGTCGTACTGCGCCGGCAGCGACACGGCCTCGAGACCCAGCCGCTGCAGCAACGCAGCGTAGAACTTGGGCTCGATCGCGCCGATCGCCACGTACTTGCCGTCCTGCGTGGCGTAGGTGTCGTACCAGGGCGCGCCGGAATCGAGGATGTTGGCGCCGCGTACCTCGCTCCACTGGCCGGACGCAAGCATGCCGGAGAACATCGTCGTGAGCAGCGCGGCGCCGTCGATCATCGCCGCGTCGACGACCTGACCGCGGCCGCTGGCGCGCGCCTCGATGACGCCGCAGGCGATGCCGAAGGCGAGCAGCATGCCGCCGCCGCCGAAATCGCCGACCAGGTTGAGCGGTGGCACCGGCTTGTCGCCGGCGCGGCCGATCGCATGCAGCGCGCCGGACAGGGCGATGTAGTCGATGTCGTGGCCGGCGCGCGCGGCGAGCGGCCCGTCCTGGCCCCAGCCGGTCATGCGGCCGTAGACCAGGCGCGGGTTGCGCGCCAGCATGACCTCGGGGCCGAGGCCGAGCCGCTCCATGACGCCGGGGCGAAAGCCCTCGACGATGGCGTCGGCCTCCTCGGCGAGGCGCAGCGCCGCCTCGGCGCCCTGCGCGCTCTTCAGGTCGAGCGTCACCGAGCGGCGGCCGCGCAGCATCACGTCGTGGCGGCGAGTGCGGCCGAAGCCCAGCTCGCTGTCGCCGGGTCGGTCGACGAGCAACACGTCGGCGCCCATGTCGGCCAGCATCATGGCGCCGAACGGCACCGGGCCGATCGCCTCGAACTCGAGGACGCGCAGTCCGGCGAGGGGACCCATGGTCGCCGTCATGTTCCGCGATGCGCTACATGCTCCGCCGGTACTGACCGCCGACCTCGAACAGCGCGTCGGTGATCTGGCCGAGCGAGCAGACGCGCACGGCGTCGATCAGCACCTCGAACACGTTGGCATTGGCGATGACGGCGTCCTTGAGCCGCAGCAGCATCGCCGGCGATTCGGCGGCGTGGCGGGCCTGGAAGTCGGCGAGGCGCTGCAGCTGGCCCTGCTTCTCGGCTTCGGTCGACCGCTGCAGCTCGATGTGCGCCGGCACAGCGTCGCCGTGCGGATTTCGAAAGGTGTTGACGCCCACGATCGGGTATTCGCCCGAGTGCTTCTGCATCTCGTAATGCATCGACTCTTCCTGGATCTTGCCGCGCTGGTAGCCGGTCTCCATCGCGCCGAGCACGCCGCCCCGCTCGGCGATCTTCTCGAACTCGGAGAGCACGGCTTCCTCGACCAGCTCGGTCAGCTCGTCGATGATGAAGGCGCCCTGGTTCGGGTTCTCGTTCTTCGCCAGCCCCCACTCGCGGTTGATGATGAGCTGGATCGCCATGGCGCGGCGCACGCTGTCTTCGGTCGGCGTCGTGATCGCCTCGTCGAAGGCGTTGGTGTGCAGCGAGTTGCAGTTGTCGTAGATCGCGATCAGCGCCTGCAGCGTGGTCCGGATGTCGTTGAACTGCACTTCCTGCGCGTGCAGCGAGCGGCCGCTCGTCTGCACGTGGTACTTGAGTTTCTGGCTTCGTTCGTTGGCGCCGTAGCGGTCGCGCATCGCCACCGCCCAGATGCGCCGCGCGACGCGGCCCATCACGGTGTACTCGGGGTCCATGCCGTTCGAGAAGAAGAAGCTCAGGTTGGGCGCGAAGTCATCGACCTTCATGCCGCGCGCGAGGTAGGCCTCGACGAAGGTGAAGCCGTTCGAGAGCGTGAAGGCGAGCTGGCTGATCGGGTTGGCACCGGCCTCGGCGATGTGATATCCGGAGATGCTCACCGAGTAGAAGTTCTGCACCTTGTGCTGCACGAACCACTGTGCGATGTCACCCATCACCTTGAGCGAGAACTCGGTCGAGAAGATGCAGGTGTTCTGGCCCTGGTCTTCCTTCAGGATATCGGCCTGCACCGTGCCGCGCACGGTCTGCTTGACCCAGGCGGCGATGTCGGCGGCTTCCGCGGCCGTCGGCTCGCGCTGGTGTTCGTCGCGAAAGGCGTCGAGCTTCTGGTCGATCGCGGTGTTCATGAACATCGCCAGGATCGTCGGCGCTGGCCCGTTGATGGTCATGCTCACGCTCGTGCTGGGACTCGTCAGGTCGAAGCCGGAATAGAGCACCTTCATGTCGTCGAGCGTCGCGATGCTCACGCCCGAGTTGCCGACCTTGCCGTAGATGTCGGGCCGGAGCGCCGGGTCGTTGCCGTACAGCGTGACCGAGTCGAACGCGGTCGAGAGACGCTTGGCCGGCATGCCGGCCGAGAGCAGCTTGAAGCGCGTGTTCGTCTTGAAGGCGTCGCCTTCGCCGGCAAACATGCGCGTCGGGTCTTCGTTCTCGCGCTTGAAGGCGAAGGTGCCGGCGGCGTAGGGAAACGAGCCCGGCACGTTGTCGAGCAAGAGCCACTTCAGGATCTCGCCGTGGTCCTCGTAGCGCGGCAGCGCGACCTTCCTGATCTTGTTGCCCGAGAGCGTGGTATGGACGAGCGCGGTCCTGATCTCGCGGCCGCGCACCGTGACGACGTACTCGTCGCCGGCATAGGCGCGCTGCAACGCCGGCCAGCCGGCGAGCAGTCGGCGCGCATTGGCGTCGAGCCGGGCTTCGCGCGCGTCGGCCAGACCCTTCACTGCGCCGACCGCGTTCGTCTTGTCCGGGTTCGCCTCGACGAGCATGCGGGCGCTTTCGCGCAGCTGCTGCACCTCGCGCGCCAGGCGCGCCTGCGCCAGCGCCTGCTTCTTGTAGCCGCGCACGGCATCGGCGATGTCGGCCAGGTAGCGCGCCCGGGCGCCCGGAACGATCGCCACCTGATGCGTGCTGTGCCGGGTCGTGGCTCGCGGCAGGCTGCCGGGCTCGGCCGGCATGCCGAGCGCGACGAGGCGCGGCAGCAGCGCCTGGTAGAGCGCGGTGACGCCATCGTCATTGAAACGGCTGGCCATGGTGCCGAACACCGGCATCTCTTCCGGCCGTTTGCCGAAGGCCTCGCGGTTGCGCTGCACCTGTTTGGCGACGTCGCGCAGCGCGTCGGCGGCGCCCTTGCGGTCGAACTTGTTGATGGCCACGAACTCGGCGAAGTCGAGCATGTCGATCTTCTCGAGCTGGCTGGCGGCGCCGAACTCGGGCGTCATCACGTACATCGGCACGTCGACCAGCGGCACGATCGCCGCGTCGCCCTGGCCGATGCCCGAGGTTTCGACGATCACCAGGTCGAAGCCGGCGACCTTCACCGCCGCCAGCACATCGGGCAGCGCGGCGCTGATCTCGGAGCCGAAGTCGCGCGTCGCCAGCGAGCGCATGAAGACGCGCGGGCCGTCGTCCCACGGCGCGATCGCGTTCATGCGGATGCGGTCGCCGAGCAGGGCGCCGCCGCTCTTGCGCCGCGACGGGTCGATCGAGATCACCGCGACCTGCAGTGCGTCGCGCTGGTCGAGGCGCAGGCGGCGGATCAGCTCGTCGGTGAGGCTCGACTTGCCGGCGCCGCCGGTGCCGGTGATGCCGATCACCGGCGTCGTCAGCGTCGACGCCGCGCCGCGCAGCTCCGCCAGCAAGGCCGGCGCCGCGGCTCGGTTCTCGATCGCTGTGAGCAACTGCGCAAACGCCCGACGGGCCGGCCGGCTGCTGCCGCGGATGCCGTCGAGCGTGGTCGGCGCGTAGGGCGAAAGGTCGACGTCGCAGCGCATCATCATCTCGCCGATCATCCCGGCCAGTCCCATGCGCTGCCCGTCCTCGGGGCTGTAGATGCGCTCGACGCCGTAGGCCTGCAGCTCGTCGATCTCGCTGGCGACGATGACGCCGCCGCCGCCGCCGAAGACGCGGATGTGCGCGCCGCCGCGTTCCCCGAGCAGGTCGACCATGTACTTGAAGTACTCGACGTGGCCGCCCTGGTAGGAGCTGATGGCGATGCCCTGCACGTCTTCCTCGAGCGCGGCCGTGACGACCTCTTCGACCGAGTGGTTGTGGCCCAGGTGCACGACCTCGGCGCCCATGCCCTGCAGGATGCGACGCATGATGTTGATGGCGGCGTCGTGCCCGTCGAAGAGGGCGGCCGCGGTGACGAAGCGCACCTTGTGCGTCGGCCGGTATTGCGCCAGCGCCTTGTAGTCGGCAGACAGCTCGGTCATCTCGGTCTCTCGCAGGGCCCTAGGGCACACGGATATTCGACAGCACCGGGTCGCCCGGCGGGTAGCACAGCTTCAGATCCGTCAGCGCCTTCTTGACGATGTTGGCGATCATCAGGTTGCGGTGCAGTTTGGAGTTCGACGGAACGATGGTCCAGGGCGCCCAGGTCGTGCCCGTGGCGGCGACGGCGGCAGCGTACGCCGCCTGGTACTGGTCCCACTGCTTGCGGGCGTCGAGATCGCCGAGCGCGAATTTCCAGTGCTTGGTCGGGTCGTCGAGCCGGTCCTGCAGGCGCAGTCGCTGCTCTTCCTTGGAGATGTGGAGCATGAACTTGAGGACGACCGTGCCGGTCTCGACCAGCATCCGCTCGAAGTCGTTGATCTGGGCATAGCGCTGCTTTGTCTGCTCCTTGGTGATCCAGCCCTTGACGACGGGCACCAGCACGTCTTCGTACTGGCTGCGGTTGAACAGAAGCACTTCGCCGGCCGCCGGCACCTTCTGGTGGATGCGCCAGAGATAGTCGTGGGCGCGCTCTTCCTCGGAGGGCGCCTTCCACGCGACCGTGTGCACGCCGAGCGCGCTCATCTGGCCGAACACGCCGCGGATCGTGCCGTCCTTGCCGCTGGTATCGGTGCCTTGCAGGATGACCAGGAGCTTGAAGCGCCGGTCGGCGTAGAGCAGGTCCTGCAGCTTGTCGAGCTCGATCGCGAGCGCGCCGAGGGCGGCCTTGTCGGCGGCCTTGTCGCCCGACGAGAACGGCCTGGCGTCGGGATCGATGCGCGACAGATCGAACGATCGGCGGCCACGTGCCCCGCCGGCACCGACCGCTGCCCCGGCAAACTGGAAGTCGGCCAGGCGCGCGCTGTTTTTACTTTTCGCCACGTTGTCTCCGCCGCCGCTGGGGCGCCGCCCTGACGGGCCGACGCCAATTGACGTATACGTCAATTACAAGTGTAGCGCCGTGGCCCGTCCGGGCCGCAGGCGGCCCGCGCGCTCTCGCTTTACAGTCGCTTGCTCGCATTAGCCCGAGGAGTTGCCATGACCCGCGTGAACCGCGCCTTCGCCGGCTTTCTGTTCGCCGCCGCGTGCGCTCTGTTCGCCGCGCCGGCGGCGCACGCCGAGCGCGTCGCCGGCGACGACGCCCGGGCTGCTCGCGCCGTCGTCGAGGCGCAGCTCTCGGCCTTTGCCGCCGACGACGCCAAGCGCGCGTTCTCGTACGCGGCGCCGTCGATCCGCGAGATGTTCGGAACCCCCGACCGCTTCATGGAGATGGTGCGCGCCGGGTATCCGGTCGTCTACCGACCGGCGTCGGTGGTTTTTCTCAATCCCGAATGGGTCGAGGGCACTTTGCTGCAGGGCGTGCACCTCACCGACGCCAGCGGCGGGCTCTGGCTTGCCATCTATCGGCTTGAGCGCCAGCCCGACAAGTCCTGGCGCATCGCCGGCTGCGACGTGCAGCGCAGCGTCGGCAAGATGACCTGATCGGGCGCCGGCCATGGCCTTTCTCGCCCTCGACATCGGCAATACGCGGCTCAAGTGGGCGCTCTACAGCGCGCCCAGGCCGGGCGCCGGCCCGCTTCATCACGGCGCGGTGTTCCTCGAGGCCATTGACGACCTGGCCGAGACGGAATGGAAGGATCTGCCCGCGCCTTCGAGCATGCTCGGCAGCATCGTCGCCGGTGAAGGGATTCGCCGGCGCGCCGAAGCCCAGCTAGAGATCTGGGATGTCGAGCCGCGCTGGGTCGTCAGTTCGGCCTCGGCCGGCGGCGTCACCAACGGATACGAGCACCCGAACCGGCTCGGCGTCGACCGCTGGGTCGCGCTCATCGGCGCGCGGCAGCGCATCCTGGGGCGCGGCGCGCCGAAGCCGGTGCTCGTCGTCATGGTCGGCACCGCCGTGACAGTCGACGCCCTGGATGCCAGTGGGCGATTTCTCGGCGGCCTGATCCTGCCCGGCTTCGGGCTCATGCTGCGCGCGCTCGAGATGGGCACCGCGGGCCTCAAGGCGCCGACCGGCGAAGCGGTCGACTTTCCCACCAACACCAGCGACGCGCTGATGAGCGGCGGCTCCGAAGCCATCGCCGGCGCCGTCGACCGCATGTATCAGAAGCTCCAGAAGCGAAGCGGCGAGGCGCCGGCGCTCTTCATGGGCGGCGGCGCCGCGGTCAAGCTGGCGGCGATCACCGAGCACCCGGTCGAGATGGTCGACACGCTCATCTTCGACGGACTGCTGCACCTGCAGTCGAAGCGGCTCGCCCTTTGAGCGGCGGCAGCGCTGCCGTCTTCGCCAGCATTGCGGCCCACTCGCTCGCCCAGGCGGCGACCGGCAACAGGCGTTCGAGCAGGGCCCGACCCGGACCGGTCAGCACGTAGCCGTCGGGCCCGGCTTCGAGAAGCATCGCCTCGCGCAGCTCCTTCAACCGGGTGTTGAGTATCGAGGGCGAGATCGTCTCGACGCTGGCCTGTAGGGCGCGGAAATTCTGCGCTCCGTCGCGCAGCTCGAAGAGGATGCGCAAGGACCAGCGGCGCCCCAGCAGGTCGAACAACGCCATGACCGGGCGGCCGCTGATCGAGCCGCGAACCCGGCTGCCGGGCAATGGAATTCGCTTGACTTTCGTCATCTCGTCGGACCCTGTTGCGCTACGAAAATGATAGCAGTACACTGTGTGCTATGAAAACCGTAGCAGACGGCGAACGCCTTCCCCGTATCCCGCCGCTGGCGCCGCCGTACGACGAGGCGACGGCGCAGCGCCTGGCGAAGATGACGCCGCCCGGCGCGCCGGAACCGCTGGCGCTGTTCCGCGTCATTGCTCGCAACGCCGCGCTCTCGGACCGTGCCTCCGCGTTCGGCGCCCACTTCCTCGGCCGCGGCTCGACGCTCTCGCTGCGCGATCGCGAGGTCGTGATCGACCGGGTGACGGCGCGCTGCGGCGCGGAATACGAATGGGGAGTCCACGTCACCGCGTTCGCCGCCGCGGCCGGCTTCGACGAAGCCCAGATTCGCGCCATCGCCATCGCCTCGGGATCCAGCGACGCGGTGTCGCTTGCCCCGCGCGATCACCTGCTCGTGCGCATGGTCGACGAGCTCGACGCCTCGGCCGACATCGGCGACGCGCTGTGGCGCGAGCTCGAATCGGAGTGGAATGCCGAGCAGCTGATCGAGCTGCTCGTTCTGGCCGGCTGGTATCGTGCGATCAGCTATGTGTGCAACGCGGCGCGGGTGCCTTTCGAGCACTGGCAACGACGCTTCGACGCGGCACCGCAGCCGCACGACGGGGAGACCTGATGGCCCATCACACCGCCGAAGCGATCTGGACCCGCGGCGCGTCCAGCCGCGAGGACTTCCTCGCCAACCGCTACAGCCGGCGCCACCTGCTGCGCTTCGACGGCGGCGCCGAGCTGCCGGGATCGTCGTCGCCGCACGTCGTGCCCTTGCCGTACTCCGACGCCGCCGCAGTCGATCCGGAGGAGGCCTTCGTTGCCTCGCTGTCGAGCTGCCACCTGCTGTGGTTTCTCTCGCTCGCCACGCGGGACGGTTTCTGCGTCGATCGCTATGCCGACGCGGCGACCGGCCTGCTCGCGAAGAACGCCGCGGGTCGCCTGGCGATGACGGTGGTCGTCCTGCATCCTAGAGTCGAGTTCTCCGGCGAGCACCTGCCCACCCGCGCCGACATCGAGCGCCTGCACCACGAGGCGCACGACGAATGCTTCATCGCCAACTCGGTGAAGACCGAGGTTCGCTGCGAACCGGTCTTCGTCGACTGAAAGCCCTCAGCCCCGCCCTCTATCGCAGGCGGGAGAGGGAGCAGGCCGCTAGAGGATGTAGCGCGACAGGTCGACGTCCTGCGCCAGGTCGGCGAGCTTGGCATCGACCGCCGCGGCGTCGATGGTGATGGTCTGCCCGCCACGGTTCGGCGCGTCGAAGCTCACTTCGTCGAGCAGCCGCTCCATCACCGTCGAAAGGCGGCGTGCGCCGATGTTCTCGGTGCGCTCGTTGACGTCGTAGGCGATCTGCGCGATGCGGCGGATCGCGCCGGGCGCGATCTCCAGCGTCACGCCTTCGGTGGCCAGCAGCAGCGTGTATTGCTTGACCAGGCTGGCGTGCGTCTGCGTCAGGATCGCCTCGAAGTCGTCGACCGACAGCGAGCCGAGCTCGACGCGGATCGGAAAGCGCCCCTGCAGCTCGGGGATCAGGTCGCTCGGCTTGGCGAGGTGGAAGGCGCCCGAGGCGATGAACAGGATGTGGTCGGTCTTGACCATGCCGTACTTGGTGTTGACGGTCGTGCCCTCGACCAGCGGCAAGAGGTCCCTCTGCACGCCCTGGCGCGACACGTCGGCGCCTTGCGTCTCGGAGCGCGACGCGACCTTGTCGATCTCGTCGATGAAGACGATGCCGTTCTGCTCGGCATTGGCGAGCGCGCTCGCCTTCACCTCGTCGTCATTGACGAGCTTGGCGGCTTCTTCGTCGACGAGGACCTTCTGCGCATCGGCGATCTTCATCTTGCGTGCCTTCTTCTTGCCGCCGCCGATGTTGGCGAACATGCCGCGCAGCTGCTCGGTCATGTCTTCCATGCCGGCCGGGCCCATGATCTCCATCGAGGGCCTGGCCTCGGCGACCTCGATCTCGATCTCGCGCTCGGCGAGCGCGCCTTCACGCAGGCGCTTTCGCATCACCTGGCGGGCGGTGTTGTCGGCCGAGGGCGAGGGGGCGAGGCCGAACTCGGCGCGGGTGCCCGGAACGATGATCTCGAGGATGCGCTCTTCGGCGGCGTCTTCAGCGCGCACACGCTGGCGCCGCATCGCCGTCTCGCGCTCCTGCTTGACGGCCATGTCGACCAGGTCGCGGATGATCGAGTCGACGTCCTTGCCGACGTAGCCGACCTCGGTGAACTTGGTCGCCTCGACCTTGATGAAGGGCGCGTCGGCGAGCCGCGCCAGGCGGCGCGCGATCTCGGTCTTGCCGACGCCGGTCGGGCCGATCATGGGATGTTCTTCGGCGTGATCTCGCCGCGCATCGCTTCATCGACCTGCTGGCGCCGCCAGCGATTGCGCAGCGCGATCGCCACCGCGCGCTTGGCGCCGGACTGGCCGACGATGTGGCGATCCAGCTCGGAGACGATCTCCTGCGGCGTCATGCTCGATTTCATGGCCGCGGTGTTCGTCATTCGAGCGTCTCGATCGTGTGGTTCTGATTCGTGTAGATGCACAGGTCGCCGGCGATCTCGAGCGAGCGCTTGACGATCTCCTTCGGCGCCAGCTCGGTGTTCTGCAGCAGCGCGCGCGCCGCGGCGCTGGCGAACGAGCCGCCCGAGCCGATCGCGACGATGCCGTACTCGGGCTCGAGCACGTCGCCGTTGCCTGTGATGATGAGCGAGGACTCGCGGTCGGCGACGGCGAGCATCGCCTCGAGCCGGCGCAGCACCCGGTCGGTGCGCCATTCCTTGGTCAGCTCGATGGCAGAGCGAACCAGGTTGCCCTGGTGTTTCTCAAGCTTGGCCTCGAAGCGCTCGAACAGGGTGAAGGCGTCGGCGGTGGCGCCGGCAAAGCCGGCCAGTACCTTGTCGTGATGGAGGCGCCGGATCTTGCGCGCTGTCGCCTTGACGACGACGTTGCCGAGCGTGACCTGGCCGTCGCCGCCGAGCGCCACGACGTTGCCGCGGCGCACGCTGACGATCGTCGTGCCGTGAAAGTTTTCCATCGCCCGCAGATTGTGACGCGGCCGGCCGGGTTCAAGCCGGGCCGATGCCGAGCCCCCCGGATCAGACGGTCCGCACCTTGACCGTCGCGTGCTCGTTGATGCCCATCGCGCCGAAGAAAAGGGCGACCATGCGGTGCGCCTCGATGAAGCTGACGCTGCGGTTCTCGGCGCGCCGCGCCAGCACCCAGTTGAGCAGGTCGCCGGCGGCGATGAAGTCGACGCGGATCAGCCGCGCGCACGAGACGTTGACGATGGTCGCCTTGCCGAGTTCGGCGTCGAGCTTCTTC
>JANXXS010000408.1 GCA_025350505.1 Burkholderiales bacterium
GGCGGCCGCGCCGAGGCCGACGACGCCGTACGAGAGCAGCGGGTTGGCGCCGAACAGCATCATCAGGCAGCCGATGACCTTGATCGCGTTCGAGACGAACATGACCTTGCCCTTGGGCACTGCGTCGGCGAAGGCGCCGACGAGCGGCGCGAGGATTACGTAGAAGAGCGCGAACATCGGCGTCAGCGCCGGGATGTGCCAGGAGGGCGCGCCGCTCATCTTGAGCATTTCGATGGCCGCCACCAGCAATGCGTTGTCGGCCAGCGAGCTGAAGAACTGCGCCGACATGATCGTGTAGAAGCCTTTTTTCATTCGCTTCGTATGTCGGCGTTGGGGGACTTGTATCCGCCCGTGTCTCCTGCGGCGGCGGTTATAGCACGCGGGTTTCGACGCTCGAGCCGGCGCCGCGCCGCCGGCTCATCGACTGGCAGAATTCCCGCATGCCGCGCCCGATCGAAGCGCTCGTCCACGCGGATGCACTCGCGGCCAATCTCGCCGTGGCGCGCGGCGCGGTCGCGGGCGCCCGGGTCTGGGCGGTGGTCAAGGCCAATGCCTATGGTCACGGTATCGGCAATGTCTACGCCGCGCTGAAGGGCGCCGACGGTTTTGCCCTGCTCGATCCGGCCGAAGCGGAACTGCTGCGCGATCTCGGCTGGCGCGGCCCGATCCTGCTGCTCGAGGGTTGCTTCGGCCCGCGCGACCTCGACACCTGCTCGCGCCTGAACCTCTGGCACACGGTGCACCACGAGGCGCAGATCGATTGGCTGGCGGCGCACAAGACCGGTCAGCCGCAGCACGTCTTCCTCAAGTGCAACAGCGGCATGAACCGGCTCGGCTTCGCGCCTGCAGCCTATCGCGGCGCGTGGCTGCGCCTCGACGCCTTGCCGCAGGTGAGAGGGATCACGCTGATGACGCACCTCGCGAATGCCGACGCGCTCGATCCGGCATCGATCGATGCATCGCTGGCCGCCTTCGAAGCCGCGACCGCCGAGCTGCCGGGCGAACGATCGATCTGCAACAGTGCGGCGGCGCTGCGCTTCGGCGCACGCCTGGCCGCGTCGGCGGGTGACTGGGTGCGGCCGGGCATCCTGCTCTACGGCTCTTCCCCCGACTACCCGGCGCACAGCGCCGACGACTGGGGCCTGGCGCCCACGATGAGCCTCCGCGCCGAAGTGATCGCGGTGCAGACGCTCGCCGCGGGTGCCAGCGTCGGCTACGGCTCGAGCTTCACCGCACCGCAAGAGATGCGCATCGGCGTCGTCGCCTGCGGCTATGCCGACGGCTACCCGCGCGTCGCCCCGGGCGGCAACGAGCGCGGCGCGCCGGTGCTCCTCGACGGCGTGCGCACGCGCATCGTCGGCCGTGTTTCGATGGACATGATCACGGTCGACCTCACGCCGGTGCCAGAGGCGCAGGTTGGCAGCGTCGCCACGCTCTGGGGCGTGGCCGACAACGGCGCCGTGCTGTCGATCGACGAGGTGGCGCACGCCGCCGGCACCGTGGGCTACGAGCTGATGTGCGCGCGCGCGCCGCGCGTGCCGGTGCGCGTCGTCGGCCTGCGATGAGCGCAGCACCCGTCGTCGTCGACGAGTCCGAAGTCGAGATCACGGCGGTGCGTGCGCAGGGTGCGGGCGGGCAGAACGTCAACAAGGTGTCGAGCGCCGTGCACCTGCGCTTCGATGTCGCCGCCTCGTCGCTGCCCGAGGCCGTGAAGGTGCGCCTGCTCGCCATGGCCGATCGCCGACTGAGCGACGAAGGCGTGCTCGTCATCAAGGCGCAGCGTCATCGCAGCCAGGACCTGAACCGGCGCGACGCCTTCGCGCGTCTCAATGCGCTCGTCGCCGGCGCAGCCGAAGTGCCGCTGGTGCGCAAGCCGACCCGGCCGACGCGGGCTTCGAAGCGGCGCCGCCTCGAGGCCAAGGGCGTTCGCGCCGAAGTGAAAGCGGGCCGGGCCAAGGTCGTCGACTGACTGGCAGCGCCGGCGCAGCTCGCGCCGGGCAAAGACGGTTGGCGCCGCGCCCGGGCGCTTTGTCGCAAGGTCATCGCCGCGTCGGCGGGCCGTTCCTAGAGTCGCGCCATCGCCACTCAACGGGACTGCGAGGCCATCATGAAACACCGCCTGTCTTCCATCGCCACGGTCACCGTCGCCGCCGTGCTCTCGGCCCTGGTCATGACGGTTCACCCGGCCCAGGCACAGACCTGCGCCAACGTCGAGGTGCAGAACGTCCGGCCCGAGCAGGGAATGCTGATGGTCGCCGCCTATGCCGACGCGACCGGCTTCAGCAGCAAGGCGCCGGTGGCGGCGCTGCAGATGCGTCCCGGCACCGCGGCGACGATGACCTTTCCGCTCTGCGGCCTGACCGGTAGCAGCGTCGCCCTGACGCTGTTCCAGGATCTCAACGGCAACGGCAAGCTCGACGCCAACGTGCTCGGCATGCCGACCGAGCCCTGGGGCGCCTCGGGCAAGCCGGCGGCGATGGCGGCGCCGACCTGGGAGGCGACCGCAGTGCCGCTCGACGGCACGACCATCGTCGTCAAGCTTTCGAAGTGACACCGGACCCAGGAGAACGCGCCATGAATATCTCGGCCACGATCAATCGCCGCGATGCCTTGCTCACCCTTGGCGCCTTCGGTGCCGCCACCGCCTTGCCCGGACTCGCGACAGCCGCGCCGTCGCCGAACGAAGGCGCCGCCTTCGACGCCGCCGTTGCCGACGCGCCCTGGCTCGCGCCGTTCAAAGGCCTCGACGACCACGATCCGTCGCGCACCGACCTGCTCTGCGAATCGCTCACGGTCACCGGCCGCTGGCCGGCCGAGCTGCGCGGCCGCTTCTACCGCAACGGCCCGGCCCTGTTCGAGCGCAGCGGCCAGCGCTATCACCACTGGTTCGACGGCGACGGCATGGTCCAGCAGTTCACCTTCTCCGGCCGCGGCGTCTCGCACGTCGGCAGGCTGGTGCGCACGCCCAAGCTCGCCGCCGAGCGCGAGGCCGGCCGCTTTCTCTACCCGACCTTCGGCACCGGCATCCAGAGCGAAGCGCCGATGCAAGGCCCGGACTCGATCAACGTCGCCAACACCAACGCCATCGAGCACGCCGGCCGCGTCCTGGCGATGTGGGAAGGCGGCTCGGCCTACGCGCTCGACCCGAAGGACCTCTCGACGCTCGGGCCGGTGACCTGGAAAGAGGGCTTCGAGCAGGTGCCGTTCTCGGCGCACCCGAAGCTGGATGCGGCCGGCCATCTCTGGAACATCGGCAGCTTCGGCGACAAGATCGTCGTCTGGCACATCGATGCCACGGGCAAGCTCGCCGGCGTGCAGGTCGGCGAGTCGCCGTACCCGAACGGCATGGCCCACGACGTCGCGATCACCGCGCAATACATCGTCCTGCCCTTGCCGCCGGTGAAGATGAACTACGGGGCAATAGCCAAGGGCGCGACGCCCGAGCAGGCCTTCGACTTCCAGCGCCAGGAGCCGCTGCGCATCCTGGTCATGAACAAGGACGACATCCGCGAACGCCGCGTCTTCGAGATGCCGGCGCAGATGGTCTTTCACGTCGCCAACGCCCATGAGCGGCGCGACGGCTCGATCGCGCTCGGCTTCGTCGGCGCGGCCGATCACGAGTTCCTGATCCACGGTGCGGTCGCCCTCGTCGCCGGCCACGTTCTCGGCACGCCGGGCGCGACGCTGCAGTCGGCCGTGCTCGACATGAAGACAGGACGCGCGAGCGTCGAGGCGCTGCCCGGCGTCGTCGAGTTCCCGCGCGTCGACCCGCGGCGCATCGGCGCGGCGACGCGCCACGTCGCCAGCGCCACGTCGTGGAAGGACCATTCCGCCCGGCACGGCGCCCTCTTCCACGGCGTGCAGCTGCGCGACCTGCAGACCGGCAAGGTCGACCGCCACGACTACGGCGAGCGCATGGTCGTCGAGGAGCACATCGTCGTGCCCAAGCCGCGCGGCTCGGGCGAGCTCGACGCCTGGCTGGTCGGCACGACCTTCGACGCGAAGCGCAAGGTGACGTTCGTCAACGTGCTCGAGGCGCGCCATGTGAGCGATGGGCCGATCGCGCAGGCCGCTCTGCCGTACTGGCTGCCGCTCGGCTTTCACGGCAACTTCAGCGCCGCATGAGGCGCGGCACATCCTGAGCGAGGCGAGGGCGTCGACAATCGACGCATGGCGAAAGAGAAATCGATCTACGCGTGCACCGAGTGCGGTGGCACGAGCCCCAAGTGGCAGGGCAAGTGTCCGAGCTGCGGCGCCTGGAACACGCTCGTCGAATCGGTGGCCGAAGGCGCGGCGAAGAACCGCTTTTCGGTGCCGTCGCGCGGGCTCACGCCGGCCGAGTCGGTGGCGACCTTGTCCGAGATCGAGTCGGCCGACGCGGAACGCCTGCCGACCGGCATCGACGAGCTCGACCGCGCGTTGGGCGGCGGCATCGTCGCCGGCGGCGTGGTGCTGATCGGCGGCGATCCGGGCATCGGCAAATCGACGCTGTTGCTGCAGGCACTCGATTCGCTGTCGCGCGTCGTCAAGGTGCTCTACGTCACCGGCGAGGAAAGCGGCGCTCAGGTGGCGCTGCGTTCGCGCCGTCTCGGTCTCGCCGGCAGCGCGGTGCGCGTCATGGCCGAGATCCAGCTCGAGAAGATCATGGCGACGATAGCGGTCGAGCAACCGGCGGTCTGTGTCGTCGATTCGATCCAGACCGTCTACAGCGAGGCGTTGACTTCGGCGCCGGGCTCGGTGGCGCAGGTGCGCGAGTGCGCGGCACAGCTGACGCGGCTGGCCAAGGCGAGCGGCACGACCATCATCCTGGTCGGCCACGTCACCAAGGACGGCGCGCTGGCCGGGCCGCGCGTCATGGAGCACATCGTCGACACCGTGCTCTATTTCGAAGGCGACACGCACTCGAGCTTTCGCCTGGTGCGGGCGATCAAGAACCGCTTC
>JANXXS010000201.1 GCA_025350505.1 Burkholderiales bacterium
AGCGTGTAGATCGGTAGGCTGAGCATCCGCTCGTAGGCGCGCTGCGAATGCGGGAACGAGCGAGTCTCGAGACCGTAGCGGTCGCGCCAGTAGGGCTGCAGGTGCAGCGGGATGTAGTGGACGCTGCAGCCGATGCCGGCGACGTAGAGGCGACCGACGAGCGCGTCGCGGCCGATCGCCGCGTCGTCGCCGAGGCGGATCGGATAGAGATGCCAGGCATGCTGGTCGCCGGGCGCGGCGTGCGGCGGCGTCAGCAGCGGCAGGCCGGCCAGGCCGGCGTCGTAGCGTGCGGCGATCTCGGCGCGGCGCTGCCGGAAGGCGTCGGCGCGCTTCAACTGGTGGATGCCGACCGACGCCGCGATGTCGGGCAGGTTGTACTTGAAGCCGGGCGCCACGATCTCGTAGTACCAGCTCGGCACCTTGGCCGTGAAGCGGTCGAAGGCGTCGTGGCTCATGCCGTGCAGACGCATGATTTCCATGCGCTTGGCGAGCTTGGCGTCGCGCGTCACGACCATGCCGCCTTCGCCGGTGGTGATCGTCTTGTTGGCATAGAAGCTGAAGACGGTCGCCTCCGATGCGAGGGTGCCGACGAGCTGGCCGCCGCAGGTCGTGGGCAAGGCGTGCGCCGCATCCTCGATCACCGCCAGGCCATGATGCTTGGCGATGGCAAGGATCGACTGCATGTCGGCGGCGCGGCCGCCATAGTGCACCGGCAGGATGGCGCGCGTCTTCGGTCCGATCGCCGCCTCGACAGCGTGGGCGTCGATGCAGAGCGTGGCCGGGTCGATGTCGACCAGCTTGACGTCGGCGCCGAGGTAGCGCGCCACTTCGGCGGTCGCGGTGAAGGTGTGGGTGGTGGTGATGACTTCGTCGCCCGGACCGATGCCGAGCGCCTCGAGCGCGAGGTGCAGGCCGGCGGTGGCGGAGTTGACGGCGACCGAATGCAGGCTCGCGTCGCCGAGATAGAGGCTGAAGTCTTCCTCGAAACGCCTTGCCTTCGGCCCGGTCGTGAGCCAGCCCGAGCGCAGCGTGTCGACGACCTCGGCGATCTCGGCCTCGCCGATCTCGGGGCGGGCGAAGGGCAGGAAGGGCAAGCTCATTTCGACACCGATTCAGCACCGATCATGACCAGATTCTTCGCGGTCGCTCCAGGCACCGCGCCGATGGAAATACCTCGATCGAGCGTGACCAGGCGTCCGCCTCTTTCGACGGCGAGGGCCAGCAGGTAGACGTCGGTAATCTGGCGCGAGGTCAGCACGTGATCCCAGCGCAAGCGATCCGGGTCGAGCACGCTCACCGAGTCCGGCCAGAAGGCATGGCTCCTGTCCGCCGTGGCACGGCTCAGCCGGTCGGCCACCGCCGCGGGAGTCTGCGCGTTCCGATACGCCGGGAGAGAGAGGATTCGGACGCACCCGTTTTGCGTCAACGGACATGACGACCATCCCTTCTTGACGTTGACAGCCAACCATTCGGTCGCGGCCCGGTGATGCAGATGCGCGCCGTCCAGAAGGGCGACCAGGACGTTCACGTCCAGGAGTGCCCGCATCAGATGCCCTCGGCGTCGCGCAAGGCATTGACGTCCTCGTCTGTCACGACCACGCCGGGGCGGGCCGGGAACGGCCGGAATCCGGCGACGGCGCGCTGGCGGCCGGGCGCCCTGGCCGCCGGTGCGTGGGTGCCTGTCAGCGACTGGCGCAACAGGCGCGACACCACCTTGCCGGCGCTGCTCCCTTCGCGCTGCGCCAGTTCCTTGGCCGCGGCCATCAGGTCGTCGTCGATGTCAAGCGTGGTCCGCAAGAGGAGGTTCCTCGCGTGATGCGATGATGCATCGATGCGATGATTCTACGCTGCCGGGAATCACCCGCGCTTGCCGAGCCAGGCCAGTACGTGCGTACGCAGCGCCGGCAGGGTGTTGAAGACCGGATAGAGAGCGGGATGGACCTGGCATACGGCGCGCGCGATCGGTGGCGCAAGGGTGACGCGACGATGCTCCACCTGTGCCGCCGGGAACAGCGACCGTATCCGCGCCAACGACACGCCACGCACGTCGGCGTTGTTCGGGTTGTCGACGGTGAAGTCGTACCAGAGCACGCCGCCGCCCGGCTTCACCCAGCGCCACATCGCATCGGCCAGGCGCTCCTGGAAGGCGTCGTCGAGCAGCGACGAGAAGACGGTGGAGACGAACGCTATGTCGAGACTGGCCTCGGCAACTGCGGCGGTGCTCGCATCGCCGCAACTCAAGGTCAGCGCCGCCGGCAGGCGACCGCGCGCCGCGACGTGCCGTTCCGGCAGCAGCTCGATGCCGGCCAGGAGCTCGGGGCGAAAGCCGAGCACGAGCAGCTCGAGCAGGTTGCCGCCGCCACCGCTGCCGACCTCGAGCAGACGCAATGCCGACAGGTCGGTGTAGCCGCGCCGCGCGAACAGTCGCAGCAGGGCCCGCTGCCGTTCCTGCATCGCCATCAGCGCCGCGGGCCGGGTCAGGCTGTAGCGGTCGTCGTGGGCGGCGCGGCGTGCGTAGCGCGCGCGGACCGCGTCGGGTTCGCTGGTCGCCGCTCGCTGGCCGTCCGGCAGGTCGCTCATCGCGTCAAGGTCGAGAAACGATCGCGCGGCGATCGGTCGGTGAGCGCGTCGAAGGCGCCGACCAGGGTGCCGATGCCGTAGGCCAGGTGATACGTCGCGATCACCGCCGGGACGCGCCGCGCCACCGCCGCGCTTTGCGGCTTGGCGAGCAGCACCGCGGCGCTCATCGCCGCGACGACGAGCGCATAGCTCGCCACCAGCACGAAGAACGGCCAGGCGCCGATGCCGACCACCGCATTGATCGTGCAGACGCCGAGGGCGACGACGAAGGCCGCCGGCACGAGGTGGCGCAGGCTCGCCGCCTGGCCGTGCTTCTTC
>JANXXS010000224.1 GCA_025350505.1 Burkholderiales bacterium
GACGACCTTGACCTTGGTCTCGTTGCCGATCACTTCCTCGCCCTTCTTGATCGAGCCGATGCGCCGGATGTCGAGCCGGACCGAGGCGTAGAACTTGAGCGCGTTGCCGCCGGTGGTGGTTTCGGGCGAGCCGAACATGACACCGATCTTCATGCGGATCTGGTTGATGAAGATGACCATGGTGTTGGTCTTCTTGATCACGCCGGTGAGCTTGCGCAGGGCCTGGCTCATCAGGCGCGCCTGCAGGCCGGGCAAGGAATCGCCCATCTCGCCTTCGATCTCGGCCTTGGGCGTGAGCGCGGCCACCGAATCGATGACGACCAGGTCGACCGAGGCGGAGCGAACCAGCGCGTCGACGATCTCGAGCGCCTGCTCGCCCGTATCGGGCTGGCTGATGAGCAGCTCCTGCAGGTTGACGCCGAGCTTTTGCGCGTATTGCACGTCGAGCGCGTGCTCGGCGTCGATGAAGGCGCAGGTGCCGCCGAGCTTTTGCATCTCGGAGATGACCTGCAGCGTGAGCGTGGTCTTGCCGCTCGACTCGGGGCCGTAGATCTCGACCACCCGGCCGCGCGGCAGGCCGCCGACGCCCAAGGCGATGTCGAGGCCGAGCGAGCCGGTAGAGCAGACCTCGATATCGTCGATCACCTCGCCGACGCCGAGGCGCATGATCGTGCCCTTGCCGAACTGCTTCTCGATCTGCGCCAGGGCGGCTTGCAGGGCCTTGGCTTTTTCGGTGTTGAGGGTCTTGACGGCTGTATCCATGGGCGGGCTCCTGAGGGTGTGGAAATTATCCTGAATAGCTGGATGTTTGTACAGTAGCCACTGTTCGATATTTGCGCACTCCCTAGAATGAGCGAAGCTGGCGCCCGCCGATGGGCGAGGCCACGGGCCGCCCTGCCCGGCCCGCTCCATCTCCCTCACCAACCGGCCGCCGCCAGATGCGCCTGCTGATCGCCGAAGATGATCAGGTTCTCGCCGACGGGCTGCTGCGCTCGCTGCGCAGCGCCGGCTACACGGTCGACCAGGTCGGCAACGGCATCGACGCCGACGCCGCCCTCGCCGCGCACGAGTTCGATCTCCTGATTCTCGACCTGGGCCTGCCGCGCCTGCACGGCCTGGAGGTGCTGCGGCGACTGCGCGCGCGCGGCTCGAAGGCGCCGGTGCTCGTTCTCACCGCCGCCGACAGCGTCGAGCAGCGCGTGCAGGGCCTCGACCTCGGCGCCGACGATTACATGGCCAAGCCGTTCTCGCTGCAGGAGCTCGAAGCGCGGGTGCGGGCGCTGACGCGGCGCGGCCTGGGCGCCGCCTCGAACGTCATCCGCCACGGCCCGCTCAGCTTCGACGCGACGGGCCGCGTCGCCTACATCAACGAGCAGATGGTCGAGCTCTCGGCGCGCGAGATCGGCCTGCTCGAGGTGTTGCTGCAACGCGCCGGCCGCCTCGTCAGCAAGGACCAGCTCGTCGAGCGTCTCTGCGAATGGGGCGACGAGGTCAGCAACAACGCGATCGAGGTCTACGTGCATCGCCTGCGCAAGAAGATCGAGCAGGGCAACGTCCGCATCGCCACCGTGCGCGGCCTCGGCTACTGCCTCGAGCGCATCGCCGCCTGAAACAGCCGCATGTCATTCTGAGCGCAGCGAAGAATCTCGTCGCGAACGGCAAGCCGGGATCCTTCGCTCCGCTCAGGATGACGGCTGGTTGACGGCCCGCGTATCCTTTCGCCCACCATGACGCGCTGGCGCGAACAACGCTCGCTGTTCGGCGAGATCCTCAACTGGATGCTGGCACCGCTGCTGGTGCTGTGGCCGATGAGCGTCGGCCTGACCTGGCTGGTCGCGCAGGGCATCGCCAACCAGCCCTTCGACCGCGAGCTCGCCGCCAAGGTCCGCCTGCTCGGCCGCGAGGTGGCCCTTCAGTCGGAAACCGAGCGCGGCCTGGTCGGCTTCGTCCTGCCGCCACGCGTCGCCGAGGCGCTGCGCCCCGACGAGGAAGACGACACCCGCTACCAGGTGCGCGGCGCCGGCGGCGAGGTGCTGAGCGGCGGCGTCCTCCTCGCCACCGCCACCGACGAAGAACACGCCGCCCCCGGCGAGGTCCGCTTTCGCGACGACGAGGCCGACAGCGACCGGGTCCGCGTCGCCTACATGTGGGTGCCGGGCGTCGACCGGGCCGGCATCGGCGCGCCGCTGGTGCAGGTGTCCGAGACGCTGGGCAAGCGCAACCGCCTGGCGACCGAGATTGTCAAGGGCGTGATCCTGCCGCAGTTCGTGATCCTGCCGCTCGCCGTGCTCTTGATCTGGCTGGCGCTGGCGCGCGGCATCGAGCCGCTGCACGCGGTGCAGCAGCGGATCCGGCGCCGCTCGAGCGGTGACCTCAGCCCGATCGACGAGCGGCACATCCCGGAGGAGGTCGCGCCGCTGGTGCGCGCCATCAACCACCTGCTCGCCCGCCTCGACGAATCGATCCGCGCCCAGAAGCACTTCCTCGCCGACGCTGCGCACCAGCTGAAGACGCCGCTGGCCGGACTGCGCACCCAGGCCGAGCTGGCCGGGCGCGAGATCGAGGCCGGCCAGCACGACCCGGCGGCGCTGCGCGAGTCGCTGCGCCAGATCGCGCGCTCGAGCCAGAGCGCGGCGCACATGGTCAACCAGCTGCTCGCCATGGCGCGCGCCGAGCACGAGGAAAACGCGGCCCGGCAAGGCACGGTCAACCTGGCGCTGCTGGCGCGCGACACGGTGCGCGACTTCGTGCCACGGGCGCTCGACAAGCAGATCGACCTCGGCTTCGAAGGGCCGGCGGCGACGGGTGCAGGCTCGGCGTCGGCCGGGCCCTGCATCCTCGGCAGCGCGGTGCTGCTGCGCGAGCTGGTGCGCAACCTGGTCGACAACGCCCTGCTCTACACGCCGCGGCGCGGCGCGGTGACGGTGCGCGTCATCGACGATCCGTTCGGCCAGGTCGTGGTGCTCCAGGTCGAGGACTCCGGCCCGGGCATCGCTATCGCCGAGCGCGAGCAGGTGTTCCGGCCCTTCTACCGCTCGCTGGGCACCGACGTCGACGGCTCCGGCCTCGGCCTGGCCATCGTGCGCGAGATCGCGATCCGCCACGGCGCCGAAATCACGCTCGGCGATGCCGACGATCGACGACGCGACACGGCGCCGGCACGCGCCGGCGAGGCCGGTCCGGGCGCCTTGTTCACGGTCCGCTTCCCGGCCGCGCCGGTCCCTTCGCCGGAGCCGGGCGGACCGGCGCTGACCGACGCCGCAGCCGAGCGGCCGCGCACCGAGGCCGGCTTCGCCTAGAGCGGCGCGCGGCGCGACCTGCGACGCGCGATGCGGCCCTAGACCGGCAGGTGCGCCGTCGTCGCGTCGAGCACGACTTCGGGCGCTTCGGCCTCGACGTCGGTTTCGCCGTCGAGCTGTCGCTGCATCCGGGCGGTGTCGAGATCGCCGGTCCACTTGGCGACGACGACCGTGGCGACACCGTTGCCGACCAGGTTGGTGAGCGCCCGCGCTTCCGACATGAAGCGATCGATGCCGAGGATCAGTGCCAGACCGGCGACCGGCACATGGCCGACCGCCGACAGCGTCGCCGCCAGCACGATGAAGCCGCTGCCGGTGACGCCCGCCGCGCCCTTGGAGGTGAGCAGCAGCACCGCGAGCAGCGTGATCTGCTGGCCGATCGTCATCGGCGTGTTGGTCGCCTGGGCGATGAACACCGCGGCCATCGTCAGGTAGATCGAGGTGCCGTCGAGGTTGAACGAATAGCCGGTCGGGATGACCAGGCCGACCACCGACTTCTTGGCGCCCAGGTTCTCCATCTTGGCCATCATCCGCGGCAGCACCGACTCCGAGCTCGAG
>JANXXS010000231.1 GCA_025350505.1 Burkholderiales bacterium
TCGAGCGCGACGGTGCCGGTGGAATGGCCGCCGGCCCAGCCCGCGTCGAAGGCCGGGACCGACAGTGCGCCGTCGGCCAGCATCGCCCTGGCCTTCAGGCTTTGCAAGGCCGGCAACGCGGCGACGTGAAGGCGACGCGCATCGAAGCGGAGGTCGGCATCGAGGTCACGCGCGGCGGCGAAGGCATCGTGGTCGGCGACGTGCGCACCACTCGCGGCCGAGGCGGGAGCGACGGCTGCGGCGACCTTGGTGCTCGCGGGCGTGCCGCGTCCGGCCAGCCACAACAGGTCGGCAAGATCGGTCGAGTCGCTGTGCAGGTCGGCGGCGACGGCGCGCCGCTCGCCCTTGCGCGACCAGGCCAGGTCGCCGGCGAGATCGGTGCCGCCGATGCGGGCCCGCGCGCCGCTCAACGCGTAGCGTCCGGCGCCGGCATGCAGGCGGCCCTCGCCACGAAAGGCGCGCGGCTCGGCATAGCGGCGGCCGACGAAGGGATGAAGCGCAGCCAGCGAGCTGCCGTCGACGGCGACCTGCGCATCGATCTGCGTGGCGCGAAAGATGTTGGCGGCGCGGCCGTCGAGAGTGAGCTTGGCGCCTTGGATCTCGGCGCCGCCTCGCACCGGAAACCAGCGGTCGGTCTCCATGAAAGTCAGTACCGCGCCGGTGGCGACGCTGCCCTTGAACGGAAGGCCGCGGAAGGCACCGTCGAAGTCGATCCGGTTGACGAGCGGCTCGGCCGGCGTCGCATCGGCGGGCGCGGCGATCAGGTCGCCGGCGCTCGTCTTCAATGCCAGGTCGATGCCGGTATTCACGAAGCTCAGGCTGGCGCGATGCGGCTCGAGGGCGAAGAACCAGTAGCGGCCAGGGCCGCGATCTTCGGGATCGCGCAAGCGCCAGTTGCGCAGGCCGTCGGCCTGCAGCGCCAGATTGACCTCGCCGTCGCGCAGCACGAGGTGCGAGACGACCCAACGATTCTCGAAGCGCCGCCAGGCGAACCGGAAGGCCGCTTGCTGGACCGCCGCAAACGGCTTGCGGGTGTCGGCCCACGGCGCGTTGGCGATGCGCACGCCCTGCAGCACGACAACCGGCGACAGCGACGTCGACAGGCCGACGCGCACCGAATCGAAGTGGACCTCGCGCCCGGAGGTCTTGCTCAGGTAGTCGCCGAGCAATTGCGCCAGCCACCACGGATGCGTGACCAGCGCAAGCAGAAACACGAGCGCGGCGCCGAGCGCGACGCGGGCGAACACCGAGGCGCGCCGGAGCCGGGACGTTTCGCGAGCGCGGGAATGCGGATTGCCGCCTTCCTGCACGACACTACGAGGATTTCCTGCCATGAACAAGTCTCCAGCAAATGGCCCGCCCGAACCCGAGCGTGCCTGGGACGACGACGCCGAGCCCTGGCGCCATCCGCCGGTGGTGCCGCACGACGAAAGCGTCGCCGATTCGATCGGCAAGTCGATCTCCGACGTGGTGACCGGCCCGTTGGCCGACGCCGAAAGCAAGCGGAAGCCGATTCCGCGCCCGTAGCGCGCCCCTCCGCGAGAATCACGCCACGGCCGCCGCCGCATCGCAGCGGCGATTCCAGGAGAGCCCACCGGGCGCCGTCATGGGACTGAGCAAGGAGTTCACCGAGCCCGAGCCGTTGCGCGCCGAGATCGACGCGCTCGCCGGCCCGACCATGCTCGAGTTCGGCACCTCGTGGTGCGGCCACTGCCGCGCCGCCCAACCCGGCATCGCCGCTGCGTTCGCCGCGCACGCAGGCGTTCGCCACATCAAGATCGAAGACGGCGGTGGCCGCCGGCTCGGCCGCACCTTCGGCGTCAAACTCTGGCCGACGCTGGTGTTCCTCGTCGACGGTCGCGAGCTCGCTCGCGTCGTGCGGCCGCGCGAGGTCGCGCCGATCGCGGCGGCGTTCGCGCGCCTCGACGCAGCGGCGTGACGGGGCGGCCTTGCTGCGCGGTGCCGCGCCGCTATGCTCGCTCATGACGAATTGCCTCCGCCCATGAAGATCGCGACCTTCAACGTCAACGGCATCCACAGCCGCCTGCCCCGCCTGCTCGAATGGCTCGCCGAAGCCAAGCCCGACATCGCCTGCCTTCAGGAGATCAAGACCTCCGACGACACCTTCCCGCGCGAGGCGATCGAAGGCGCCGGCTACC
>JANXXS010000414.1 GCA_025350505.1 Burkholderiales bacterium
CGCCTCGAAGAGCCCACCGGGTCGATAGTGTTTTCCGCTGCCGGGCGGAAACTCGAAATCACCGGCGCGAAAGTCTTCCTTGCTGATCGGGTCGCACCACTCCTTGATTCGATCCCGCACCCACCCCAGACTCACCGCAGAGGGGAACGGGATCGGTTCGCCTGCAAGCTCTGCCGCAATGTTCGGGTGATCGAGGGCACACACGCTGATCGTGTGGAAATTACCGCTCTGCTCGGAAGCGATATAGGCTTGCGAACTCGTGTCGGTTGGGTTGCAAATGCAGAGCCAGTAGCACGACTCCCGGTTGGTCATCATGCCTTCGGCGGCTTCCCAATATTCGTAGGGGATGCCGACGGCTTCCTCGAATATAATCAGCACGTTTTTTCCGTGCCTGCCCTGAAAAGCGTCTCCGCTGGCGGCGGTATAGCCTGCCGCATAATGCGATTCAGACAGCTCCATGCGGGGCGCTTTGGGCTGCAGGAACCGTTTCGATTGCGGTGGGCACTGACGGCGCACCTCTTTCCACAATACGTCTACGACCTGATCTTTCGTCGGCGCGGTCGTCAGCACGATGGCAGGCGCGAAACAATCAAAGAACCAGTGCACAAGCGAGGCAGCCAGAAACGATTTACCGATGGAGTGGCTTGCCTTAACGAACACGCGCTTGTGTTCAATCAGTGCCTCGGCGATTTCGATCTGTTTAGACCACCAGTCGATATGCAGCACGTCTTTGGCATACAGATAGGGATCGTCCCTATAGTAGCGACGGAGCTTTTCGGCTTTCAGCGACTGCGATTCGTCTGTCGAGTTCGTCATCAGATAAGTCGTTTAGAAACGTCTGCGTACCTGCGGTAATCGCAGTGGGCTGCTCCCGCAGGAGTCGCATTTTGTCGATCACGATGCCCAGGCTCGTCGCGATCTGCTGGAGCGCGGCTTCCCCTATTTTGTCCGCGTCAATGGAAGAGACCAGCGAATATGCCAGTTGCTCCAACTGATCAGCCAGCAAGGCTTTTTTTATGTCACCCTTTTCGGTAATATCGATTTTAATATAGTCGCCTTTAAGCCAGTGGCGAAGCGTCGTGCCGGGTATTTTGCATTTGCGTGATACCTCGCTGACATTGTTCCGCGTAGCGGCAAGCATCGCCAGCGCGACGGCTTTTTGATCTTCTGTGTACGCCAACACCTCACCTCAGCCCCGATACCAGCCGTGCTCGCAGACGCCTTTGACCTGTGCGTCGAATCCCTCATACCCGCCCCGACAGATACGCAGGAGGGCTTCAGCGTCCTCTCTACGTGCCATACGCAGCGCAGTGCGGTGATCGGACACCCAGCCCATGTAGTTACCGATAAGCGTATCCTGCTCGCCGATGTACTGACCGGTTTTACTTTCGATAACCCACGCGGTCATCATTGTGCGCGTACCCGTCGTCATAGACACGACTCCTCTAACAGACAAATGCCCGACTCGGTGAAAGTCGGGCATACAACATAGACAGAAGGTCTCATCTACGATGAGACGCAATCTGCCCTTTGATTTTTTTTAAGAAAGAGAATTATAGATTATAAACACTATAACACAGAGTGGAAACTTGTGTCAAGTGAACACTGTAAATAGTTTAGTCCGTGCTGTTGTCTGCGTGACGAGGATAGGTGCACCGCTGCTCGAGCCGTTGGATCGCCTGAATCAGGGTGGTGTTGGCGATCTGTTGTATGCGCCCTGTGCGTTTGATCGAGATCGTGAGGTATGCCATACCCTCCCGCATCTCTTCTGCCCGCGCCCTCAGCCAGCGCCTGTCGTTGTTGACGGTGGTATGAGACACAAACAGGTGTCGTGCCGCCTCACGTGAGGTCATACCCTGTTGGAGACAGCAGAGAACGGCTTCGCGCCGCTCTTCATTTTCAACCGATCGCTTCGACTGACTCATGGACTACTCCTGTGCGGAAAGATCGCGGCGAGGCGTGTTGATAGAGTGCAAACATAGCTATACTACACGGTTTTAGACTCTTTGTCTACCTGTTTTTGCGGTGGAGCAATTTCTTTGATCTGAAGCTTAAGGTTATCGATTTGTGTGTCACGCAGTTTGATCTGTTGTTCGAAGTGGTTACGGAGGTATTGTTCGCGCTCCTTGAGACACCTGTTCTCAATCTCAAGAGACGCCAACTGCGTACGCAGCGCACGGACAACAAGCTCAATGACATCGTCAGGAGGCGTTATCCTAATAATGGATTCAGTGTTCATGCTGGCAACTCCCGGCTGTAATTGTGTCTGCTTGATTGTAGCACGTACTAGTCCTAATTGCAACAATGAAGACTATTTTCGATTATTTTCAACTATTTACTCAAAACCCCTTGACACTCTATCTGATAGGGTGTATACTAAGGATGTAAGAAGGAATTGACAAACGCATTGACGAGGAGAACAGACAATGAGACAGACAGTAAACGTTTGCGAGAGACATATTTCAGGCAACTTGACGGTACTTGCAACTGTGGTGCTGGTTATGAAATTGGACG
>JANXXS010000331.1 GCA_025350505.1 Burkholderiales bacterium
CCGGCTGCGCGGTCGCAAGATCATCCTGACCAACGCGCCGCGCGACTACGCGATGCGCGTGCTGCACCGGCTCGGCTTCGCGCACCTTTTCGAGGCGGTGGTGACGATCGAGGACATGACGATGTTCGGCATGCCGCGCCCCAAGCCCGACGCTCGCATGCTGCGCCGTCTGGTGGCGCGGCTCGGCGTGCCGGCGTCGCGCTGCGTGCTCGTCGAAGACACTTTGCAACATCTGAAGGCGGCACGCTCGCTCGGCATGCGCACCGTCTGGATGCAGCGCTACCTCGGCGGCGGCACCGGCGGCCTGCGCCTGGGCGGCACGAACCAGCGTCTCGGCAACACTGCAACAGGACCGCGAAGAGGTCATAAACCGGCATATGTGTGTGCCAGAATCGGTTCGCTTCGCAAGCTTGTCAAAGCCCCATGACCCTTCCCTCCGACCCGCCTGCCGGCACGCCCGGCGACCCCGCGGGAGAGGATGAAGTCGAGGTCGCCGCACCGCTGCTTTCGGCGCTCGTTCCGCCGCTCGCTATTTCCCTGCCGCCGCCGGCGCGCAAGCGCCCGCGCCCGGGCGAGCGCAGGGTGCAGATCCTCGAGACGCTTGCGACCATGCTGCAGGAGCCCGGTGCCGAGCGCATCACCACCGCGGCGCTCGCCGCCAAGCTCGACGTCTCGGAGGCGGCGCTGTACCGCCACTTCGCGAGCAAGGCGCAGATGTTCGAGGGCTTGATCGAATTCATCGAGCAAAGCGTGTTCACCCTCGTCAACCAGATCGTCGAGCGCGAGACCAGCCCCGACGCGCAGGTGCAAAAGCTCCTGCTCGTGCTGTTGCAGTTCGGCGAAAAGAACCCGGGCATGACGCGCGTCATGGTCGGCGACGCGCTGGTCTTCGAGAACGACCGCCTGCAGACGCGCATGAACCAGTTCTTCGAGCGCATCGAGTCGCAGCTGCGCGTCGCCCTGCGCGCCCGCGCAGAAGCGGCGGGCGCGGCCACGCCCACCGTCGACGCGAGCGCGCAGGCCTCGGCACTGACGTCGTTCGCGATCGGCCGCCTGCAGCGCTTTGCGCGCTCGGGCTTTCGCAAGAGCCCCACCGAGCATCTCGACGTCGCGCTGCGCCTGTTCGTGCAGTGAGCGTGACGACGATCCTGGCCGGCGGCCGGCCGCTCACCCTGCTGCCCGAAAAGGCGGCCTTCATCGCCGCGAGCGGCACGCTGCTCGTCGCCGATGCGCACATCGGCAAGGCGGTGAGCTTTCGCGCCCTCGGCGTGCCGGTGCCGCGCGGCACCACGACCGAAACTTTGGCCGCACTGAGCGCGCTGGTGGCGCGCACCGGTGCTCGCCGCATCGTCTTTCTCGGCGACTTCCTGCACTCGGCGCGCGCCCATGCGCCGGCGACGCTCGCCGCGCTGGCCGCGTGGCGCGGCGCGCATCGCGCGCTCGATCTCGTGCTGGTGCGCGGCAATCACGACGACCGGGCCGGCGACCCGCCGGCTGCGCTCGGCATTCGCGTCGTCGATGAGCCGCTCGCGCAGGACGGTTTCGCCCTGTGCCATCACCCGCGGCGCCGCTTGGGCGAGTACGTGCTCGCCGGCCACCTGCATCCGTGCATCGGACTCGGCAGCCGCGGCTGGGACCATCTGCGCCTGCCCTGCTTCTGGTTCGGCGACGACGTCGGCGTGCTGCCCGCCTTCGGCGCCTTCACCGGCATGCATCCGATCCGCGCCGGTGCGACGGACCGTATCTATGCGGTTGGCGACGATGTCGTCGCGGCGATGCCGCCGGCCGGCGAGCGCTGCGCCGCCTAGGCACCGGCGCGGTCGCGCCACAATCCGACCTCATGTCGTCATCGCCGTCGCTGCAGCATCTCATCGAACGCGCCGAGGCCTTGCTTGCGCGCATCGAGGCGGTCGTGCCGCATCCGCTCGCGGCACCCGACTGGAGCGCCTCGATCGCCTTTCGCTATCGCAAACGCGGCGGCTCGGGGCTGATCGAGCCGGTGCGCCACGTCGCGACGATCCGCCTCGGCTCGCTGGTCGAGGTCGAGGCGCAGAAGGGCCGGCTGCTGCGCAACACCGAGCAGTTCGTCGCCGGCCACGCCGCCAACAACGTGTTGCTGACCGGCGCGCGCGGCACCGGCAAGAGCTCGCTGATCAAGGGCTGCCTGAACGAGTTCGCACCGAAGGGGCTGAGACTGATCGAGGTCGACAAGACCGACCTGGTCGACCTGCCCGACATCGTCGACCTCGTCGCCGAGCGGCCGGAGCGCTTCATCGTCTTCTGCGACGACCTGTCGTTCGACGAGGGCGAGCCGGGCTACAAGGCGCTGAAGTCGATCCTCGACGGCTCGATCGCGCAGTCGTCGGAAAACGTGCTCATCTACGCGACCAGCAACCGCCGCCACCTGCTGCCCGAGACCATGAAGGAGAACCTCAGCTACCGGCACACCGAAGACGGCGAAGTTCATCCCGGCGAGGTCATCGAGGAAAAGATCTCCCTCTCGGAGCGCTTCGGCCTGTGGGTGAGCTTCTATCCGTTCAGCCAGGACGAGTACCTGGCCATCGTCGCCGAGTGGCTGCGATCGTTCCAGGTCGATGCCAAGGCGATCGTTGCGGCGCGGGCCGAGGCGCTGGTCTGGGCGCTCGAGCGCGGCTCGCGCTCGGGGCGGGTGGCGTTCCAGTTCGCCAAGGACTACGCGGGAAGGCATCACGCGTGAGCGGCGATGAGACGCGCGCGGCGGTCGACGTGGCCGTCGGCGTCTTGATCGATGCCGACGGGCGCTTTCTCCTCACCTCGCGCCCCGACGGCAAGGTCTATGCGGGCTACTGGGAATTTCCAGGCGGCAAGCTCGAAGTCGGCGAATCGGTCGAGTCGGCGTTGCGCCGCGAGCTGCACGAGGAGCTCGGCATCACGATCGGCGCCGCCGAGCCCTGGAACGTGACCTTGATGGACTACGCGCATGCGCGCGTGCGGCTCCACTTCTGCAAGGTGCACGCGTGGAGCGGCGAGTTCGAGATGCGCGAGGGCCAGGCGATGGCCTGGCAGCGGCTGCCGGTCGAGGTCGCACCGGTGTTGCCGGGAACGCTGCCGGTGCTCGAGTGGTTCGCCGCCGAGCAAGGCTTCACCGGCAAGACCCACTTGAATCCCTGAGGCCGCCGCTACACTGAACCGATGTGCTGGCTCGACGAGGTGAAGTGGGACGCGAACGGGCTCGTTCCGGCGATCGCGCAGGAGGTGGGTACGAACGACGTGCTGATGTTCGCCTTCATGAACCGCGAGGCGCTGGCGCGCACCGCCGAGCTCGGCGAGGCGGTCTACTGGAGTCGATCGCGCGGCAGACTCTGGCGCAAGGGTGAGGAGAGCGGCAACGTCCAGAAGGTGCACGAATTGCGCCTCGACTGCGACAACGACGTCGTCCTGCTCAAGGTCGAACAGACGAGCGCGGCGCCCGGCGACCCGGCGATCGCCTGCCATACCGGCCGCCACTCGTGCTTCTTCCAGCTCTATCGCGACGGCGCCTGGCAGACCGTCGATCCGGTCTTGAAAGATCCCGAAGCGATCTACAGATAGCCACGCGATGAACCTTGAAGCGACGCCTTCCAACGACACCCTCGCCCGCCTGGCCGCGGTGATCGCGACGCGCCGCGCCGGCGATCCGGACAAGAGCTACGTGGCGCGCCTGTTCGCCAAGGGCGAGGACGCGGTGCTGAAGAAGATCGGCGAAGAGGCGACCGAGGTCGTCATGGCCTGCAAGGACGGCGACGCCGGGCGCATCGTCGCCGAGGTCGCCGACCTCTGGTTCCACACCCTGATCGCGCTGGCGCAGCACGACCTCGCGCCGGCTGACGTGCTGGCCGAGCTGGAGCGCCGCGAGGGCCTCTCGGGGCTCGAGGAATTCGCGGCCCGCAAGATGCAATCGAGAGAGGCGAAGGACCTATGAACGACATCGTGGTGACGGACACGCCCGAAGATCAGGGCCTGACGATGCTGACGCACGTGATGTACGCGCTGCATACGGCATCCTGGTTCTCGGCGGGCATCTTCTCGGTGATCGCGATCATCCTGAACTACGCCAAGCGCGCCGACCTTCCGAATGATTTCTTCCGCAGCCACTTCCGATGGCAGGCGCGCAGCTTCTGGTTCACCCTGCTCTGGCTGGTTCTGGCCGCCCCGCTCTGGATCCTCGTCATCCCCGGCTGGATTGCCTACCTGTTGATCGGCCTGTGGTACCTGTACCGATTCATTCGTGGCTGGCTGGCGTTCGCCGACCGCAGGCCGATGCCGGTCCCGGCCTGAAACGATCATGAACCGCGACCCGAACTGCGTCTTCTGCAAGATCGTCGCCGGCCAGATCCCGAGCAAGAAGGCCTTCGAAGACGACGAGCTGCTCGCCTTCTTCGACATCGCGCCATGGGCGCCGGTGCACGTGCTGGTCATTCCGAAGGAGCACATCGCCAGCTTCTACGACGTGAGCGAGGCGCACACCGCGATGCTCGGCCGCATCATGGCGCTGGCGCCGCGGTTGATGCGCGAGCTGGGCGTGACGAACGGCTTTCGCACCCTCGTCAACACCGGCGCCGACGGACGTCAGGAAGTACCGCACCTCCACGTCCACGTCATGGGCGGTCCGCGTCCGTGGGCGAAGGGCTGACCTAGAATCCGCCGCAATTCCTCTGCGAAAGAACGCCATGGGTTCCATCAGCATCTGGCACTGGTTGATCGTCCTGCTCATCGTCGTGCTCGTGTTCGGCACCAAGAAGCTGAAGAACATGGGCAGCGACCTGGGCAGCGCCGTCAAGGGCTTCAAGGACGGCGTTCGCGACGGTACGGCCGCGCCCGACGATCCGGCCTCGCCGACCAAGCAGGTCAGCACGGCACGCACTGTCGATCCGGGCACGATCGACGTCGAGGCCAAGACCAAGTCGTGA